>NZ_JBIBST010000014.1:0-192962 GCF_043077765.1 Streptomyces sp. NPDC015661 | reverse complement strand
CAGGGTGCTCATCGGGCGGACTCCTTGGACTGGGCGGGGACGGTGGCGGTGGCGGTGAGGGCGAAGAAGACGTCGTCCAGGTCGGGGGTGTGGACCGTGAGTTCGTCGGCTTCGATGTTTGCCGTGTCCAACCGGTCGAGGATGGACCGCAGTTCACGCTGGCTGCCGTCGCTGGGGAGCTGCAGGGCCAGTGCCTCGTCGTCTCTCGTGGCCCCGGTGAGGGTGGTCGCGGCGGTGCGGTAGGCGGCGGGGTCGGAGAAGCGGAGGCGGATGTGGCCGCCCGGGATCAGGCGCTTCAGCTCCTCCGCGGTGCCTTCCGCGGCGATCTTTCCGTCGTTCAGGACCGCGATGCGGTCGGCGAGCTGGTCGGCCTCCTCCAGGTACTGGGTGGTGAGGAAGACCGTGACCCCGTCCGCGACCAGCTCGCGGATGATCTGCCACATGTTGTGGCGGGAGCGCGGGTCCAGGCCGGTGGTCGGCTCGTCCAGGAAGATGATCCGCGGGCTGCCGACCAGCGTCATCGCGATGTCCAGGCGGCGCTTCATGCCGCCGGAGTAGGTGGAGGCCGGCTTCCTCGCCGCCTCCGTCAGGTCGAAGCGTGCCAGGAGTTCGGCGGTGACCCGCCGGCCCTCCTGCCTGGACAGGTGGTGCAGGTCCGCCATCAGGAGCATGTTCTCCTCGCCCGTGATCAGACCGTCGACCGCGGAGAACTGCCCGGTGACACCGATCGCGGCACGCACCGACTGCGCGGCGGTGGCGAGCTCGTGGCCCGCCACCCGGGCCTGCCCGCCGTCGGCGGTGATCAGCGTGGACAGGATCTTCACGGCCGTCGTCTTGCCCGCGCCGTTCGGGCCGAGCAGCGCGAAGACCGTGCCGGTCGGGGACGGTCAGGTCGATGCCGTCCAGGACGGTCTTCTCGCCGTAGGACTTGCGCAGCCCGTTCGCCGCGATCGCCGGGGTGGTCATGGTGATTGCTCCTCGAAGGCAGGGGGTGGATCAGAGGCTGCGGGCGGCGATGTCGCCGTACGCGGTCGTGGCCCGGATGCTCAGGCCGGACGTGCCGTCGTTCTTCAGGGAGTTGCTGACGCGGCCGTACGCGGTGCCGGCGTCCAGGGAGGCGGAGACACCGGCCGCCGCGGTGACCGAGATGTCACCCTTCTGGGTGCTCAGGTTCACGGTGCCGCTCACGGCCTCGGCGATGCGGATGTCGCCCCGCGCGGTGCTGATGTCGGCGGAACCGGTGATCCGGCCGACCTCGATGTCGCCGTCGGTGGCGGCGAGGCGGAGGTTCGCGGCCTCGTCGACCTTGATCTCCCGGTACGCGCCCTCGAAGGCGACGTCGCCGAGCCGGCCGACGGCGCGGAACTCGGCGGCGGCGGCCTGCGCCTCGACGCGGGAGCCGGCGGGCAGCTGGACCGTCACCTCGACGGAGCCGGTGTCGCCGAGGATGCCGTTCTTCGCCTTCGGCACCTCGATGCGCAGGACGCCGTCGGCGTAGGCGACTTCGGTCCGCTCGGCCGTCTTCACGTCACGGCCCTTGGAGGGGTCGGCCGGCAGGACCTCGACGGTGGTGTCGGTCCGGTCGGCGGCGACGAGCCGGATGCGTCCGGCGGGGACGGCGAGGATGGCGACGATGGCGGCGGCGGTGTCGAACTTCTGCATGGTGATTCTCCTTCTTGGAGAGCCGGCGCTTGCTCGCCGCGCTCTTTCCGATGAAGGAAAAGCTACGTTGCGTTCGACAACCCGGCAAGCAGTTCGTTGCGAGAAAAGCCCATCATCGCAGGTCAGTTGCAGGATTTCATTGCAATGGTTCTGGATCTAACGCAACAACCCACCCAGGGTTCGTTGCAATGAAATGAGAGTGAACGCTATGCTGACGCCACGACGCGCCCACCCGCCCACGAAGGAGACCGCGATGCCGGGAGGCAGACTCACCCAGCCCGAACGCCAGCAGATCGCCCTGGGGTTGGCCGACGGCCTCGCGTACGCGGAGATCGCCCGCCGCCTCGAACGCCCGACCTCGACCATCACGCGGGAGGTCATGCGCAACGGCGGCCCCACCGGCTACCGCGCCGACCTCGCCCACCGCGCCACCGAGCACCGCGCCCACCGCCGCAAGCCGGCCGCCCCCCGGGGAACCTCCGCCGCCCCGCAGCCGCACGGGCGCGACGCCGAGGCCGTGCGCGCGTACGAGGAGACGTTCACGACCGTCATGATGGCCTCGGGCATGCCCAAGATGATGGCCCGCGTCATGGCCGCCCTCACGCTCGCCGACGCGGGCAGCCTCACCGCGTCCGAACTCGCCGAGCGCCTCCAGGTCAGCCCGGCGTCCATCTCCAAGGCGGTCTCGTTCCTCGACAGCCAGGACCTCGTCCGCCGGGAGCGCGACGACCGCCGCCGCGAGCGCTACAGCGTCGACGACGACGTCTGGTACCAGTCGATGATGGCCTCCGCCCGGGCCCTGGCGCAGATCGTCGAGACCGCACGCGAGGGCGTCACCGTCTTCGGCGCCCGGACCCCGACCGGCAACCGCCTGGAGAACGTCGCCCGCTTCCTCGACTTCGTCTCCGAGACGACGACCCGGGCCGCAGAACAGGCCCGGGCCATCCTCCACACGAAGGCCCCGACGACGGACGAGGCCTCCGACGGGACCGCTACAGCCCCAGGCGGTAGCGGATCTTCTTGACCAGCTCCGTCAGGTCGGGCTGACGCAGCAGGCTGTAGTGGTCCGCGTCGAGCTCCACGACCGTCGGCGGACGCGTCGACCAGCCCGTGGCGCCCTCAAGGAACGAGTAGTCGTCCCCCTCCGCCTTGAAGAGCGTCACCGGGCACCTCACCTGCCGCTCCGTCAACTCGCGGAAGGTGTACGTGAACTCGAAGGTCTCCTCGACGATCGCGACGATCCGGCCGATCAGGTCCGGGTCCAGGGCCGGGAACCTCTCCGCGACGTACGCCACGAAGGCCCCCCGGTCCTCCGCCGTCACGCCCGCGTCGATGACGCCCGCGAAGACCGAGTACAGGATCGTCACGAACGCCGGGTTGTCGTACGACGCGCCGCCGGTCTCCGACGACCGGACCTTCGGGGAGCCCGGGGCGATCAGGAAGAGGTTCTCCACCTGCTCCCCCGCTGCCTCCAGGAGGTGCGCCGACTCGAAGGCGACACGGGCACCGAAGGAGTAGCCCCACAGGGTGTACGGACCGCTGGGCTGGCGGCGGCGGATCGCGGCCACGTCGGCGGCGGCCATCTCGCGGATCGTGGCGTACGGCTCCTCGCCCCGGTTGATGCCGTGGGCCTGGACGCCGTAGAAGGGGCGGTCGATGCCGACCTCCTCGGCCAGGTGCCGCAGGTTCATCGTGTAGCCGCCGAGCCCCGGCCAGCAGTACACGGGCGACTGCGCGCCGGCCGCGTGGAGCCGTACGAGACGGGACGCGGGCGTGGCGGCGGCGCCGTCCAGCTGGTGGGCGAGCTTCTCGATCGTCGGCCGCTCGAAGAGGATCTGGAGCGGGAGCGAGGCGCCGAACGCGCGGTTGATGCGGGTGACCAGCGCGACCGCGATCAGCGAGTTGCCGCCGGACTCGAAGAAGTCGTCCAGGACGGAGACCGCGCCGGCGTCCTCGTACTTGAGCGCCGACGCCCAGATCTCCACGAGCCTGCTCTCCGTCCGCGTACGGGGCAGGACGTGCGGGCGGCCGTGCAGACCGGCATTGACCACGGCCAGGTCGGCGAGCGCCTTCGCGTCCACCTTGCCGTTCGCCGAGAGCGGCAGTCGGTCCAGGACGACGACCCGGTTCGGGATCATGTAGTCCGGCAGGTGCTGCGCGAGGTCGTCACGGATCATCTCCGCCGGGCCCCTCATGTGGACCGTGTCCTCGTACATGCCCTCGCTCAGCCGCTGCTCCTGGCTGACCCGGCCGCCGACGAAGAAGTACGACGGGCCGGTCGGCCGCCCCGCCGCCGTCAGGATCTCGTCCACGCGCCGGGCGGCGGGGAGCGGGTGGCCGGACTCGGAGCTGTAGCCGGAGGACATGAACCCGAGTCCGTGGGCGCCGAGTTGGAGACGCTGCAGGGTGCGGCCGAGGTCGACGTAGGCGCGGTCCGTGTCCGCCGTCCGGCTCACGACGGTGATGCCGAGCGAGGCCCGCTCGTACACCGCCTGGTTGATCGCGATGACGTGCTTCTTCTCGACGAGGGAGGGGGAGACCGGGGCCAGGTCGCCGTCCGTGTGCACGTACTGGGCCTCCGGGAGACCCGTGACGCGGTCGCCGTGGGCCTGGACGTAGACGTCGACCTCGGGGTCGGTCCGCGCCCCCTCGTCGTACGGGACCACCTCCCAGCGCGCGTCCCCGCACGGTCTGACGTCGAGGCCGTACCCGGGCAGGATCTCCTCGAAGAGACCGACCATGTGGCCGGCCTCGATCTCCAGGACCTCCTGGATGTTGTTCCGGTAGACGGGCTCGATGGCGGACCGCTTGCCGAGGAAGCGGAAGCGGAGGGACGGTTCGCCGGCCTCCGGCAGTGGACCGGTCAGGTACAGGCGGTGGCGGACCGGATGGTAGTAGTACGCGCCCGGGTCGAGGCCCGCGACGCCGCGCGCCTCCACGTACAGCTGCGTCGCGTACAGCGCGCCGGGTGAGGCGTAGCCGTACTTCGGGAGGAGCCGCTCCTCGCTCGTGAACTGCCCGAACCAGCGCAGGAGTTCCCCCAGATCGGCCGCGGTGAGGCTGCCGACCGGCCGGGAGCCGATCCCCTCGGGGCGGCGGGCCAGGGCCGCCAGGACGTCGGCGCGGGTGACCTCGCCGCCCTCGTAGAAGCGGTACGTCTTGCGGGCGAAGACCGTACGGCGCATCCGCGCGGTCGGTGTCGCGCCCGGGAGCTGCACCACCGGGCAGCCCGCGAGCTCGGCGTCCTCACGGGTGCCGGCGTTCGAGAGCTGGGCCTTCACCTGGAGCTTCGACTCCTTGGACTGGTGGTGGGCGCCGTGGTTGCCCTGGTCCATCAGGGCCGCCTCCTTCGGCGACAGCTCCACGCAGGCGACCAGGTTCTGGAAGCCGGTGCGGGGCTCGTCCTTGACGATCACCGCCGCGTTCTTGACCCAGTCGTGGTTCTCGATGGCGAGCGCGATCTCGTCCAGCTCGACGCGGAAGCCGCGCAGCTTGATCTGGTTGTCGGCGCGGCCGGCGAACTGGACGGTGCCGTCCTCGTTCCAGTGGGCGAGGTCGCCGGTGCGGTAGAGACGCTCGCCGTCGTCGGTGGTGACGAAGCGTTCCGCGGTGAGCTCGGGACGGTCCAGGTACCCCCGCGCGACCTGGACCCCTCCGATGCACAGCTCGCCGTCGCGTATGTGGAAGGTCGTCTCGTACGCCGGTCTGCCGATCGGTATCGCGGCCGGACCGTCGGCGACCGTCG
The DNA here is from genome assembly GCF_043077765.1 of Streptomyces sp. NPDC015661. Taxonomy (NCBI): domain Bacteria; kingdom Bacillati; phylum Actinomycetota; class Actinomycetes; order Kitasatosporales; family Streptomycetaceae; genus Streptomyces; species Streptomyces sp. NPDC015661. The sequence goes on along the minus strand of NZ_JBIBST010000014.1, from coordinate 187,555 downwards.
CACGGTCCACCGTGAACGAGGAGGCGTTGATGGTGCACTCGGTGGGGCCGTAGAGGTTGATCAGCGCGGCGTCCGGGAGCTCGGCGAGGAGCTGCACGGCGAGGTTGCGGGAGAGGATCTCGCCGCCCGAGTACACCCTCCGGAGGCTGCCGCAGGTCCCGAGGCGCTCGGTGTCGACGAGGGCCTGGAGGAGGGTCGGCACGCCCTGGAGCGTGGTCGCGCCGTGCGCGCGGACGGCGTCGACCAGGCCCTCGGGATCGCGGTAGACCCCGGGCGGACCGACGGCGACGCGGGCGCCGACGGCCGGGGCGAGGATCTCCCACTGCGCGGCGTCGAAACTCATCGGGGTCTTCTGGAGGACGACGGCGTCCGGGCCGAGGTGATGCTCCGCCGCCATCCAGCGCATCTGGGCGACGATCGAACCGTGCTCGACCATCACGCCCTTGGGCCTGCCGGTGGAGCCGGAGGTGTAGATGACATAGGCGAGGTCGCTGGCGCGGATCTCGTACGGGGCGGGCGCGGGAGCCGCCGGTACGTCCCCGAGCGTGACGACCGTCGTGCCGGGCGGGGCGAGGTCCGTGACGCGGTCCCGGAAACGCGGCTGGGTGACGACGACCCGGGAGCCGCTGTCCTCGATCATGTAGCGCAGGCGCTCCTCGGGGTACTCGGGCGAGAGCGGGACGTAGGCGCCGCCGGAGAACACGACGCCCCAGATGCCGGTCATCAGGTCGAGCGAGGGCTCGACGAAGACGCCTACGCGGGCGTCGGGGCCGATGCCGAGGGTGCGGAGGTGGGCGGCGAGGTGCGCCGCCGCGTCGTGCAACTCCCCTAAGGTGAGCGCTTCTTCGCCGAAGGCGACGGCGGGGTGGTGGGGCGTCGCGGCGACGTGCGTACGGAGCAGCCGGTCGAGCGTGGCCATGAAGGTCCCTTCGGTTGATGGGCCCCGCCGGCCGTTGTGGACGTCCCACCGGGGCGGTGCCCCCCGCCCCCGTTGTGGGCATGCGTTCCGCCGGGGCGATGGGGGTCCCCCCTGCTCGAGCGAAGCCGAGAGCTTGGGGGAGGGTGGACACAACGGACCCGCGCCCTGCCGGCGCCAGAGGCTCCCGAGCCTGAACCCGCACCACGATGTGCACCGCCGCTTGTGGTGCGGGCCAGGGCGCGGAACGCGGAGGCGCCGCTGGGGCCGCCGTCCCGTGTGCCCACCCGTCCCGCCCCAGCGGGACGATTGCCCACACGGGGGTGGGTGGGCGGGGGCACCGCCACGCGCGGGCGTGGGACCACACGGGAGTGGGCGGGGGCACCGCCCCGTGAAGGCGCGGGCCCTGCGCGGCGGGTGGGTGGGGGGCACCGCCCCGCCGGGCGCGGGTGCGACGGGCGGGGCGCGGGTGCCGCCTGGGCGGGCTCAGCGGTAGATGAGGAGTTCGTGTTCTGTGGCGCCTGTCAGTTCGTAGCGCGTCCGCACCAGCGGCCGCCCCGAATAGATCCGGATCAACGTCGCCGCGTCCCCCTGGAACCGCGCCGCCGGCCGCCCCTCGATCTCGTTGCCGAGGGCCACCTCGCCCTCGCGCCCGGCGAGGTCGCCGATCAGGCGCGGCGTCTCCCGGCGCCGGCTCGTCACCGACAGGAGCGGAAGCGCCAGGTCGAGGGCCGCGCCGCAGTACGCGCCGGGCTCGCCGAAGGCCTCCCGTACGTCTCCGGCGTGGACCCACTCCCCCAGGGCCACCGCGTCGAGCCGGCCGTCCTCGCGGACCGCGATCACCGGGCCCGCCTCGGTGAGGCCGCGTTCGAGTTCGTCGAGGATCCGGCCGATGGGCCAGTCCTCGCGTTCGGCGACGTCGCAGGCGTTGGCCTCGGGCAGGAAGACGCCTTCCTCCAGGCGGTCCTCGACGATCCGGACGAGCGCCGCCCCGCAGTGGGCGAGGACCTGCCGGGCGGTCCAGCCGGGGCACGCGGTGCGGAGCTCGTACGCCTCTTCCGGGGTCCGCCGGAGGAGCGGCATCAGCAGGTCCCGTTCCGTGCGGAGGAGCCGGTCCGGGAGCCAGGGGTCACGTTCCGTACACATCAGTAGCGGTAGTGGTCCGGCTTGTACGGGCCCTCCACCGGGACCCCGATGTACGACGCCTGCTCGGGGCGGAGGGTCGTCAGGCGGACGCCGAGGGCGTCGAGGTGGAGGCGGGCGACCTTCTCGTCCAGGTGCTTGGGGAGCACGTACACGTCCGTCGGGTACTCCTCCGTCTTCGTGAAGAGTTCGATCTGGGCCAGGGTCTGGTCCGCGAAGGAGTTCGACATCACGAAGGAGGGGTGGCCGGTCGCGTTGCCGAGGTTCAGCAGCCGGCCCTCGGAGAGGACGATGACGACCTTGCCGTCGGGGAACGTCCACGTGTGGACCTGCGGCTTGACCTCGTCCTTCACGATCCCGGGGATCTGCGCGAGACCCGCCATGTCGATCTCGTTGTCGAAGTGGCCGATGTTCCCGACGATCGCCTGGTGCTTCATGCGGGCGATGTCGGACGCCATGATGATGTCCTTGTTGCCCGTGGTGGTGATGAAGATGTCGGCCGTCTCCACCACGTCCTCCAGCGTGGCGACCTGGTAGCCGTCCATCGCCGCCTGGAGCGCGCAGATCGGGTCGATCTCCGTGACGATGACGCGGGCGCCCTGGCCGCGCAGCGACTCCGCCGAGCCCTTGCCGACGTCGCCGTAGCCGCAGACGACGGCGGTCTTGCCGCCGATGAGGACGTCCGTGGCGCGGTTGATCCCGTCGACGAGCGAGTGCCGACAGCCGTACTTGTTGTCGAACTTCGACTTCGTCACGGCGTCGTTCACGTTGATCGCGGGGAAGAGCAGCGCTCCCTCGCGGTGCATCTCGTACAGGCGGTGGACGCCCGTCGTGGTCTCCTCCGTGACGCCCCGGATGCCCCCGGCGATCGTCGACCAGTCCAGGGTCGTGGTCTCCAGCAGGGCCCGTACGACCGCCAGCTCCTCGTTGGAGGCCTCGGGCAGCTCACCCGTCTTCTGGTACTCCACACCCTTGTGGACGAGCAGCGTCGCGTCGCCGCCGTCGTCGAGGATCATGTTGGGGCCGTCGGCGCCCGGCCAGGTCAGGGCCTGCTCCGTGCACCACCAGTACTCCTCCAGGGTCTCGCCCTTCCAGGCGAAGACGGGGATCCCGGCGGCGGCGATCGCGGCGGCCGCGTGGTCCTGGGTCGAGTAGATGTTGCAGGACACCCAGCGGACCTCGGCGCCGAGCGCGACGAGCGTCTCGATGAGGACGGCCGTCTGCACCGTCATGTGGAGGGAGCCGGTGATGCGGGCTCCCGCCAGCGGCTGCGTCTCCGCGTACTCGCGGCGGATCGCCATCAGGCCCGGCATCTCGTGCTCGGCGAGGGTGATCTCCTTGCGGCCGAACGCGGCCAGGGAGATGTCGGCGACCTTGTAGTCGGAAAATGCGGTGTCGGTGACGTCAGACATGCGCTGCAACTCTCCTTGCACTCATGATGGTTCGGTGGATTTCCAGGGCCGCCGTCGACTTGTTGAGCGTGATGTAGTGCAGGCCCGGCGCGCCCTCGTCGAGCAGCCGCAGGCCCATCGCCGTCGCGTACTCGACCCCGATGCGGTACGAGGCCGCCGGGTCGTCCTTCGCCGCCTCCAGGCGGTGCGCCAGGTCCTCGGGGAAGGCCGCGTCGCTCAGCTCGGCGAAGCGCCGGATCTGGCGGACGTCGGTGGCCGGCATGATCTCCGGGATGATCGGGGTGTCGCAGCCGGCGGCGGCGACCCGGTCCCGTAGCCGCAGGTAGTCCTCGGGGTCGAAGAACATCTGCGTGATGGCGTAGTCCGCCCCCGCCCCGCACTTCGCCACGAAGTGCGCGAGGTCGGTGGAGGCGCTCTCGGAGCGGGGATGGCCTTCCGGGAAGGCCGCCACCCCGATCCGGAACTCGCCCAGCGAGCGGACCAGTTCGACGAGTTCGTACGCGTAACGGAAGCCGTCCGGGTGCGGGGTCCACTCCCCCCGCGGGTCGCCCGGCGGGTCGCCGCGCAGCACGAGCACGTCCCGGACGCCGGCGTCCGCGTAGGCGCCGATGATGGCCCGCAGCTCGGCGACCGAGTGGCCGACGGCCGTCAGGTGCGCGACCGGCCGGAGCGTCGTCTCCGTCACGATCCGCTTGGTCACGTCGATGGTCCGGTCGCGGGACGAGCCGCCCGCGCCGTACGTCACGGACACGAAGTCCGGCTTCAGGGCCTCGACCCGCCGGATCGCGTCCCACAGGGTCTGCTCGCCCTTGTCCGTCTTCGGCGGGAAGAACTCGAACGAATAGGTGGGGGTCACAGGCGTCGGCCTCCCGCGTTGAAGTAGCTCGCCTCCGGGTGGTGGACGACGATCGCGTCCGTCGACTGCTCGGGGTGCAGCTGGTACTCCTCCGACAGGACGACCCCGATCCGCTCCGGCCGGAGCAGGTCCGCGATCTTCGCCCGGTCCTCCAGGTCGGGGCAGGCCGGGTAGCCGAGGGAGTAGCGGCAGCCCTGGTACTCGGTGCGGAACATGCCCTCCATGCCGGCGGGGTCGGCGGCACCGATCCCCCAGTCGGCGCGCACCCGCGCGTGCCAGTACTCGGCGAGGGCCTCCGCCAGCTGGACGGAGAGGCCGTGGAGTTCGAGGTAGTCGCGGTAGGCGTCGGCGGCGAAGAGCCGGGCCGTCTCCTCCCCGATCCTCGATCCGACGGTGACGACCTGGAGGGCGACCGCGTCGACCTCGCCGGAGTCCTCGGCGCGGTGGAAGTCGGCCAGGCAGAGGCGGCGGCCCCGCTGCTGGCGGGGGAAGGAGAAGCGGGTCCGCTCGCCTCCGTCCTCGTCCAGGACGATCAGGTCGTCGCCCTTGGACACACAGGGGAACCAGCCGTGGACGACGGCTGCTTCGACCAGGCCCTCGCGTTCGATCCGGTCGAGCAGGGCACGCAGCCGCGGCCGGCCCTCCGTCTCGATGGTCGCGGCGTCCTTGAGTCCCCACTGGCCCTTGAAGAGGGCGGTCTCGTCGAGCCAGGGGGCGTACTCGGCGAGCGGGATGCCGGTGACGACCCTGGTCCCGAGGAAGGGGGGCTCGGGTACGGGGTTGTCGGCGGCGACGTCGGAGCGGCCGGCCGGTTCGGGCTCCCGGACCTCCGTCACGAGAGGCTGACGAGGCACCCGCCGCTGCTTGAGCGGGGGCAGTACGGCTCCGGGGACGCCCCGCTTCACGCCCATGAGGGCGTCCATGAGGCGCAGGCCCTCGAAGGCGTCGCGGGCGTAGCGGACCTCGCCCTGGTAGATCTCGTGGAGGTCCTGCTCGACGTAGGCGCGGGTGAGGGCGGCGCCGCCGAGGATCACGGGGTAGGTGGCGGCCAGTCCCCGGCCGTTCAGCTCCTCCAGGTTCTCCTTCATGATCACCGTGGACTTCACGAGGAGGCCGGACATGCCGATGACGTCGGCGTTGTGCTCCTCGGCGGCCTCCAGGATCGCGGAGACCGGCTGCTTGATGCCGATGTTGACGACGTTGTAGCCGTTGTTGGAGAGGATGATGTCGACGAGGTTCTTGCCGATGTCGTGGACGTCGCCGCGGACGGTGGCGAGCACGATCGTGCCCTTGCCCTCGGCCTCGGACTTCTCCATGTGCGGTTCGAGGTGGGCGACCGCCGTCTTCATGACCTCGGCGGACTGGAGCACGAACGGCAGCTGCATCCGGCCGGAGCCGAAGAGCTCACCGACGGTCTTCATGCCGTCCAGGAGCACGTCGTTGACGATCTCGAGGGCCGGCCGCTCGCCCAGCGCCTCGTCGAGGTCGGCCTCCAGGCCGTTCTTCTCGCCGTCGACGATCCGCCGCTTGAGGCGCTCCTCCAGCGGCAGCGCGAGCAGCTCCTCCGCCTTCCCCGCCTTCAGGGACTTCGCCGTGGCGCCCTCGAACAGCTCCAGGAGCCGCTGAAGCGGGTCGTAGCCCTCCCGCCGGCGGTCGTGAATCAGGTCGAGCGCGACCTCGACCTGCTCCGGCTCCAGGCGGGCGATCGGCAGGATCTTCGACGCGTGGACGATCGCCGAGTCCAGGCCCGCCTTGACGCACTCGTCGAGGAAGACCGAGTTGAGGACGATCCGCGCCGCCGGGTTCAGACCGAAGGAGATGTTCGACAGACCCAGCGTCGTCTGGACGTCCGGGTGGCGGCGCTTCAGCTCGCGGATCGCCTCGATCGTCGCGATGCCGTCCTTCCGCGACTCCTCCTGGCCCGTGCAGATCGTGAAGGTGAGGGCGTCGATCAGGATGTCCGACTCCCTGATCCCCCAGGTGCCGGTGAGGTCCTGGATGAGCCGCTCGGCGATCGCGACCTTGTGCTCGGCCGTCCGCGCCTGCCCCTCCTCGTCGATGGTCAGCGCCATCAGCGCCGCGCCGTGTTCCTTCGCGAGCGCCGTGACCTGCGCGAACCGCGACTCGGGTCCGTCGCCGTCCTCGTAGTTCACCGAGTTGATGACCGCCCGGCCGCCCAGCTTCTCCAGGCCGGCCCGCAGCACCCCCACCTCGGTGGAGTCGAGCACGATCGGCAGCGTCGACGCGGTCGCGAACCGCCCCGCCAGCTCCGCCATGTCCGCGGCGCCGTCGCGGCCCACGTAGTCCACGCACAGGTCGAGCATGTGCGCGCCCTCGCGGATCTGGTCGCGGGCCATCTCCACGCAGTCGTCCCAGCGGCCTTCGAGCATGGCCTCGCGGAACTTCTTCGAGCCGTTGGCGTTGGTCCGCTCGCCGATCGCCAGGTACGAGGTGTCCTGGCGGAACGGCACATGGCTGTAGAGGGACGACGCGCCGGGCTCGGCGACCGGGTGCCGGTCGAGGACGGCCGCGCCCCGCACCCGTTCCACGATCTCCCGCAGGTGCTCCGGGGTCGTACCGCAGCAGCCGCCGACCAGGGCCGGGCCGTACTCCCGTACGAACTGCTCCTGGGCGTCCGCCAGTTCGGCCGGCGACAGCGGGTAGTGGGCGCCGTCGGAGGTCAGCACCGGCAGGCCCGCGTTCGGCATGACCGAGATCGGGATCCGGGCGTGCCGGGAGAGGTGCCGAAGATGCTCGGCCATCTCCACGGGGCCCGTCGCGCAGTTCAGGCCGATCATGTCGATGCCGAGCGGCTCCAGGGCCGTCAGTGCCGCGCCGATCTCCGAGCCGAGCAGCATCGTGCCGGTCGTCTCCACCGTGACCTGCACGATCACCGGCAGGTCCACGCCGACCCAGTCCAGGGCCCGGCGGGCGCCGATGACGGCCGCCTTCGTCTGGAGCAGGTCCTGCGAGGTCTCGATGAGCAGGGCGTCGGCGCCGCCGCGGATCAGGCCCTCGGCGTTCTGCTGGAAGGCCTCGCGGAGGGGCTCGTACGTGACGTGGCCGAGGGTCGGCAGTTTCGTGCCGGGCCCCATGGAGCCGAGGACCCAGCGGGGGCGGCCGTCGAGGGCCGTGTGGGCGTCGGCGGAGGCGCGGGCGATCCGGGCGCCGGCCTCGGACAGTTCGTACACCTGGTTCTCGATGCCGTACTCGGCGAGCGCGGCCAGGTTCGCCCCGAAGGTGTTGGTCTCGACGCAGTCCACGCCCACCGAGAAGTAGGCGTCGTGGACGGAGGCGACGATGTCGGGGCGCGTGAGGTTGAGGATCTCGTTGCAGCCCTCCAGGTTCCGGAAGTCGTCCATCGACGGGTCGGCGGCCTGGAGCATGGTGCCCATCGCGCCGTCGGCGACGACGACCCGCGTCGCGAACTCCTCCCGCAGGGAACGCCTCATGTCAGCCCCCTCATGACAGCCCCCTCAGATGGGTGACGAGCGTCGCCGTGCAGCCGACGCCGTACGTCGTGCGGATCCGGTCCAGGAGGGAGTCCCGGTGCAGCCGGTACTCCTGCGTCCCCACGTAGTCGAGGACGGTCGCCGCGACCGCGCAGCCCAGCTGCGCCGCGCACCGCTCCGGCACGCCCCACAGCCAGCCCGCGAGGAACCCGGCCCGGAAGGCGTCCCCGACACCGGTCGGGTCCACGACCGCCGGGACCTCCACGGCCGGCACGGCGAGCGGGTCGCGGCCCTCGCCGCGGATGCGGACGCCGGCCTCGCCGTGGGTGGTGACCCAGGTGGTGACCCGGCGCAGCACCTCCGCCTCCGTCCAGCCCGACTTCTCCAGGAGGAGGGCCGTCTCGTACTCGTTGGTGAACAGGAACCGTGCCCCGTCCACCAGCTCCCGCACCTGTTCCCCGTCGAGCCGCGCCAGCTGCTGCGACGGATCGGCGGCGAAGGGGATCCCCAGGTCACGGCAGGTGCGGGTGTGCCGGAGCATGGCCTCGGGGTCGTCCGGGGAGACCAGGACCAGTTCCAGGCGGCCGGTGCGCGCGACGACCTCACGGAGGTCGATCTCGCGCGCCTCGGCCATCGCACCGGCGTAGAAGGTGGCGATCTGGTTCTGGGCCCGGTCGGTGGTACAGACGAAGCGGGCGGTGTGGAGCGACTCGCTGACGCGCACCGAGTCGGTGTCCACGCCGTGGTCCTTGAGCCAGACCCGGTACGGCTCGAAGTCGGCGCCGACCGCCCCCACGAGGGCGGGCCGCAGGCCGAGGACACCGAGTCCGAAGGCGATGTTCGCTGCCACTCCGCCGCGCCTGACCTCCAGGTTGTCGGCGAGGAACGACAGGGAGACCCGGTCGAGCCGGTCGGCGAGCAGCTGCTCGCTGAACCAGCCGGGGAAGGTCATCAGATGGTCGGTCGCGATGGATCCCGTGACAGCGATACGCATCTCCCTCAGACCCCCGCTGCCTTCTTCAACCGCTCCACGCGGTCCGTGCGCTCCCAGGTGAACTCGGGGAGCTCGCGTCCGAAGTGGCCGTACGCCGCCGTCGCCGCGTAGACCGGCCGCTTGAGGTCCAGGTCGCGGATGATCGCCGCCGGCCGCAGGTCGAAGACCTCGCTCACGGCCTCCTGGATCTTCCCGTCCGGGAGGGTGCCGGTGCCGAAGGTCTCCACGAAGAGGCCGACGGGCTCCGCCTTGCCGATCGCGTAGGCGACCTGCACCTCGCAGCGCTTCGCCAGACCGGCCGCGACGACGTTCTTCGCGACCCAGCGCATCGCGTACGCCGCCGAGCGGTCCACCTTCGACGGGTCCTTGCCGGAGAAGGCGCCGCCGCCGTGCCGCGCCATCCCGCCGTACGTGTCGATGATGATCTTCCGGCCGGTGAGTCCGGCGTCGCCCATCGGGCCGCCGACCTCGAAGCGCCCGGTCGGGTTGACCAGGAGCCGGTAGCCGTCGGACTCCAGGCTGACGCCCTCCTCGACGAGCTGCTTGAGGACGTGCTCGACCACGTACTCGCGGACGTCGGGGGTGAGCAGGCCCTCCACGGAGATGTCCGCCGCGTGCTGCGAGGAGACGACGACCGTGTCGAGGCGGACCGGGCGGTCCCCGTCGTACTCGATGGTGACCTGCGTCTTGCCGTCCGGGCGCAGGTACGGCACGGTGCCGTCCTTGCGGACCTCGGTGAGCCGGCGCGACAGGCGGTGGGCGAGCGCGATCGGCAGCGGCATCAGCTCGGCCGTGTCGTCGCAGGCGTAGCCGAACATCAGGCCCTGGTCGCCGGCGCCCTGGGCCGCCAGCTCGTCCTCCACGCCCTCGACGCGCGCCTCGTGCGCGGTGTCGACGCCCTGCGCGATGTCCGGCGACTGGGCGCCGATGGACACCGACACACCGCAGGAGGCGCCGTCGAAGCCCTTCGCGGAGGAGTCGTAGCCGATGTCGAGGACGGCGTCGCGCACCAGCTGGGCTATCGGCGCGTACGCGGAGGTGGTGACCTCGCCGGCGATGTGGACCTGGCCGGTGGTGATCAGCGTCTCGACGGCGACCCGGGAGTGGGGGTCCTGGGCGAGCAGCGCGTCGAGAATGGTGTCGCTGATCCGGTCGGCGATCTTGTCGGGGTGGCCCTCGGTCACGGACTCCGAGGTGAAGAGGCGACGGCTCATGCCTGGACCTCCGCCGGGGTCTTGAAGAAGTGCTGCTCGATGGCGCCGAGGGTCCGGATGGAGTCGACCTCCAGGGTCTCCATCTGGATGGCGGTGCCGCTCTCCTGCTCCAGGAGGAAGACGAACTCGACGAAGGACAGCGAGTCGATGAGCCGGTTCTCGATCAGGTCGAGGTCGGCGGCGATGTCGTCGCGCTCGGGGTGACGCTCGAGGATCCAGTTCTTCACCGTCTGCAGGCCGTCGGCCATGGTTGCTCTCCTTGTTAGCTACTGCTCGATTGAGGTGCTGGATACGGAAGGGGTGGGGGCGATGATCGGGGCGGCCACGGCCACCGCGTAGTCCACGTCGTGGCTGATGGACACGGTGATCTCGGTGATGCCGGACTGGGCGGCCATCTCGGCGGCCGCCCGGTGCAGCTCCACGAGCGGCCAGCCGCCCTCGGAGCGCCGCACGACGATGTCCGGCCACGGCAGGAACCTGCCTCGGACCCGTAAGGTCTTGAACGCCGCTTCCTTCGCCGCGATCCGCCCGCACAGGCTCAGGACGTCGAGCCCGGAGGAGGTGCGGCAGTCGGCGAGCTCGCCGGGAGTGAGCATCCGCTCGAAGAACCGCTCCCCGTACTGGGCGAGGAGCCTGCGGACACGGTTGACGGACACGATGTCCATGCCGAGGTTCGCCCACCCCAGGCCGCCCGCCGGCGGGGCGGCGGGACGGGCCGGCACGTCAGATCACCGGCCCGGCCGCGCCACTCGCACCGGCGTCGAGGACGGCCCGCTCGGCGGACTCCCAGCTGCCGTGGCGCCGGGTCAGCGCCGACAGCCAGCGCTCCAGGCCGAAGGCGACACAGCTGGTGAAGGCCGGTCCGCCGGTCGACTCCAGGGTGATGTCGCAGCGCTCGCCGAAGAAGTTCCGGTGCGTGTTGACCGAGGCGATCGCCAGGTCCTCGTACAGGAACTCGTACTTCACCGGGGTGAGCCGCTGGAGGACCGCCTTGGAGCTGCCCTTGTCGAAGAAGGGGTCGCAGGCGGCCTCCCTGCGCAGCGGCAGGTCGAGCGCCTTCGCGAAGGACTGGATGCGGGTGGTGAACTCGGCGAGGTGGTTCTCGGCGTGCTCACGGCCGCCGAGGGCGACGATCTCCCGCATGCGGAAGCCGAGCTGGCGCCGCATGCCCTCGTAGTGCGTCTCCTTGCGGAAGCACCAGGAGCAGATCGTGACGAGGGTGTCGTCGGCGACCTGGGTGCCCTGGTGGGTCAGGTAGACGGCGTAGCAGGACGCCGAGGGCAGTCCGAGCGCGGCGGGTTCGAGTGCGTCGCTCGGAAAGCGGCCGGCGGTGGCGTCGAAGGGCGTGGTCGCGCGGCGCTCCAGGTCGAGCGGGGCGGCGACGACGGCCTGGTGGGGGAAGTTGTCGTAGTAGTCGAGCTTGGCCAGGTCGGCGGCCGGGAGGAGCGGGGGCATGGTCATGGGGCGGGCGCCCGCGGCCACCCCCCAGCCCTCGAAGGTGTCGTCGAGGAGCCGCAGCAGGCGGGTCCCCTCCGGGCCGAGCGAGGGCAGGCCCGTGGCGGACCCGACGCCTTTCTCGGTGGTCGTCAAGGTCATGGTCGGTGCACCTCTCGGGTGAGGGTGTCGCTCAGAACAGGCGGGGTGTCGCTCAGAGAACGGGCAGGGTGTCGTCGGAGAAGATGCCGGTCTTCAGGAAGAAGGCGAGCGGCTTGCGGATCGCCTTGCGCTCGTGGGCGCGACGGGACCCGTCGGCGATCAGCGCGTTGCGCAGGCCGAGCGGGTCGGCGATGCCGGCGTCCTTGTACACGTGGGGGTTGTAGAGGGAGTTGATGCTGTAGACGACGTACCGCTTGAGGTACGCCTCGACCTCGCGGACCCGTTCGGCGCTCACGGCCTGGCACATCCGCTGGTACAGCAGGGAGACCAGCTCGCGCCCGAAGGCGATGTGGCGGGACTCGTCCTGGTGGTGGATGCGGTTGACCTCGCGGATGGTGTGGCAGAGGGAGGTGTCCTTCGCCATCCGGGAGTTGTAGTGGTCGACGAGCTCCTCGAAGAAGAGGATGCGGGTGAAGACGAGGAAGTTCTCGACCTCGGGCTCCCAGGCGGCGTCGGCGCGCATGGCGGTGGAGCCGTAGATCTTGTGGCCGTAGCGCCGGCAGAACTCGGAGAAGAACCACATGTGTTCGTTCTCCTCGCCGATGAAGTGGTGGAAGAAGTCCGAGGGGACCTCGAAGCCGGGCATGTGGATGCGGCCGACGACCTCGATGAGGAGCTCGCGGATGCCGTGCACATTGAGGCTGTAGAAGTTGACGGACTCCCACTTCGACAGGCGCTGAAGCGTTTCCTCACCGAGGGTGTCGTAGTGCTCGGTGCCGTAGACGGTGAGCAGCTCCGGCGTCATCCAGAAGCGGTTCTCCTCCAGCGTCTCGGGCCACTGGAAGGTCTGGTACGGGTTGTAGTAGTCCTCGACGGAACGCTCGCTGAGGCGCTCCAGGACTTCCATGAAGCGATCGGTGACGGGCAGGGCGGCAACGCCCATGATGGGACTCCTCGCTGGCTTCGGGGGTTACGGGCGGACTTCGTAGACCGCGTTGACCGGGGTCTCCGTGGCGCGCCGCCAGCGGGTGAAGCCGGCCTCCTCGGCGATGGCGCGGAAGGCCTTCTCGCCGGAGTGGTTGCCGAGGGCGTGCGGGCCGCGCTGCGCGACGGCCACGGGCAGGCACATCACGGCGGACAGGGCCATGAACATGCGGGCGGCGGGGGTCTGGGTGTCGATGTCCTGCGGGGAGACGTTGGACTCGACGAGCATCCAGGTGCCGTCCGCGTCGAGGGACTTGTGGACGTGCTGGGCGGCGGCGACCGGGTCGCCCATGTCGTGCAGGGCGTTGAAGAAGCACACCAGGTCGTAGCCGGAGCCGGGGTAGTCGTCGGCGGAGGCGACCTCGAAGACGACCCGGTCGGAGAGACCGGCCTCCTCGGCGAGCTCCCGCGCGATCGAGATGGCCTCCTCGGAGTAGTCGAAGCCGTGGACGGTGGCGTTCGGGAAGGCCTTCGCGATGAGCAGGGTGGTGTGGCCGACGCCGCAGCCGACGTCGGCGACGGTGCCGCCGGCGTCCAGCTTGCCGGTGACCTCGTGGAGGGCGGGCAGCCAGTCCGGGACGAGCTTGTGCTCGTACGTGGGCTGGAAGAAGGAGCCCATGCCGGTGTCGAGGGCCGCGTCGTGCTCGGCCCAGCCGACGCCGTCACCGGTGCGGTACGCCTCGACGAGCAGGTCCTCGGTGGCGTACAGCGCCTTGAGGGCGGTGAAGAACCCGGCGGCGTACGTCACGGCCTTCGGGTCGGCGAGGACCTCGACGTGGTCGGCGGGGAGGGTGTACGTGCGGGAGCTGGGGTGCCGCTCGACGTACCCGGCGGAGAGCTGGGCGTGCAGCCACTCCTCGATGTACCGCTCGTTCGTGCCCGTCCTCTCGGCGAGGGCGGCGGCGGTGAGCGGACCGTGCTCGGCGAGGGCCTTGTAGAGCCCGAGGCGCTCGCCGAGGGCGACGGTCAGTCCGCGGACGGCCGCGCCGGCGTCGGTGATGACCCTCTGGTGGAAGTCGTGGGCGCTCATGCGGCCTTCTCCTCCTCGTACGTGGGGAGATCGCAGGTGAACAGGAAGGAGCGGGGGACGCGCGGCACGGAGCGGGCCGGCACCGGGTAGGGCCAGCGGTCGAAGTGGGCGCCGGGCTCACCGGGCTGCTTGACCTCCCGCACGGCCCAGCCGCAGTCGGCGAGCAGCTCCTCGGGCTCCTCGGTGCCGAAGAGCCACGGGTTGCCGTCCTCCTTGAGCGCGCTCATGAAGGTGCGGGCGAGGGGGTTCTCCAGGGCGGACTTCGAGATGACGTCGCCGAGCAGCACGGAGCCGGGCGCGGCGTGCGCGGAGAGGGTCGAGATCAGGGTCCGTACGGCCTGCTCGGGCAGGAAGAACAGCAGGCCCTCGACCACCCACAGGACCGGCTCCTCGCTCTTCCAGCCGGCCTCCTTCAGGGGGCCGGTCCAGTCCTGGGTGAGGTCCACGGGGACGGCGACGCGCGTGCGGCCCGCGGGCTGCGGCTCGTCCTTGAGCATCTCGGCCTTGGTCTCCAGGAGAGCCGGGCGGTCGAGCTCGTAGACGGTGACGCCGTCGGGCCAGGGCAGCCGGAAGAAGCGGGTGTCCATGCCGGCGGCGAGGAAGACGACCTGGCGGATGCCGCGCTCCTCCACCGCCTTCACGACGGCCCGGTCGAGGTAGGTGGTGCGGATGGCGAGGAACGGCACGATGCCGCCCCCGTCGTAGCGCGCGAGCAGTTCGAAGCCGGTCTCGTCGGCGACGGTGCGCGCGTAGGGATCGGCGAACAGCCGGTCCTCGCGCTCGGTCTCCAGGGCGCGCGCGGCGGCGGTCCACTGGGCGGTGCGGGATACGGCCTCCACAGGAGGTCCCCCTTCGGTTGATGTCTGGTGATTCGGACGGCCGTGTTCAGGGGCCCGACGGGTCGTGCGACGAAGGACGGTTCGTCGGACGGTTCGTCAGGCGCTCATGGCCGGGACACAGGTCTTGGCCGGTCGCACACAGGCGACGGGGTCCTCGGCCGCGGGCATCGACGACAGATGGTCGGCCTCGGAGTCGGCGGGGCGCCGGCGGAAGATGCTGTGCAGGATCATGCTGAACACGGCCGTCCCGTCTGCGGCCACGAGCGTGCACCGCGGCTTGACGGTGCCGGTGGCGGGATTGAACGGCGACGGGGTGGAGCCGAGGATCTCGACGCGCGCGGTGAGGACGTCTCCCGGGCGGACGGGCCGCAGATAGCGGACCTCGTCGATGCCGGGCGAGCCCGTACAGGCGCTGTAGGCGAGCAGTCCGTCGACGTAGCGCCGCATGAACATCGCCTGGGTGTGGAACCCGCTCGCGATCAGGCCGCCGAACGGGGAGTCCTTGGCGAGCTCGGGGTCCGTGTGGAAGGGCTGCGGGTCGAAGCGCCTGCCGAACTCCAGCACCTCCTCCGCCGTGACGGTGACGGTGCCCAGCTCATGGACGTCGCCGGGTCGGAAGTCCTCGAAGTAGCGCATCGCGCGCCCCCCTTGACCTAGGAGTCTACGTTTCCTGGCATCACCCAATCTACGAATCAACCATTTATTTTGTCAACCCAAAAGAAGGGCCCGAAGGGCCCTTCATCACAAGGCTTGCTCCACATCCGCCCACAGGTCCTCGGCGTCCTCGATTCCCACGGACATCCGCACCAGACCCGGAGCGATCCCCGCGGCCGTCAACTCGCCCTCGTCCAGCTCGCGGTGGGAGGTGGACGCCGGATGGGCGACGAGCGTCTCCACGCCGCCGAGGGAGAGCGCGAGCTTCGCGAGCCGTACGCGCTCGATGAAGGCCCGGCCCGCCTCCCGGCCCCCGGCGAGCTCGAAGGAGAGCAGCCCGCCGCCGCCGGCGAGGACCTTCCGGGCCGTGTCGTACGAGGGGTGGTCCGGGCGCCAGGGGTAGTGGACGGCCGTGACGCCGGCGCGGGCCGCGAGCAGCTCGGCGAGGGCGGCGGCGTTGGCGCAGTGCTCGCGCATCCGCAGGGGCAGCGTGGGGATCCCGCGCAGGGTGAGCCAGGCGGCGAACGGGTCGGCGCAGGCGCCGAGTTCGACCGTGCGGGGCCACACCTTGCGGCGCAGCGCGTCGTCGGCGAAGACGGCGGCACCGCCGAGGACGTCGGAGTGCCCCGAGAGGTACTTGGTGGTGGAGTGCACGACGATGTCGGCGCCGAGCTCCAGGGGGCGGCACAGGACGGGCGAGGCGAGCGAGTTGTCGACCAGGCTCGTCACCCCGAGGGCGCGGGCCGCGGCGAGCAGGCCGGGGAGGTCCGGGACCCGGCCGGTGGGGTTGGCGATCGTCTCCAGGACGAGGAGCCGGGTGGCGGGGTGCACGGCGGCGGCCTCGAACTCGGCCGGGTCGTCGCCCGATATCCGTACGACCTCCATCCCGTACCGCTCGGCCAGGTCCGCCAGGACGGCGTGCGTGCCCCCGTACAGACAGCGCTGGGCGACCACCCGGTCGCCGGGCTTGAGCAGGGCGAGGAGCACGCCGCTGAGGGCACCCATCCCGGAGGCGAAGGCGATGGCCCCCGCCCCCTTCTCCAGGCCGGCGAGGGTCTGCTCCAGGGCGCGGACGGTCGGATTGCCGCGGCGGCTGTAGACGTACCGGCCGTCGGGGTCCGCCATGGCGTCGGCGAGCTCGGCGGCGGAGTCGAAGGCGAAGGCGGAGGACTGCACGAGGGGCACGGAGAGCGGCCGGCTGCCGCTGGGAAGGGGCTCATTGAGGACGTGCACGGCCCGGGTGTTCAACTCCACGGAGGTTTCCTTTCCGAGGACGGAAGAAGGGGGACGGACAAAGGGGGACGGAAAAGGGGCCGCCCGACGTCCGGGGCAGGACATCGGGCGGCCCCTTCCGGGCGGGGCGGGATCAGACGGAGACCTTCTCGCCCTGCGGCGCGGGGGCGGCGGCCTCGGCCGCGACCGCCTTGTCGCTCTTCATGACGAGGAGGGTGACGACACCGCCGACCGCGGCGATGATCGCGGCGCCGATGAAGGCGGAGGAGAAGCCTTCGGTCAGCTTCGGGAGGTTGCCGAGCTGGTCGGCGCCCTGGGACATGGCGACGGCGGTGAGCGCGGCCAGGCCGAGCGCGGAGCCGACGTTGTAGGTGGTGTTGACGATGCCGGAGGCGAGACCCGCCTGCTCCTGCGGGGCGTTGGCCATCGCGCTCATCATCGTCGGGATGTAGGCGAGGGACATGCCGAGCGCGGCGACCAGCGAGGCCGGCAGGACGTCGACGAGGAAGGTGCCGGTCGGCTCGACGGCCGCGAGCCAGAGCAGACCGGCCGCGAGGACCAGCAGACCGCCCGCGATGAGCGGCTTGGCGCCGACCTTCATCATGAGCCGGGCCGTGATGGCCGTCATGAAGATCATGAGGAGCACGGTCATCGGGAGCAGCGCGGCACCGGACTCGAAGGCGCCGAAGCCCAGCACCTGCTGGAGGTACAGGTTGAGGAAGTACCACATGGGGATCCACGCGGCGCCGAGCAGCGTCATGGCCAGGTTGGCCGAGCCCAGACGCGGGACCCGCCAGACGCTGAGCGGCATGAGGGGCTCGCGGATGCTCTTCTGGATGACGAGGAAGAGGATCAGGAGGACGGCGGCGCCGGCCAGCTCCAGGATGGTGGCGGTGGCGCCCCAGCCGACCTCGGGGGCACGGACGACGGCGAAGACGGCGAGCGCGAGACCGGCGGTGACGGCGACGGCGCCGAGGATGTCGACGGAGCCGCGGCGGGACTCGACGTTCGGGAGGAGCTTGGTCGCGGCGAGGGTCGCGAGGCCGATCGGGATGTAGATGATGAAGACCC
Organism: Streptomyces sp. NPDC015661; assembly: GCF_043077765.1. Taxonomy (NCBI): domain Bacteria; kingdom Bacillati; phylum Actinomycetota; class Actinomycetes; order Kitasatosporales; family Streptomycetaceae; genus Streptomyces; species Streptomyces sp. NPDC015661. Next base: position 170,161 of record NZ_JBIBST010000014.1, on the reverse strand, counting down.
ACTGCCAGCTCACCCACTCGGTGAAGACACCACCGAGGAACACGCCCGCGGTACCGCCGGCGGGGGCCGCGGCGCCGTAGAGCGCCATCGCCTTGCCGAGCTCCTTCGGGTCGTGCATGAAGAGCATCATGAGCAGGGTCATGGCGGAGGGCGCGATGAGCGCGCCGCCGACGCCCTGGACGGCGCGGCCGACGATCTCGACCCAGGCGGTCTGCGCGGCGGCGGCCACGACCGAACCGGCGATCATGACGACCCAGCCGGAGACGAAGATCTTGCGGGCTCCGACGAGGTCGGAGAGCCGGCCGCCGAGGAGCAGCAGCCCACCGAAGACGATCACGTACGCGTTGAAGATCCACTGGAGCTCGCTCTGCGAGAAGCCCAGGTCCTTCTGCATCTCGGGGAGCGCGACTCCGATGATCGAGGTGTCCATGATGACCATGAACTGAGCGGCGGCGAGCACGACAAGTGCCCACCAGCGCCGGGGATTGACGGTTGACATTGCCCTGACCCTTCACTCGCTGCTGCATACCCCTAGGGGGTACCTGTGCGGAGCACCGTAGCATACCCGTGGGGGGTATGTAAGAGTGAGATGAGGGCGCGTGGGAAGCACTCCCTCCGCACCCCCGGCCGGGCAGAATGCCCCCATGACCGCCGAGGAAGAGCCACAGCACAGGACCATCGCCGACGAAGAGCGCGACCGGGATCTGCTCCGACGCTGGAACCGCACCCTGCTCGCCGCCCGCGCCGGCCGGGAGGGCCCCGACCCCACCCCGTACGGCCGGAACCTGCTGTCCCGCTGGGCCGAACCGCAGCGCCGCTACCACACGGTCACCCACCTGGCCGCGGTCCTCGACCGCATCGACGAGCTCGCCGACCAGGGAGGGGAGGGCGGCGAGCTGGAGCTCGTACGGCTCGCCGCCTGGTTCCACGACGCCGTCTACCGCCCGGACCGTTCGGAGAACGAGGAACGCTCGGCGGCCCTGGCCGAAAAGGCCCTCGCCGAAGCGGGCCTCACCGCGCACGAGGTGACGGAGGTGGCCCGCCTGGTCCGCCTCACGACCACCCACGACCCGGCCACGGGCGACCTCAACGGCGAGACCCTCTGCGACGCGGACCTCGCGATCCTGGCCACCGCCCGTGATACCTACCAGGGGTATACGGCCGCGGTCCGCGAGGAGTACGCCTTCGTCCCGGAACCGGCCTTCCGCGAAGGCCGCGCCACCATCCTCCGCCACCTCCTGGACCTCCCCCGCCTCTTCCGCACCCCCTACGGGGCGGCGGCCTGGGAGGAGAAGGCCCGGGAAAACCTGGAACGGGAACTGGCGGAGCTGACGGCTCACTGACGACCGAAAAGCGCTTCGTCGGTGTCAGCGGCCCCTGTTAGCCTCCGGCGGCCGTGTGATCCACGGATCACACGGCCGACCAGGGGAGGGAACCTTTGTTCAACCGACTGAGAACCACGGCGAGAACGCTGGCGGCCGGGTGCTGCGCGGCCGCCGTCGTCACCGCAGTGCCGGGCACGGCACACGCGCTGGAGAACCTGCCGCCGAAACAGCCGCTCGTCCAGGACCTGCAGACGAACTTCAAGGCCTGCGCGACCGGTGACGCACCCACATACGTCCCGGTCGTGCCCGCGGTCACCGCCGTGCTGTACGACCCGGAGGAGGACAACCAGCCCGTCGAGGCCAACATGGTCGGCGGCGAGTTCGAGGCCTGGTGGACGGACGCGTCCGGAGCCGAGCAGCGCCGCACGTACACCTCCTCGTACCAGCTGCCCTCCGGCACCGCACAGCGCTGGCAGCTCCCCTCCGACGTACCGGCGGACACCGTCGTCTCCTGGCACGTGCGCGCCACCGACGGGACCGCCGTCTCCGCATGGAGCTCGGAAGGCACCGGCGCGGCCTGCCGGTTCGTGATCGACCGCGTGAACCCCGACCAGCCGACCGTCACCTCGCCGGAGTACCCGGAGAACCAGTGGCGGGACGGCGTCGGCGTCTACGGCTCCTTCCACGTGGGCTCCCCGTCGCCCGACGTCGTCGCGTACCAGTACAACTTCATCGGCGGCCCCAACGGGACCGCCCGTCCCGCCGAGCCGGGCGGCGACGCCACCATCCGGTTCCTGCCCCAGCGGAACGGCCCCGACTACCTGAGCGTCCGGGCCATCGACCGGGCGGGCCGCAGCAGCACCACCACCACGTACCGGTTCGCCGTGAACGCGGGCCGCGCCCCCGTCGCCCACTGGCGGCTCGCCGACGCCGCCGGATCCACGAGCGCCACCGCCGAGGCGGGCCCCGCCGCCCAGGCCAGCCCCGGGGTGACCTTCGGCGGTCCGGCGCCCGCCGGCACCGGCCTCACGACCACGGCCGCGCTCGACGGCGGCGCCGAGGGCTTCCTCACCACCGGCACCCCCGCCGCCGACATCCGCAAGACCTTCGCCGTCAGCGCCTGGGTCCGCCCGGCACGCACCGACCGCACCATGGCGGTCGCGAGCCAGGACACCGCGAACGGAGCCGGCTTCACCCTCGGCCTCCAGGCAGTGGACGCCGGTGCCGCCTGGTCCTTCGCCCTCGGCGACGCCCGCGTGTCGGGCGGAGCCCCCGAGACGGGCGAATGGGCCCACCTTCTGGGGCTCTACGACACCGAGACCGGCCGCGCCCGCCTGTATGTCAACGGGCACGAGGTCGGCACGGAGGTCCAGGCCGCACCCGTCGAGGCGAACGGCGCCTTCCAGATCGGCCGCGCCCGCCACGGCGTCGGTTACGGCCACCGCTGGCAGGGCGACATCGGCGACGTCCGGGTCCACGACCGCGTCGTCGTCGCCGACGAGGTGACCGCGCTCGCCCACCGGCAGCCGCGACGGCTCGGCCACTGGTCCCTCGAGACCGCGACGGACGGCGTCAGCCCCGAGCAGAACGGCGGCGCGCCGCTCCGGCTCTCCCCGGGGGCGACGATCCACCGCGGCCCCGACAACTCCTGCATCCCCGACCTCGACCCCGACTGCCCGGTCGTCCCGTACGCCCTCGACGGCGACGGCCACCTGGTCCTCGACGGCGAGAGCGGGCACGCGGTCGCCGACGGGACCGTCCTCGACACCTCGGACAGCTTCACGCTCGGCGTGCTCGTACGGCTCGCGGACAGCGAACCGGCCCGCCCGATGACCGTGCTCTCCGTGCCGGGGCAGCACACCGACGCCTTCAAGGTGCGCTACGAGCCGGCGGCACACTCCTGGCAGCTCGTCGTGCCGGAGCGTGACGAGGCCGGCGCGCCCGAGCGGGTCGTCTCGCAGATCGTCCCCGCGGACGGCGGCGAGGGCCAGGGACACCATCTGGCGGTCGTCTACGACGACGCGAGCGACACGGTCAAGCTGTACGTCGACGGCTACACCAACGCGGGAGCGACCGCGGACCTCCCGCGGAGCCTGCCCGCCACCGGCCCGCTCCAGATCGGGCGCGGCCTCACCGCCGAAGGCCCCGGCGAGTACCTGCGCGGCGACGTGGACGAGGTCCAGGTGTACGCCGGCGCGCTGAGGGACCGGGACATCGCCATGCTCGGCCACGGCGGCACCGACCCCTGCTTCTGCTGACGTGCTCGGCGGGGCCGCCCGGAGACGGGCGGCCCCGTCCGCATGGCAAGACGGCCGCGCGAGCCGGAATGACAGGAACGAATCACAGGTTGACGCATGTCATGCCGTCTCCCTCAGCCGGGCACACGACACCCGCCGCCACCGCCCCCACCCAAGTGATACCCCCCACCCGTATGCCGCTGGCCGTCTACATCCTCGGCCTCTCGGTCTTCGCGCTCGGCACGAGCGAGTTCATGCTGTCCGGGCTCCTGCCGCCCATCGCGGAGGACATGAACGTCTCCATCCCCCGCGCCGGGCTGCTCATCTCCGCGTTCGCGATCGGCATGGTCGTCGGCGCGCCGCTGCTCGCCGTGGCGACGCTCCGGCTTCCCCGCAAGACCACGCTGATCGCCCTCATCACGGTCTTCGGCCTCGGCCAGATCGCGGGAGCACTGGCCCCGAACTACGCCGTCCTCTTCGCCTCCCGCGTGGTGAGCGCGCTCGCCTGCGCGGGGTTCTGGGCGGTCGGCGCGGCCGTCGCCATCGCGATGGTCCCGGTCGGCTCCCGGGCCAAGGCGATGGCGGTCATGATCGGCGGACTGTCCATCGCCAACGTCCTCGGCGTCCCCGCCGGCGCGTTCCTCGGCGAGCACCTCGGCTGGCGCTCCGCGTTCTGGGCGGTCGGCGCCGCCTCCGCGATCGCGCTCGTCGGCGTGGTCACCCGCATCCCGCACATCCCGCTCCCCGCGACCAAGCCCCGGCTCAAGAGCGAGCTGGTCATCTACCGGGACCGGCAGGTGCTGCTCTCCGTCGTCACCACCGCGCTCGCCGCCGGCGGCGTCTTCTGCGCCTTCTCCTACCTCGCCCCGCTGCTCACCGGCGTCTCCGGCCTCGACGAGAGCTGGGTCTCGGCCGTCCTCGGGCTCTTCGGCATCGGCGCCCTGGTCGGTACGACGATCGGCGGCCGCGTCGCCGACGCCCACCTCTTCGGGGTGCTGCTCAGCGGCATCGCCGCCTCGACCGTCTTCCTGATCGTCCTGGCCGTCTTCGCGTCCAGCCCCGTCGTCACGGTCCTGCTCGCCTTCCTCCTCGGCGTCTCCGCCTTCTACACCGCCCCGGCCCTCAACGCCCGCATGTTCAACGTCGCCGGCGCCGCCCCCACCCTCGCGGGCGCCACCACCACCGCCGCCTTCAACCTGGGCAACACCGGCGGCCCCTGGCTCGGCGGCACCGTCATCGACGCCGGTCTCGGCTACGCCTCCACGGCCTGGGCGGGCGCCGCCATGACGGCCCTGGGCCTGGGAACGGCGGCAGTGGCCCTCAAGCTCCACAAGTCCCCGTCCCGCGTGGTCACTTCGGGCGTGCCGCAGGAACAGAAGGTCGTATCGTCCCGCTGAACCGCCCGCACACCACATCCATCGGGGGAACCATGACCACCAGCAGCAGCACCGCCATCACCCTCATCGCACGCCTCCGGGCCGCGGACGGCAAGGAGCAGGCCGTACGGGAGATGGCGCTGTCGCTCGTCGAGCCGACGCTGGCCGAGCCGGGGTGCCTCTCGTACCGGCCGTACCAGGACCCGGTCGAGCCCGGCTCCTGGATCGTCGTCGAGGAATGGGCGGACCGCGAGGCCTTCGAGGCGCACCTGAGGAGCCCTCACCTCGCCGCGGCGATGGCCGCCGGGCCGGAGCTGCTCAGCGGCCCGCCCGAGGAGACGGTGCTCGTGCGGGTCGGCTGAAACACGGTGCGGGGCCCGGCCGAGCCGCCTAGGGTGGCGCGGTGACGACGCGGATGATCATTCTCAACGGTGGGTCCAGCTCGGGGAAGTCCGGGATCGTACGGTGCCTGCAGGCCGTACTCCCCGAGCCCTGGCTGGCGTTCGGCGTCGACTCGTTCGTCGACGCCCTGCCCGCGAAGATGCAGGACTCCGACGACGGGATCGTGTTCGACGCGGACGGCGGCGTCGGTGTCGGGGCCGGTTTCCGCGCACTCGAAGCCGCCTGGGCCGGAGGGATCGTGGCGATGGCCCGCGCCGGCGCCAGGATCGTCGTCGACGACGTCTTCCTCGGCGGGGCCGCCTCCCAGCAGCGCTGGCGCGAGGCCCTCGGCGACCTGCCCGTGCTGTGGGTCGGCGTCCGGTGCGAGGGCGCCGTCGCCGAGGGGCGGGAGATCGCCCGCGGGGACCGGACCGCCGGGATGGCCGCGCAGCAGGCGCGGATCGTGCACGAGGGTGTGGAGTACGACATCGAGGTCGACACCACACGCGCCGAGTCCCTGGAGTGCGCCCGCGTCATCGCGGCCGAGCTCGGCTGACGGTCATGCCGAGGTGAGGTCCTGGACCAGTTTCGTCATGAGCGGAGACGGTTCCACCTCCAACTCCCGCCGCAGTAACCGCTGGTAGTCCTTGTAGCGCTTCACCGCGCAGGCCGTGTTGCCCTCCGCGATGTGAATCTCTATGAGGATGCGGTGTGCCGTCTCCCGGATCGGGTCGATCTCGGTGGCCGTCAGCGCCGTCTGCAGCGCCGCCAGATACTCCCCGTCCCTCCGCAGCCGCCGCGCCAGCCCTTCGAGGGCGTGCAGCCGCAGCTGGTCCCAGCGCTCCCGCTCCAGGACGAGCCACTCGTCCGGCCATTGCGGCAGCAGCTCCTCCCCGAGCGTGGCCGAGAGGTCTTCGGGATCCTCGGGCGGCCGGCGGTCGCCTATCGCGTCCTGGGCCCGGCACCGCGCACGGTGCAGGTCCACGTCCACCACCGGTGCGAGCCGCAGCCGTCGGTCCACGCACTCCACCGTCGGCAGCGGACCCGCCCGCCGCCCGTGGCACAGGGCGGTCCTGAGGTTCGCCGAAGCCCGGGTCGGGCTGCAGTCGGGCCAGAGCCGCTCGGCTGCCGCACCCCGGTACACGCCGGCCGTGTGAACGGCGAGAAGCGCCAACAGGCGCTGCGCTCCCGAGGGGAGGGGGATACGGCATCCGGCGTAAGAGAGCTCGAAAGCCCCGAGCAGTTCGAGATATACGCCGTTCGATGACACATCCCTCACTGTGCAACCGGCCGGTGGATCACGCATCCGCGCATCCGCGCGCCGCCGCCGCGCCGTACGGGCCTTCCGCTCCGCGCCGACCTGTCCTTCGGGATTCCGGAACGCGTCCCGGGCCGCTCTCCCACCGGTGTTGACCGGCGGCCAAACGGATCCTCGAACGGACCGGCAACGCCCCCGAAACGCTCCGGGGACGCGGCTTGCACATTCCGGGTGACGAAGCGCCGACAACGGCGTCCGAGAGTCGGACCGAGAAGCCTTTCCGCACACGGTGCCCTCGGGCACGGAAGGCAGGTCCGAGATGAAGCCTCGGGCAGTCCTGGGAGAACTCCGTCCACGGCCGGACGAGCCGTACGGTGACCCACGGGTGTGCGTCGCCCTGCTCGACGGACCCGTGGACCTGTCCCACCCCTGCTTCGCCGGCGCGGATCTCACGCGCCTGGCCACGCTGGTGCAGGAGCCCGCGGGCCCCGGCCCGATGTCGCTGCACGGCACCCACGTGGCGAGCCTTCTGTTCGGCATGCCCGGCACCCCGGTCACCGGGATCGCCCCGCACTGCCGCGGCCTGGTCCTCCCCGTCTTCCGCGACGGCGGAGACGGCCGGGTCCCCCAGATGGACCTGGCCCGTGCCATCGAGCGCGCCGTCGAGGAGGGTGCGCACGTCATCAACATCAGCGGCGGCGAACGGGCCGACGCCGGGCAGGCCGACGCCCTCCTCGAACGGGCCCTGCGGCTCTGCGAGGACCAGGGCGTGCTGGTCGTGTCCGCCGCCGGGAACGACGGGGCCGACACCCTCCAGGTCCCGGCCGCCGTCCCCTCCGTCCTGGCCGTCGGCGCCGCCGCGGCCGACGGCTCCCCGCTCGACATCAGCAACTGGGGCGGCGCCTACCGGACCCACGGGATCCTCGCGCCCGGACAGGACATCGAGGGCGCCGCTCCCGGCGGCCGCCTCGCCGCCCTGACGGGGAGCAGCTTCGCCACCCCGCTCGTGGCCGGTACGGCGGCCCTGCTCGTCGCGGCCCAGGTGGCCGGCGGCGGCGCGGCGGACCCGAAGGCCGCGGGGCAGGCACTGCTCGCGACCGCCACCGCCCCCGCGGACTGCGCCGACCCGGACGCCCCGGCCTGCCGGCGCGGACTCGGCGGCAGCCTCGACGCCCCTCGGGCGTACGCCCTCATCACCACCAGGAAAGAGGAGACAGCCGTGACCACTCCCGCAGCCGCCCCCACGCCGTCCGAAGCCCCGGCGCCGAGCGTCGCCCCGGCCGGGTACGAGACTCCCGCGTCCCACGAGACTCCCGCACCGTACGGGACACCCGCGGCGCCCGCGCCGTACGGGACACCCGCCGCACCCGCCCAGCCCGCGCCCCCCGTACCGACGGCCCCGCCCGTACCGGCGGGCGTCGCCGCCGACGGTGGCGCGCCTCCCCCGCCCCCGGCCGCCCCGCCGACAGCGCCCCCGGCCCAGGCACCCGCCCCACCGGCCCCCGCTGCGCCCCCAGTTCACGCCCCCCACGCCACCACAAGCGCCGGAGTACGCCCTGCGTGCGGCTGCGGCGGCGACCCGGCCGCGTGCAGCTGCTCCAGCAGTGGCAGTGGGTCACCACGGCAGTTGATCTACGCCATCGGCACCATCGGCTTCGACTACCCGACCGAGGCGCGCCGCGACAGCTTCCGGCAGCAGATGCCGTACGTCGACGCGACGGTCGACGGCAGGGTTGTCGAGCAGGCACCCGACCCGTACAGCCCCCGTCAGCTCCGCGACTACCTCGCGGGTGCCCCCTGGGCCTCCGACAAGCTCACCTGGACCCTCACCATGGACGGCGCCACGGTGTACGCCTTGGAAGCCGAGGCCTCCGTCGGCATGGACTGGAGCATGCCGCCCGTCACGCCGGAGGAAGCCCAGCTCAACCGCAAGAAGCCTTCACGGGCAGGCGCCGCGAAGGCCAAGAAGGACGTCAACCCGTTCGCCAATCCGCCGGTGTCGACCGTCTACCGGGTCTTCCGCGACGCCATCGCGGGCCAGGCCCTCGACCCGGACGACGAGGAGGAGCGCCACGGATACATCTCCCGCGTCTCCGTTCCCGGCGTCCTCACCGACCGCACCACGCGCCTCTACTCCGGCCAGATCGTGCCGGTGGTCGAGGTGAAGAGCCGCGGCCTGTGGACGTGGAACGAAGCCGCGCTCGTCGACGCCGTCTTCAAGGAGGTCGCGAAGGAGGCCGACGTGAAGCAGCCCGAGGACAAGAGGCAGCAGTCCAGGGTGCAGGTCCGCGACGACGCCCAGCTGCATCTGACGATCCGCGCGTTCCTCGACAAGGTCTACTACCAGTTCCGCAACCTCGGCCAGACCTCGGCCGACCGCGCGCTCAACTTCATGGGCACCAACGCCTTCCTGTTCGGCGACAAGATCAAGGACGGGCTGCTGTCCGCGAGCAAGGTGCCGGGTTCCACCATGAACCTGTACGCGCTCGACACCATCACCGTCACCAAGAGCCCCTACTGCAGGGTCGGTTCGGACTGCCAGGACGTGACCGTGACCTTCTACGACCCCGAGGACGAGCGCAGGTCCCGGCTCTCGTACCTGTTCACCATCGACGTGAGCGACGAGCTGCCGGTCACCCTCGCCCCGGTCCACACGTTCCTCGACTCCAAGTGAAGCGGAGCCGACCGGACACCCCCTCCACCGAGAGGAGCAACCTCCATGGACACCCGCCGAAACCGCCCGGGAGCCGTGCCGCTCCAGGCCCGTCCCGTCCAACGCGACGGCCCTGCGGCCGAGGCCGGGAGCACCCGTACCGGCGTCGAGCCCGCCAAGTCCTCCTGCGCCGGCATGACCGGCCCCGCCCGGCAGATGTGCTACGCCGGCCACGGCGTCTACGTCTGACGGGCAACAGGACCCCGTAACCGCTCCGAAGAAGAAAGGAAACCGTCATGTTCGACGAGACCCACACCACAGAGGAGACCGGTGGCGACACGCCCCGCCGGTCCACCGCCGGACAGCTCCGGCTCCAGCTGCCGCAGCAGTCCGCACCCGTCCAGCGCGGCAAGCACCCCGAGGGCTGGGACGCCAACGGCGGTGCGGCGGCCAGCGGCCTGCTGGGCAGCCTGCTCGGCGACATCATCCCGATCTGAGGACCTCGTCCGAGGACCTCACGCCCCGAAGCGGGAGACGTAAGGAAAGGAGCACACGATGTTCAAGGAGACCCAAGCCCACCAGGACGGCGGCGCCGACACGCCCCGCCGGTCCACGGCCGGACAGCTCCGGCTCCAGATGCCCCAGCAGTCCGCACCCGTCCAGCGCGGCAAGCACCCCGAGGGCTGGGACGCCAACGGCGGTGCGGCGGCCAGCGGGTTCCTCGGCGGCCTGCTCAGCGAGGTCCTGCCGTTCTGAGTCCGGCGTCATCGGCGGGACCGGCCGCCGCGGCCCCCGTGACCGGTCCGGTCCCGCCCGATCCGAGGAAGAACCATGCGACTCGATCTGCCGAAACAGGTGCCGGCGGTGGACCGGCGGGAGCACTACCCGCCGTATCGCATCGTCTTCACGTTCCCGGACCAGGACGCCGACGGCGAGGAGGAACGCGTGCACCAGCAGCCGAGAGGCAACTACGGGCCGCTGCCGGCGGACCCCCCGGCGGTCGTCCACGGCTACGGCCGCGGCTGGAACTGCGCACCGACGGGCTGCCGGTGGACCGGCGTCCTGTGACGAGACCTTCGTGAGGGAAAGGGAAAGGGAAGGGGACGGGTCGCCCGCCGAGCGGCCCGTCCCCGCAGGAAGGAACCGAGGCCACCATGACCACAGTGAGGTCGGCCGTCTCCTGGCCGAACGACAAGACGTATCTCTTCCACGCCGACGACACCTACGACCGGTACGACTCGGTCACCGGGGTCCGTGAGGACTCGGGACTGCCCCTCGCCAACTGGCCCGGCCTCCCACGCTCCCCCGACGCCTTCGTCTGGTGGGGCGCGGGCAAGGCGTACGCCTTCCTGGGGAGCACGTACGTCCGCTACGACCAGCCGACGGACGACAGCGCGGACGGCGTGGAGGCCGAGTACCTGCCGCCGCACTTCACCCTGGCGGACAACTGGCCCGGCCTGCCCACCGGAGACGGCGGCGGTCCCGACTGGCGCAACGGCATCGACGCGGCCCTGAACTGGGGCAACGGCAAGGTGTACCTCTTCAAGGGCGACTCGTACGTGCGGTACGACATCACCACCGACCGGGTGGACCCCGGCTACCCCCGGACCATCGCGGGCAACTGGACCGGGCTCACCCCCGACGGCGTGGACGCGGCCGCGTATCCGGGTGGCCGGTTCGCCTACTTCTTCCGCGGCGGGCAGTTCCAGCGCTTCGACGTGGACGCCGACCGGGTGGACGCGAGCGGTCCCCTCGACGCCTCCTTCCGTCTCGCGCCCACCCCCTCCGGGGGCGTGACCCCGGCCCGCATGCTGACCCCCGCCCAGGCGAACCAGCTCATGGCCGACCTGATCCGGCGGGGCAAACTCGCCCTGAAGAGCCCGGCGTTCGTGGACGGGCCGGCCGGGATCGTGTCACCGAGGCCCGGCCAGCGGGTCGTGGTGAGCCCGCCCGCGTTCGACGGCTTGCGCTTCACGAACCAGATCTCTCCGACGGCCACGGTCATCGACAACCTCGACCAGCGCATGCTGATCGCGCTGTACCGGCTGACCCGCTGGGTCAACAACTCGGCGCCCGACGTCGCCGAACTCCTCCACCTGGGCATCGGCCACGGGAACGGCCCTGCCAACGACTGCCACAACGAGGGAAGGGCGCTCGACCTCTCCGGCATCGTCGGCACGCTGAACGGAACCGCGTTCAGCCGGTCGGTGAAGAAGGACTGGGGCGACCTGCCCCGCCCCGCCGGCGTGAAGGTCCGCATCAGCCCCACCACGGACGCCCTCGGGTTCGGCCTCTTCACGACCGTCTTCCGGTTCGGGACACACGAATGCGAGGCGACCGCGTTCGGCGCCGCCAACAAGTGGCCCATGCCGGAACTCGGCGGCACCGGCTTCGTGATCTACCCGGACTACGCCCCGGACGCCGCCCCCGGCACCCAGAACGCCAAACTGCGGGCCGACCACCAGAACCACTTCCACCTCCAGGTCGGCGTGACCTTCAGCTGAGGCCCGGGCCCCCGGTCGGTCAGCCGACCGGCCGCCCCTTCGGCCGGCGCAGCCCCGCCCCCGTGAGGTGCCGGAGCAGCTCCTTCGAGCCGACCTCGATCGCGCCCGCCGCCACCGCGTCCGCGTACCGGTCGGAGGGGATGTCGTAGTGGTCCCGCTCGAAGGCGCGCGGCGGCGCCCCTATCGAGGCCGCGAAGGCGTGCAGCTCCTCGAAGGAGACGTCGCTGACCAGGTGCGACCACATGCGGCCGTGACCCGGCCAGGTCGGCGGGTCGATGTAGAGGCTCACGCCGTCACTCCCGTCACGTCAGGCCGCCCACCGGGGCCACCACCACGCCCTGCTTGCCGCAGACCCAGTGCGGGTCCGGGCCGAGTTCCGGCTCCACGTCGAGGGCGTGCGGGTCGCCCGAGGCGCAGACGGGGCAGAGCGGCCAGCGTCCGTACCGTTCGAGCAGGGCGTCCTGCACGTCCTGGGCGACGAGCCCGGCGACGTACGACACCCCCTCGGGCCACTGCTCGACCCACCAGCGCCGGTGGGTCACCGCGTCCTCCACCATCGACACGACCTCTGCGGCGGCCACCTCCCGGGCCACCAGGTCGGCCAGAACCAGCGCGCGGGCAGCGTGCAGCGCCTGCTCCACGGGGTCGATGTCGTCCATGCACTCATTGTCACCCGGCGCGCGCCCCCGACAAGGAAAAGGGCGAAGGTCCCCTCCGGATCCGGGACGGGAGAGGACCCACGGGGTCTTGTCGGGCCCCACCCGCCGAAAGTATCTTTCACTTGTGACCAATGACGTGAAGGAAAGTTTCACCAGCGACGCACCCCCCGCCCCCGCCGCCCTCGCCGCCAAGGTGCGCACCCTCGCGCCGTCCATGACCCGCTCCATGCAGCGGGTCGCCGAGGCCGTCGCCGGAGACCCCGCCGGCTGCGCCGCGCTCACGGTCACCGGCCTCGCCGAGCTCACCGGCACCAGCGAGGCGACCGTCGTCCGCACCGCCCGGCTCCTCGGCTACCCCGGCTACCGCGACCTCCGCCTCGCCCTCGCCGGCCTCGCCGCCCAGCAGCAGTCCGGCCGCGCCCCCGCCGTCACCGCCGACATCGCCGTCGACGACCCGATCGCCGACGTCGTCGCCAAGCTGGCCTACGACGAGCAGCAGACCCTCGCCGACACCGCCGCCGGCCTCGACACCGTCCAGCTCGGCGCCGCCGTCGCCGCCCTCGCCACCGCCCGCCGCGTCGACATCTACGGCGTCGGCGCCTCCGGCCTCGTCGCCCAGGACCTCGGCCAGAAGCTGCTCCGGATCGGCCTGATCGCGCACGCCCACAGCGACCCGCACCTCGCCGTCACCAACGCCGTGCAGCTCCGCTCCGGCGACGTCGCCATCGCCATCACCCACTCCGGCTCCACCGGCGACGTCATAGAACCGCTCCGGGTGGCCTTCGACCACGGCGCCACCACGGTCGCCATCACCGGCCGCCCGGACGGCCCCGTCACCCAGTACGCCGACCACGTACTGACCACCTCCACCGCCCGCGAGAGCGAACTGCGCCCCGCGGCCATGTCGTCCCGCACCAGCCAACTCCTGGTCGTGGACTGCCTGTTCACCTGCGTCACACAGCGCACGTACGAGACGGCGGCCCCTGCCCTCGCCGCCTCGTACGAAGCCCTCGCCCACCGCCACTCCCCCCGGACCCGCTGACCACCACCCGCCAGAACCGGCGCCGACGACGCCGCCGTCCCGAAAGAGCCCCCGTGCCCACCACGTACTCCGAACTCCGCGCCCAGCTGGCCACCCTCACCACCGAGGCCTTCCGCCCCGAGCTCGCCGAGATCGACCAGCTGCCCACCCTGGACATCGCCCGCACCATGAACGGCGAGGACCGGACCGTTCCCGAGGCCGTCGCCCGACAGCTCCCCGCCATCGCCGCCGCCATCGACGCCACCGCCGAGCGGATGGCCCGCGGCGGACGCCTCATCTACCTGGGCGCCGGCACCGCAGGCCGTCTCGGCGTCCTCGACGCCAGCGAATGCCCGCCCACCTTCAACACCGACCCGTCGCAGGTCGTCGGCCTCATCGCCGGCGGCCCGTCCGCCATGGTCAAGGCCGTCGAGGGCGCGGAGGACTCGCGCGAACTCGCCGCCGCCGACCTGGACGCCCTCGGGCTCACCGCCGACGACACCGTCGTCGGCATCTCCGCCTCCGGCCGCACGCCGTACGCCATCGGCGCCGTCGAGCACGCCCGCGCCCTCGGCGCGCTCACCATCGGCCTCTCCTGCAACGAGGACAGCGCGCTCGCCGCCGCCGCCGAGCACGGCATCGAGGTCGTCCCCGGGCCCGAGCTCCTCACCGGCTCCACCCGGCTCAAGGCCGGCACCGCCCAGAAGCTCGTCCTCAACATGATCTCGACCATCACGATGATCCGCCTCGGCAAGACCTACGGAAACCTGATGGTCGACGTCCGCGCCTCCAACGAGAAGCTCCAGGCCCGCTCGCGGCGGATCGTCGCCCTGGCCACCGGCGCGCCGGACGAGCAGATCGAGACGGCACTCGCCGCCGCCGACGGCGAGGTGAAGACCGCGATCCTCATGCTCCTCGCCGACATCGATGCCAAGACCGCCGAGCAGCGGCTGACCGCGTCCCAGGGTCACCTGCGTACGGCGCTGCACGCGTAACGAGCGCCTCACGGCGACGCCCCCCGGCGCTGTCGGCCGACCTCACGGCAGACGACTCACCGGCAGGAGACTCACCGACAGAGGACATCCCCCTCCGGCCGCACGCCCTCCGTGAGGAAGCGGGTCACGGCCCGGTCGCCGCACGCGTTCCCGTTGCCGAGGTAGACGCCGTGGCCGCCCTTGTCGACCGAGACGAGGCGCGCCCGGTCGCCGAAGGCCTCGCGCATCTTCATCCCGACGGAGTGCGGGGTCGAGGGGTCGCGCAGGTTCTGGATCATGAGGACGTTCGACGGGCCACGGTCGGTGATCCGGGTCGGCTTCTCCACCGCGCCGCCCTTCCAGAAGGCGCACGGCGTGATGTTGGCGGGCATGCCGGCGGTCAGCGGGTAGCGCTCCCGGTCGGCGGCGACGGCCCGCTCGTACGCCGGTACGGAACGGGGCCAGTCCACGTCGTTGCAGATCACCCCGACGCTGACCGTCGCCGCCTCGTCGGGCATGGGCCCGGCCAGCTCGGGCGGCAGCACGGGCACGCCCGCCGGGTCGAGGGCCTGGGACATGAGACGGGCGAGGGCCGGGAAGGAGGCGTCGGAGTAGAGGGCCTGCTGAAGGGCTTGGCGCAGCACGGTGCCGGTCAGCGGTACGCCCGGGGTCGTCGAGGCGCGCGGCGCGCGGTCGAGCCGGGCGGCGAGGTCGAGGAACAAGGGCCGTACGTCCTCGGGCCGTTCGGCGAGCCGCAGCCCTTCGCCCGCCCGGTCGGGGTGGGCGGCCCAGGCGGCGAAGTCGGGGAAGCGGTCCTCGGCGCCGCGCGACATGCCCGCGAGCCAGCCGCGGGCGACGCGCTTCGGGTCGGGGTCGGAGCTGCTGTCGAGGACCCAGCGGTCGGTGCGCTCGGGGAACTTCTGGGCGTAGACGGCGGCGACGTACGTCCCGTACGAGACGCTCCACGCGGACAGCTTCCGCTCGCCGAGCGCCTGCCGCAGCCGGTCGAGGTCCCGCACCTGATTGGCGGTCGTGAGACCGCGGACCATCGCACCGCCGTTGCGGGCACAGGCCTCGGCCATCCGGCGCGAGCGGTCCACGTTCTCGCCGATGCCGCCGTCGGCGGCGGGCCAGGACCGCAGGGTCACGAGCCGCCGGTCGCCCTCGTCGAAGCCGCAGCGGGCCTTGGCGGAACCGCCGACGCCGCGCGGGTCGAAGGCCACCAGGTCGTAGGCGCCGTTCATCTCCTTGGCGAGGGCGGCGCCCTTCTGCCCGAGCCGCTGCACACCGGAGCTCCCCGGCCCGCCGGGAATGACCATGAGCGTCCCGCGGCGCGCCTCGGGACGGGTGCTGGGCAGCCGGGCGACGGCGAGCCCGATCTGCTCGCCCTCGGGATCGGCGTAGTCGAGGGGCACGGAGAGCGTGGCGCACTGCTGCCCCGGCAGCGGCTTCACGGCGGGGTCGCAGTCGTGCCACTCGAGACCGGAGGCCGCGGCGGCGGGCGCGACCCCGCCGCCCACGAGTCCGACCCCGGCGACGGCGGCGACGGAGAGGGCGAGCATCAGGGCCTTGCGTCCACGATTCGTTGTCATGCGCACAGCCTCGCGGACCGGGCCTCCCCACCCCATCCGGCAGGCAGGCGGGCCGGGGGTGGGGCCAACCCCCGTACAGCCGGAGCGGGTTGACCCACGGCATGAGCCCACGACCGCCACGGGCCGACGCTCCACGGACCCACCACGCTCACACCTCCGCCTCCGACACCTGGGCCCTCGGCGGCCCCCACCTCCTGGCCGTCCCCGGCACCGGCGCCCCCACCCGCCTGACGGCCGACATCGCCGCCGGCATCCCGCCTCACGGAGGAGGACCTGACCGCCCTCAACGACCTCCACCACACGAACCGTCGACAACCCACAGCGCCGTCAAACACCCCACGGGTTGCACGGCCGCACATACTGCGGAATTTCGATCATTCGACCGCCATCAGTCAGGAAGCGCCATAACGGCAAGCACGAATGGGGCGGACGAATTCTCGCCACCCCGTAGACATTTCCGTCACGACCTCCATCCAGCCTCGGAATTGTGGCCTCCATCACAGACCATGGCGATCAGTGAAGGTCAAATGTCCGCAGGGCAAACACTCGACCCTGGGGGGGGAACAGCCCATGCCTCACGCAGCTGCTTTGCGCACCTCACTGATCGCCACAGTCGCCGCCGCAACCTTGCTCGGCGCCGTGCCGTCGGCCCACGCCGATACACATCGCCCGGTCGACAGCGACGCCTACACCATCAAGCCCAACGAGAAAGGGCTGTTCCCGCTCTACACCACCCCGGAGCCGGGACAGATTCAGCCCATGAACTGGGATGGCTATCTGAGCGGCTGGGCCCCCGGGAACAACGAGTCCCGCCATTGGGAGGACAACCAATACACGGAGGTCATGTTCACCGGGTGCTCTTGGGAGGGCGAGCCCGTGACGTCCATCATGCTGAAGCTCTGGCAGGAAATCCCCTACAGCTTCGACGCGGACTTGGGTGTGAACACGCTCACCTGGTGCCTAAAGGGCGCTAACAACACCTCGATCGGCACGTGGAATGTGAACGTCGCAGGTGGCACAAGTCGGTACTTCACGATCCCTGCTCTGAACGGCTCGATCTACACCCAGTCCAGGGTCTCGGTGAGAACCGTGTACGTAGACACCTCTGCCGCCGACTGAACACTCCGTCCGAAGTACCGCGGGTCGGAAGCCATCTCTTCGCCTTCCGACCCGCCTCATGCGAGACCGATCGGCGCCGCCTTGAATCTACGAGCCCTTCTCCGCTCCTCCGCCGCCCTCTGGACCGCTCCGGTCTGGGTCGGCATCGTCGTCTTCTACTTCTTTCAGGCCCTGCACATCGTCTATCCGTACGCAGAGCTCATCGACGGCCCTCTTTGGGTGCCTCAGCAAGTGGCGATCGCGCTGCTGTACTTCCACTCCTTCGCGTACGCCATCACCCTCGGCCTCGCGACCTGGGACGGCGGCCGGCTCAAGGCGGACCGTGTTTGGGAGCTCGCCCCGAGCCGTTCCCGCTACTGCGTCGCCGCCCGGACCCTCCTGCCCGCCATCGGCGCCGGATGGGCGATCGTGCTCCTGCCCGTGACCATGCGGCTCGTCGAGACCCGGCTCGTCCCGACCCCGATGTCCCTGCTGCCACTCCTCATGGACATGGGCATCGTGTGCGCGTACGCCGTCGTCGGCTGCGCGCTCGGTCACATCGCGCCACGACTGGTCGCCGCGCCCCTCTCCGCCGTCGCCGCGTTCTACATGGTCTCCAAGACCATCGCGTACAGCGATCCAAGCTGGCCCAGGCACGTATCCGGCCAACTGGGCACGAGCGTGGTCTTCGGGGAGTACTACGCCGCCCCCACCGTCCTCGTCCCCTTCCTGTTCGCCGCCTCGGTCGCCGTGGCCGTCGCCGCCTGGTGGATCGGCGGCGCCCACCGGATGCTGTGGCGGGCGGGCGCCGCGGTGACCGCGCTCGTCGCCATGACCCTGTGCGTACGGATCGCCTCCGGATGGGGCATCGCCGAAGGGCCCGTCACCGCCGGGCACGCCCCCGCCCGCTGCCTCGGGACCACCCCGCGGATCTGCATGGCCGAGGCCGGTGGGGCCATCGAGAAGCTGGACGCCGT
The DNA here is from genome assembly GCF_043077765.1 of Streptomyces sp. NPDC015661. Taxonomy (NCBI): domain Bacteria; kingdom Bacillati; phylum Actinomycetota; class Actinomycetes; order Kitasatosporales; family Streptomycetaceae; genus Streptomyces; species Streptomyces sp. NPDC015661. The sequence continues at coordinate 152,106 of NZ_JBIBST010000014.1, read as the reverse complement.
ACAGCGCGAGGTCGCGAGCACCGTCCGGCGTCTCAAGGCCGCCGGGGTGGACGTCACCGTGCCCACCACCGTCAATGACGCCCTTCTGTACGACCGCGATACCACCCGCCCCCCGGCGACCGCCTCCACCTGGTGGATGGCGCTCACCGAGCGGGCCGACCGGCCGGACGGTGACCTGACCGGCGTCCGCTACGAGGCGATGCTCCGCTCCGTGACGTTCCCCTGCCAGTTCCCCACACGCTTCGTCCCCGGCGTCTCCGCCGACTGGGTCGTCAACCACGACGCAGCCGTCCTGTGGGCCGCGTACGAGGTGGGCGTCCAGGAGCCCTACCTCGCGTGGCGGAAGAGTGAGTACGCGCAGATCGCGAACAAGGACGCCGTCCTGGCGAAGGTGCGGGAGCGCGCCGCGAAGGGCCGCGCGCTCCCCACCGCCGAGCAGCGTGCGGCCTGGTTCGAGCAGGAGCAGGCGAAGGCCTGCCGTCTCGTGCCGCCGTCCCGAGCGGGTGGCTCGTGATCTGGTGGTTCAAGGGTCGGCGGGCGACGACCGTCGTCCTGCCCGGCCTTGCCGCGTTCGCTCTGCTCACCGCACTCGCTCACGACCAGGTCGTCGCCCTGCCCGCCCTGCTCGGCGCGGGCAGCAGCCTCTTCTTCCTCATGCAGATCGCCCCGCTGATCGTGACGGGCACGCTCACCCACTGCCTCGCCCAGCGTCTCCCCGAGGCCGAGGACCTGGGGGTACGGGCGGTCCACCGGTACGACATGGCGTTCGCGCTCCTCACGGTCACCGCGAGTGCGGCGGCTGCTTGGACCGTCGGCCTTTTCGCGTACTCGCCGGTCGCGACCGAGGCTGCCCGCAACACCTTCTTCCTCGCGGGTCTCGCACTGCTCGGCGGCGCCATCAGCCCCCAGCTCGCGACAGTGGCCCCCGTCGCCTGGGTCTTCGTCACCGCGTTCGCCGGCTACCGCGACTTCCGGCGGCCGTGGCCGTGGGCGGTCACCCTCCACCCGGCCGGCTACCTGCCCACCTTCCTCCTCTGCCTCGCGGTCTTCGCCGGCGGCCTGGCCGCACTGACCCGCACTCGCCGTCCCGTCTGAAAGGCCGCCCGTGTCCCTCGCACTCGAAGCCGTCTCCTACGCGTACGGACGCCGAACGCGCCGTATCCTCTCCGGCCTCAGCTACACCGTCCCGGCCGGCCTCACTGTCCTGCTCGGCCCCAACGGGGCTGGCAAGACGACCCTGTTGAAGCTCGCCGCCGGAGTGAACCAGCCCACGGCCGGCACCGTACGCCTGGGCCACCTGGCATCCCGCTCGAAGGAGTACCGGCAGAAGGTGGCATGGATGCCCCAGTCCATCACCGCCATGACCGGCCTGACGGCACGCGAACAGGTCGCCTACACCGGCTGGTTGAAAGGAATGAACCGCCGCGACGCCTGGGACGCGGCGGCCGCCGCGCTGGAGCGGGTCCAGATGGGCGACCACGCCGACGTACGGACGAAGCAGCTCTCCGGGGGACAGCTCCGCCGCGTGGGCGTCGCCTCCGCCCTCGTGCACGGCGCCGAGGTTCTCCTGCTCGACGAACCCACCGCCGGAATGGACCCCACCCAGCGGCGCGTCTTCCGCGACCTGGTCCTCCGGCTCGTCACCGACGACGTAGGGGTCCTGCTGTCCACACACGACGTCGCCGACCTCGCGGAGGAGTCCGACCACGTCACCACCCTCACGGCCGGGCGGATCACCTTCTCCGGCTCCACCGCGGAGTTCCTCGGCCACGCCCCAGCCCAGGTCCCGGAGGGGCGGAGGGCCGAAGCCGCCTACACGGCACTCACCTCGGCCGCCGGCACCGCTGCCTAAACTCCATCCCCATGACGACGCACACGATCTCCCAGGACCTCGCCCCCACCGGCACCCTCCGGGCCTCCATCAACCTCGGGAATCCCGTGCTCGCCCAGGGCACGCCCGAGGCGCCGGCCGGGATCACCGTGGATCTGGCGCGGGAGATCGCGGCGCGGCTCGGTGTCGGGGTCGAGCTGCTCTGTTTCGACGCGGCGCGGAAGTCCTTCGACGCGATGGCGGACGGCCGGGCCGACCTCTGCTTCCTCGCCGTGGACCCGGCCCGGGAGACCGAGGTCGCGTTCACCGCCCCGTACGTCGTCATCGAGGGCGTGTACGCCGTGCCGCGCGGTTCGGCGCTCACCACCGTCGAGGAGGTGGACGCGCCGGGCGTGCGGATCGGGGTCAAGAAGGGTTCCGCGTACGACCTGTTCCTGTCGCGCTCGCTGGCCCGCGCCACGGTCGTGCGGGGCGAGGAGGGCGTCGACGTGTTCCGGACCGAGGGCCTTGAGGTGGGCGCGGGGATCCGGCAGCCGCTCACCGCGTACGCCGGCGAGCACCCCGAAGTGCGGCTGATCGAGGGCCGGTTCATGGAGATCCGGCAGGCCGTCGGGACGACGGTCGGCCGCCGGCCCGAGACCGTCGCCTTCCTCCGCGACACGGTCGAGGAGCTGAAGGCGAACGGCTTCGTCGCGGAGTCGCTGCGGCGCTCGGGCCAGGACGCCGGCCTGCTCGCCCCGCCCGCGTGACGGCGTGAACGCCCGAGGGCCCGGTCGGGAGGACCGGGCCCTCGGGTGATCGGTGCGCAGACGGTCAGTACAGGCCCTTGAAGCCGTTCCAGCCGCCCGAGCCGATCATGACCCGGGTGCCGTAGAGCCCGGTCCCCGTGCCGCTGTAGCGCCACAGCTTGCCCGCCGTGTCGCGGGCCACCAGGTCCGCGCGCCCGTCGCCGGAGAGGTCGCCGGTCCCGACCAGGGACGAGTAGACGCCCCAGCCGCCGCCGACCTGCACGCGCGCCGTGACGCCGCCGGTCGCCGTGCCGTAGTACCGCCACAGCACGCCCGAGGCGTCGACGCCGAGGAGGTCGCCGCGGCCGTCGCCGTTGAGGTCCCCGGCGCCGACGATCTTCTTGTACAGCTTCCAGTTGGTGCCGATGCGCACGCGGGCCTTCACCCGGTGGTCGGCCGTGCCGCCGTAGAAGTACATGTCGCCGGTGGACGCCTGACGGACGACCAGGTCGGCGTACCCGTCGCCGTCGACGTCACCCGAGGACGTGATCACGTCGTACTGTCCCCAGCCGGAGCCGACCAGCTTGTACGGCGAGGAGGCCGAGAGGACCTTGCCGCAGCCGGGCCGGTAGGCGCGCAGCTGGTCGCCGACCCGGACGTAGACGTCGGCGCACCGGTCGCCGTTCAGGTCACCCGTCGGCACGAAGACGGAGGTCGTCGCGAACGCGCTCCCCGTACCGGCGATCCGCGCGGACACCGCGCCCGTACCGGTTCCCCGGTACATCGAGACGAGCCCGGCGGTGTCCATCACCAGCAGGTCCCCGAACCCGTCGTCCCCGAGGAGGTCCCGCCACACGGCGGCGCCGCCGGTGACGGAGACGGCCCCGGAGACGGCGAGGTCCGCGCCCTGCCCGTCGGCGGGCTTCACGGTCAGCGCCCAGGTGTAGGCGCCGTTGGCGACGTACTTGCCGACCGCGTCCTTCCCGTCCCAGGAGGGCGCGACGATGCCCCGGGCCTCACCGCCGGTGAGGGTACGGACGACCTTGCCGGTCGCCTTGTGCTTGAGCACCAGCGTCCAGGAGGCACCCGGCTTGGACAGCCACCAGCGGGGCTTCCAGGGGGCGGACTTGAGGTTGGCGGCGGGGACGTCCGCGTCGAGGGCGGTCAGGGGGCTCGTGGCGCCGCCGAGGCCGACGACGCGGACGGCCCGCCAGGAGTCGATGTAGGCGAAGCCTCCGCCGAAGCGGTCGACGGTCCAGGTCAGGGGGTCCTCGATGTCGTCGTACCCGAGGGGGCCGTAGAGCGTGTCCACCCGCGTGCCGGACCGGAGGTCGCTCACCATCAGCGTGTAGCCCATGGAGCCGTCGAAGGTGGAGGCGAGGAAGCCGTCGCCCAGATGCGGCGTGGTGCCGTTGTCGACCAGGATCTTGGTCGACATCTTCTTCTCACGGTCGTACACGATCGCGGACGTCGAGCCCGGACACTTCCCGTAGAGCCACTTGCCGACGGCCTCAAGGGTGTACGTGACGCAGTTCGTCCCGAGCTTGTGCGTCTCGACGGTCGCGCCCGTCCGCAGGTCGACGGCGGAGACGGTGTCGTCCGTCGCGGACGCCGTCCAGAGCCGGTCGCCCTGCAGCGCCTGCCCGGCCACGGCGGTGTCGCGGAGGATCTTCCCCGTCTCGATGTCCGCGACGATCAAGCGCTTCCCGGCAGCCGTGGTGCCGCGGAAGTGCACGTACCGGCCGGAGACGCCGCGGATCAGGTCCACCTGGAGCGTGCCCGGGTGGGCGAGCGTGACCGTACGCGTGACGCCCGCGGCTCCGGGGGTGGTCACCCGCGCCAGGACGGCGCAGTCGTAGCAGGCCGGCTGCCCGCCGGACGCCGGACGGTTCCCGTTCTGCAGGACGACCAGGCGGCCGTCTCCGGTCTCGCTCCACCACATCCCGGGGCCCCAGGCGTCCGAGGCGAGGAGCGACGGGCAGTTCGGGCCGGGGGCTTCGAACGCGTCACAGGTCCACGTCTGCGTGGCCGTGCGCGCGCCGGAGAGGGACACGTCGAAGCCCCGGAGGGTGTGGGTCGTCCCCTGCGTCTCCGTCACGACCCTGCCGTTGGCCATGGTCAGCCCGGTGTACGGAAGGGTCGGGGGAACGGCGAGCACCTGGGAGGCGACCGGGGCTCCGTCGGCGCCCGGCGAGACCCGCCGCACGCCCCCGTCGACGCCCATCAGGTACAGGGCGCCGTCCGTCCCCGTCTCGACCCCCTCGGACGGCAGGGCGGCGATACCGAGATCGCGCGCGCCGCCCCCGGCGATCGGCGTGCCGTACGCCGGGACCGACCCCTCGCCGTACGGCCGACCGTAGTGACCCACGATCCAGTCGCCGACAAGGCCGATCCGCCCTTCGGCGTCGACGTCGTCGTTCGGCAGCTTCACCGTCCGCCCGGGGTCGCCGTGGTCCGTACGGGACACGACGAACGCGCTGCGCGTGCCCGACTCGCTGTACTGGACGATCCAGTCGGCGCTGAGGACGGCACGGGGGGAGTTCGTGGCGATCGGGAGGGCGGGCACGGGCGTGAGCGTGCCCGTGGCGAAGTCGACGAGCGTGGTGGTGGCGCCGTGGCGGATGAGCACGCCGGCGTCGTCGTAGCCCAGGACGGAGGGCATCGTGTCGCCCGGCAGGGGCACGTCCAGGTCCTCGGGGGCGTCCGGGCCGTAGCCGAGGAGGTGCAGGACGGTTCCGTCGGTCCCCGTGTCGGCGGCGAGCAGCCGGTTCGGGGCCAGGACGGGGTACCACTGCTCGAACGCGAAGGGCCGGGTGACGTCGGCACCGGTCGCGAAGTCGTGGACGGCGACCTCCTCGTACCCGACGCAGGCGACCCGGTCACCGCGGGAGAACGAGTCCCCCGTGTCGCAGAACGGACCGCGGTCGATCCGCCCGTCCTTCAGGCTCTGCCAGATGGGGGACATGATCTCTCCCCCGCGCACCATCTGGACGCCGGTCCCGGCCGCGACGAGGGCCATCCCGTTCGTTCCGGCGGGGTCCACGGGCGCCGGGACCGTCACGTCGTACGGCGCGTCGGACGCGGTCGCCGCCGTGGCGGAAGGTGTGGCGGCCGTCAGGCCGGTGATGCCCAGGGCCGCGCTCAGTGCGAGCGCGACGGCTCTTCGGACGGACAAGTACGTGTCCCCTCGTACGGGTGTGAAGACGGGTACGACGAGGGGGGCGGGCGCGCGACAGGCAGGACGGCAGGGCGGAGCGGACCGCGCGGCCGAGGGGCCGGCGGGACCCCCCCTGTCGGCAGGCGGATCGTACATTCAAGCGAATCGAAGTCGCCAGAAAGACCGCCCGGCGGACCGCTGGAAGGCCCCTTCCCGGGCCTTGAGGCGCCCTTCCGGGGGTCCGCCGCCCCACTCCTCCCCCTCGGGTCCGCGTCCCCGCCACGGGCCGCCCAGCCCCCGCACAGCAGCTCCGCACACCAGCCCTGACCTGGGCTTTTTCTTCAACTACCCTTATTCTTGAGGGACTCGGAGGGGAGATCCACATGAGCGAGACCGCCCGTACCATCCGCACCGTCGACGACGTCCTCACCCTGCTCGACGGCCTGTTCTCACCCGCTGCCGACCGCTGGACCGAGAACGGCGCCGACTGGTGGGACGGGTTCTACGCCGACCGCGACAAGCCCGTGCCGTTCTTCGTCGCGAAGCCCGACGAGAACCTGGTGTCGTACGTCGAGCAGGGTCTGCTCCCGGCCGGCGGCAAGGTCCTCGACCTCGGCTGCGGGCCCGGCCGGAACGCCCTGTACCTCGCCTCGGCCGGCTTCGACGTGACCGCCGTCGACCTCTCGCCCACCGCCATCGCCTGGGCGGAGGAACGGGCCCGGGACACGAGCGCCGAGGGCGTCCGGTTCGTGTGCGGGGACGCCTTCACGGCCGTCCTCGACGGCCCGTACGACCTCGTCTACGACTCCGGCTGCTTCCACCACCTGCCCCCGCACCGCCGCGTCAGCTACCTCGCCCTCCTCGACCGTACCCTCGCCCCCGGCGGGCACTTCGCGCTCACCGCTTTCGCGGCGGGCGAGGGCGGCATGGGCTCGGAGCTTCCGGACGCCGACTTCTACCGGGAGGGGAAGCTGCACGGCGGGCTCGCGTACACCGACGTCGCCCTCCGCGCGATCTTCGCCGACCTCACCGAGATCGAACTCCGCCGCATGCACTCCCTGTCCGCCGCGTCCCCCGCCTTCGGCGAGTCCTTCCTCTGGACCGGTCTCTTCCGCCGACAGTGACAACAGCGGCTCACCCCATCGCCTCCAGATGCGCCGCCAGCCGGTCGTACTGCTCCCTCACCCCCGCCTCCATGCCCGCCGCCAGCGCCTGGTCCCTGATCTCGTTCGAGGGCCAGAGCGACGTGCTGGTCAGGGCCGTGCCGCCGTCCGGAGTCGCGTCGAAGGTGAGGGTCACGCGGACCGGTTCGGCGCCCGGCATCTGCTCGAACACCTCCGTGTAGTCGAGCCGCTCCACCGGGACGACGTCCTCGTACGTGCCCGAGAAGACGATCTCCTGACCGTCCGGACCGGTCTGCCCCCAGCGCCACGCCCCGCCCGCCCGCAGGTCGATGTCGACGACCGACGTGGTCAGCCCGGCCGCCCCGTACCACTCCCGTACGTGCTCGGGCCGCGTCCAGGCCTCCCAGACGCGGGCCGGCGGGGCGTCGAAGGTGCGCGTGACCACCAGTTCGCGGTCGGCCGGCGTCGTCAGGAGGGTGACCATCGCGATCTCCCTTCACAAGGGGCCCATTCCAGGATCACCCCGGCACCCCGCCCCGGCATCCCGTCCGCCGTCCCCGTCAAGGGAATGAACATGTTCAACAGGTGAGCGCTAAAGTTCTGCCACGCGGCCGCCCGGATGAGGGCGTGGCCGCGATCTCAGACCTGTGGGGGGTCCCTTTGCCGCGCTCAACGCGCAGGCTTCCGCACGCCTTTGTCCGTGCGGCCGCCGTCTTCGCTCTCGCGGCGGGCGTCATCGCGCCCGCCGTCGTCCACGCCCCGGCCGCACACGCGGACACGGGCTCCGCCTACGACGCCACGCTCGACGACGGGCGCTACCGCGTCGGCATGCTCGGCGACGCGCTCTGGATGAAGGTCACGGTGCTGGCCTCCACCGCCCCGGACGCGCCGGTGCTCGCCTCCACCGAGGAGCTGACCCAGCTCTACGGGTACTGGACCACCGACGCGCCCCTCACCCTGCCCGAGGGCACCGCCCTCGGCGACTACCCGGTGCGCATCGACTAGCGCGTGCCCGGCCGCACCACCACCTACCGGGCGGGCGCGCTCTACAGCCACAAGCCGCACCTCGGCGTCTCCAAGGTCACCGCCGACCGGACCACCACCAGCTGGGACCACCGCCAGGTCGTCCTCTCCGGCACCACGACCAGCTGGAACCCGGCCACCGGCGAGCGCTCCACCGCGCCCGCGGGGACGCAGGTGAAGTTCTGGTTCCAGATCTACGCCGCCAACAGCGGCTACACCGACCGCACGGGCACCGCGACCGTCGGCGCCGACGGCACCTTCTTACCGTCCTCGCCGACATCCCGGCGCTCGCCCCCGTGTCCGCCTGGGACCCGAACACCTTCCAACTGCCCTCCGAGGCCACCCTCAAGCTCGTCGAGGACGGCGGCGGCATCCCGTCCCTGGGGACGTACGCCATCGACGTCACGGCCACCGACTCGCTCGGCAACAAGCTGACCCGCACCGACGCCGGCCGGCTCGACTTCCGGCTGCGGCCCGAGCTCGCGTTCGGCGTCGGCGTCCCCGCCTGGGACGACCGCAACGCCCGCCCCCAGGGCACCCTGACCGGTGTCCAGCCCGGCTCCGGGGACGTGGTGCCGCTGCCCGAGCGCCAGGTCTCCGTCCGGCGCGACGGGGCGGCCGTCGAGGCCCCCCGGACCCTCGTCACCTCCGCCACCGGCGACTTCACCGGCGAGCCGTACGCCGTCGCCGGTCCCGGCGACACGTTCACGGCCTCGTTCGCCGAGGACAGCACCGAGGTGCACGGCACCGTGCACGCCTCCCGCGACGTGTGGGAGTACAAGCCCCGCCGCGTCACGGCCACCGCGGCAGCCGACAGGAAGCGGGCGTTCGACGGCGAGACCGTCACCGTCAGCGGCCTCCTCACCGACCCGGCCGCCGCCGGAGCGCCGCTCGCCGAGCAGCCCGTCCGGGTGGCCTTCGGCCCGCGGAGCAAGACCGTACTCACGGACGCCACCGGCAGGTTCAGCGCGCAACTCCTCGCCTCGGCCGGAGCGGGCCAGTACGAGTGGGAGGTCACCTCGGGCGACCCGTTCCTGAGCTTCGACCGGCTCTCGGGCCCGCTCGCCGTCCCCCTGGACTCCCGCACCGACCTCCTGGCCGCCTCGCTCTCCGCCGACGGCAGCGTCTCGGTGACCGTCTCCCTCCGCGCCGTGTACGCGCCGGACATGTACTTCTCCGAGCAGACCGTCCAGCTGGAGCAGTCCGTCGTCGGCGGCTGGAAGCGGGTCACGCCCAGGGAGATGATCTACGGCGGGAACGAGATCACCCTCAACGCGGCCGGCCGGGGCGGCTGGTACCGGGTCCGTCACCTGACGACCGACGAGCTCGCCGAGTCCGCCACGTACTCCTTCCGGCTCGTCCGCAGCGACACCCGGATCGTCTCCCTGAACGCCGGCCCCGAGCCGGTCACCAAGGGCGGGTACGTGACCGTCACCGGCGGACTCCAGCACTACTGGAACGGCGCCTGGCGGGCGTACGGGAACGCGCCGGTCGTCCTGCAGTTCCAGGCGAAGGGCACGACGGCCTGGAGGCAGATGGCGACGGGCCGGTCCAACGCGAGCGGCAACGTCTCCCTCAAGGTGAAGGCGACCGCCGACGGCACCTGGCGGATCCGCCACTACTCCGCCGACCACCTGCACTTCCACTCCCCGGCCTCGGCCGGCGGGGACTACGTCGACGTGCGCTGACCGACGTCACCGAGAAACGCCCGAGGGCGGCACCCCCACCAGGGGGTGCCGCCCTCGTTCGCGTTCGCGAGGTGCGCGTTCAGCGATGAACTGCCGATCCGTCAGGATCAGAAGTCCATGTCACCGCCCGGCATGCCGCCGCCGGCCGGCGCAGCGGCCTTCTCCGGCTTGTCGGCGATGACGGCCTCGGTGGTGAGGAACAGCGCGGCGATCGACGCGGCGTTCTGCAGCGCGGAGCGCGTGACCTTCGCCGGGTCGATGATGCCCTCGGCGATGAGGTCGACGTACTCGTTGGTCGCGGCGTTGAGGCCGTGGCCGACGGGCAGGTTGCGGACCTTCTCCGCCACGACGCCGCCCTCGAGACCGGCGTTGACCGCGATCTGCTTCAGCGGGGCCTCAAGGGCCAGCTTGACGATGTTGGCACCGGTGGCCTCGTCGCCCGACAGGTCGGCCTCGAGCTTCTCGAAGACGTTCGACGCCTGGAGCAGGGCCACGCCACCGCCGGCGACGATGCCCTCCTCGACGGCCGCCTTCGCGTTGCGAACGGCGTCCTCGATGCGGTGCTTGCGCTCCTTGAGCTCGACCTCGGTCGCGGCACCGGCCTTGATGACGGCCACGCCGCCGGCCAGCTTCGCGAGGCGCTCCTGGAGCTTCTCGCGGTCGTAGTCCGAGTCGGAGTTCTCGATCTCGGCGCGGATCTGGTTCACGCGACCCGCGACCTGCTCGCTGTCACCGGCACCGTCGACGATGGTGGTCTCGTCCTTGGTGATGACGACCTTGCGGGCGCGGCCGAGCAGGTCGAGGCCCGCGTTCTCGAGCTTGAGGCCGACCTCCTCGGAGATGACCGTGCCGCCCGTGAGGATGGCGATGTCGTTCAGCATGGCCTTGCGGCGGTCGCCGAAGCCCGGGGCCTTGACGGCGACGGACTTGAAGGTGCCGCGGATCTTGTTGACGACCAGGGTCGACAGGGCCTCGCCCTCGACGTCCTCGGCGATGATCAGCAGCGGCTTGCCCGACTGCATGACCTTCTCCAGGAGCGGAAGGAGGTCCTTCACGGAGGAGATCTTGGAGTTGACGATCAGGAGGTACGGGTCGTCGAGCGACGCCTCCATGCGCTCCATGTCGGTCGCGAAGTACGCCGAGATGTAGCCCTTGTCGAAGCGCATACCCTCGGTGAGCTCCAGCTCCAGACCGAAGGTCTGGGACTCCTCGACGGTGATGACGCCTTCCTTGCCGACCTTGTCCATCGCCTCGGCGATGAGCTCGCCGATCTGGGTGTCGGCGGCGGAGATGGAGGCCGTGGAAGCGATCTGCTCCTTGGTCTCGACATCCTTCGCCTGCTCGAGCAGGGCGCCGGAGACGGCCTCGACGGCCTTCTCGATGCCGCGCTTGAGGGCCATCGGGTTGGCACCGGCGGCGACGTTGCGGAGACCCTCGCGGACGAGCGCCTGGGCGAGGACGGTGGCGGTGGTCGTACCGTCGCCGGCGACGTCGTCCGTCTTCTTGGCGACTTCCTTGACCAGCTCGGCGCCGATCTTCTCGTACGGGTCCTCGAGCTCGATCTCCTTGGCGATGGAGACACCATCGTTGGTGATCGTGGGGGCGCCCCACTTCTTCTCGAGGACGACGTTGCGGCCCTTGGGGCCGAGGGTGACCTTGACGGCGTCAGCGAGCTGGTTCATGCCGCGCTCGAGACCGCGCCGGGCCTCCTCGTCGAACGCGATGATCTTGGCCATGTGAAGTGGTCCTCCCGGACATGGGGTGGATAACGCTCCAGGACCGCGCCGACGCCCGCGACGGACGGCCTCCGCGACTCCGCGTGGTTCCTTGCCCCACCCGGCCGGCGGCCTCGTCTGCCCGATCCTCGTAGCACTCTCACCTTCCGAGTGCTAACGCCAATGATTAGCACTCGCCCTAGGAGAGTGCAAGCGACTCTCGCGTTTCGGGAGGTGACCGGGGGGTGGCCGGACCGGGAACGCGCGAGGGGTCCGCATCCCCTCAGGGATGCGGACCCCTCGACGGCGTTGCGTCGGTGGCCGATCGCGCCGCGCTCAGACGGCGAGCTTGACCATGTCCGCCTGCGGACCCTTCTGGCCCTGCGAGATCTCGAACTCGACCCGCTGGCCTTCTTCGAGGCTGCGGTAGCCATCCATCTGGATCGCGCTGTAGTGGACGAAAACATCCGCACCACCGTCTACCGCGATGAAGCCGTAGCCCTTCTCCGCGTTGAACCACTTGACGGTGCCCTGAGCCATGCCTAACTCCCCTATTACTGGCCCTTGCGCGGGACCGCACTTCGCGGACCCGGGTCAGACCCTGCGCCGGAACGCGTCGACCGCGGCTGAATGTATCTGCCCAACTGCCCTCTGCAACAGGTCATTCGACCGGGAATTCTGGGCGCCCTGGAAAGGGGAATTGGGGATAATCCCCTGGATGACGGGGCAAGTCGGGCCCGGCAAAGCGCGCAGAAGGTACACAACGCGCACACACTTTGGCTGCTTCTTGTCGTGCGGGGACGCATTCTCATATGCGCTTGGCATGAGCAGCGGAGGGGACTTCCCCAACTCTACCGCGCTCAACCATGCAGAATTGCCCCTTCCGCTTATCGCGCGGAAGGGGCAATTCGTACTGACCGGTAAGGCGCAATGGGCCCGTTGCGGCTCAGCAGCCGCCTGCGACGGCCGGAATGATCGAGACGCCCGCGCCGGCCGGGGTGGCCGTCTCCAGGCCCTGCTCGAAGCGCACGTCGTCGTCGTTCACGTAGACGTTGACGAAGCGGCGCAGCTTGCCCTGGTCGTCCAGGACACGGGCGGCGATACCCGTGTGGTTCTTCTCCAGGTCCGCGATGACCTCGGCGAGGGTCGCGCCCTCGGCCTGGACCTCGGACTGGCCGCCCGTGTAGGTGCGGAGGATGGTGGGGATGCGGACGTTCACGGCCATGTCTTCGTAAACCTTTCAGTGGGCCAGGAGGGCGGGCCGGCTCAGAGCGCCAGGCCGGCTTCGCGGAACGCGTCCAGGCTCGGGCGGATGGTGGCGGTCGCCTGAGAGGTGTCGGCCACCGCGTCCAGGGTCTTGAGTCCGTCGCCGGTGTTGAGGACGACGGTGGTGAGGTTCGGGTCGATGAGACCGGCCTCGACGAGCTTCTTCGTCACGCCGACGGTCACGCCGCCCGCGGTCTCGGCGAAGACGCCCTCGGTCTGCGCGAGGAGCTTGATGGCGTCGACGACCTGCTCGTCGTTGACGTCCTCCACGGCGCCGCCGGTCCGGCGGGCGATGTCGAGGACGTACGGGCCGTCGGCCGGGTTGCCGATGGCGAGGGACTTGGCGATGGTGTTCGGCTTCTGGGGCCGTACGACGTCGTGGCCGGCCTTGAAGGCCGCCGACACCGGGGAGCAGCCCTCGGCCTGGGCACCGAAGATCTTGTACGGCTTGTCCTCGACGAGGCCCAGCTTGATGAGCTCCTGCAGACCCTTGTCGATCTTCGTGAGCTGCGAGCCGGAGGCGATCGGGATGACGATCTGGTCGGGCAGCTGCCAGCCGAGCTGCTCGCAGATCTCGTACGCGAGCGTCTTGGAGCCCTCGCCGTAGTACGGACGGAGGTTGACGTTCACGAAGCCCCAGCCCTCGCCGAGCGGGTCGCCGATGAGCTCCGAGCAGAAGCGGTTGACGTCGTCGTAGTTGCCCTCGATGGCGACGAGGTCACCGCCGTAGACACCGGCCATGACGACCTTGCCCTGCTCCAGGTCGTGCGGGATGAACACGCAGGAGCGGAAGCCGGCGCGGGCGGCGGCGGCGCCGACGGCGCCGGCCAGGTTGCCGGTGGAGGAGCAGGAGAGGGTGGTGAAGCCGAAGGCGCGGGCGGCTTCGAGGGCCTGGGCGACGACCCGGTCCTTGAAGGAGTGGGTCGGGTTGCCGGAGTCGTCCTTGACGAAGAGCTTGCCGGGGGCGACGCCGATCTCGCGGGCGAGGTTGTCGGCCTGGACGAGCTTGGTCCAGCCGGGGTTCAGGTTGGGCTTCTCGGCGACGTCCGCGGGGACGGGCAGGAGGGGGGCGTAGCGCCAGATGTTGGCGGGGCCGGCCTCGATCTGCTTGCGCAGCGCCTCGGGGTCACCGGTGGGAAGGTCGTACGCGACCTCGAGCGGTCCGAAACAGAGTTCGCAGGCGAAGATCGGTCCGAGCGGGAAGGATTCACCACATTCGCGACAGGAAAGTCCGGACGCGGGACCGAGGTCGACGGTGGTGGGTGCGACGGTCTGAACAGCCATGGAGGCGAGGCCCTTTCTCCTCATCTTTCCCATGACGAATTTTTCGCCATGAGACGGATTTGGCACCTTCCCTAGCCGGGAGCCTCGCTGGAGGACGAGTAACCGACTGGAGGGTTGCCGGGGCTTCAACGGGCCGTTTCCCTCTGCCCCTCTGGATGAGCGGTATTCGATTGTGAAGTGCGGTGGACTTTCGTTCCTGCACTCCGACGCGGGCGGCACCCCGACGTGCATCGGGCATCCGCGTTGTTCAAGACTGTAACCGAAGGCCCGGACGCTTGGACCGGCCGTCCGAACCGCGAGATGGAGAGAGATCACGTGCTGGAAGAGGTGGAGCGCTGGCTGGACCGGCGGTCCTGGTCCGTGACGGACCGGCCGCTGGAGCGAATCCTCGCCGCCAAGCGGAACACGAAGGTCAGCGTCGTCCTGCCCGCGCTGAACGAGGAGGCGACGGTCGGGGACATCGTCTCCGTGATCCGGCGCGAGCTGATGACCGAGTCCGTCCCCCTCGTGGACGAGCTGGTGGTGATCGACTCGGGTTCCACGGACCGTACGGCGGAGGTGGCCGCGGCGGCCGGCGCGCGGGTTGTCGCGCGGGACGCGATACTCCCCCGCATACCGGCGGTCCCCGGCAAGGGCGAGGTGCTCTGGCGGTCGCTGATGGTGACGAGCGGGGACGTGGTCTGCTTCGTGGACGCGGACCTGCGGGACTTCTCGGCGGACTTCGTGACGGGGATCGTGGGCCCGCTGCTCACGGACCCGGACGTGGACTTCGTGAAGGCGATGTACGACCGCCCGTTCGGAGACACCCCCGGTCAGGGCGGCAGGGTCACCGAACTGGTGGCGCGCCCCCTCCTCAACCTCCACTGGCCGCAGCTGGCCGGTTTCGTGCAGCCGCTGGGCGGCGAGTACGCGGCGCGGCGCTCGCTGCTCGAACGGCTGCCGTTCCCGGTCGGTTACGGAGTGGAGCTGGGGCTGCTCGTGGACGCCCTGCACACGGTGGGCCTGGACGCGCTCGCACAGGTGGACGTGGGGGTGCGCAAGCACCGGCACCAGGACGGGCAGGCGCTGGGCCGGATGGCGGCGGCGATCTACCGGACGGCGCAGCTGCGGCTCTCGCGGGGGCACCTGGTGCGGCCGCGGCTGACGCAGTTCGAGCGGGGCGAGAAGGGCTTCGAGCCGCGGACGTACGCGGTGGACACGGAGGAGCGGCCGCCGATGGCCGAGATCGCGGAGTACGCGCACCGCCGCGTGGCGTAACGGCTCACGATGATCCGTTTTGCATACATTGCCCATTTATCCGCTTCACGCAACTTCACCTGGGCAGGGTGCTCGCGGTCCTCGGGCTCACAGCGGGCCCGATCGCGTTCACGGCGGCCGGTCCGGCCGCCGCGGACGTGGTCGAGCCCTTCGGCAAGCGGTACGACGAGTCGCTGTACGGCGACTTCGCCACGATCGGCAACACGGTCATGGGCTGCCCGACCGCCCCGGCGGACCTGGCGGCCCCCTGCGCGACGGCGGCCTCGGGCCAGGGCTCGGACAACAACAACACCTTCGTGATGCGGCGGGTCGGCGCGGGCGGCGTCGGGGACGCCGGGTACGGCTCCAGCACCGGCCACGTGAAGATCCCGGCGGGCGCCGAGGTCGCGTACGCCCGCCTCTTCTGGGGCGGGAACGACGGCACGTACAAGGGCCCGAGCGGCGCCCTGCTGAAGCGCTGCGACATCTCGGGCGCGGACGTCGGGCGCTCCCCCGGCGACCCGACGACGACGGCCCCGGTGATCAAGGTCGGGGCGGGTCCCGCCACCCCGGTCTCGATCGACAGCATGGTCGCGGACCCGGCCGACACCAGCGGCCCGCACTACTACACGGGCGAATCCGACGTGACCGCCGCCTTCGCGGGCGTCTCGGGGACGGACGCACAGGTGGCGGTCGGCAGCCTGTGGGCCCCGGACGGCAAGGGCTGTGTGGCCGGCTGGTCCCTGACGGTCGTCCACAGGTTCCCCGGCCCGGACCCGGTGAAGGCGGCGATGCGCGGCCGACGCGACTGACCTGCGGCAACTCCCTGTGGCCGAATCGGCTCGTCTCGTATACGTACGTTTGAGCGTTTACCGGACGGGCTAGGTTCGCCACATGGCAACTGTGCTGGTGGCATCCAACCGGGGCCCGGTCTCGTACGTGCTGGGCGAGGACGGTTCGCTGGACGCCCGCAAGGGCGGCGGCGGCCTGGCGTCGGCCCTGAGCACCATCGACTCCCGCGAGAGCCTCTGGGTGTGCGCGGCGCTCGGCGAGGGCGACCGGGAGGCGGTGCGACGCGGGACCGGCGAGCCGGGCGTGCGGATGCTGGACATCGACCCGGGGGTCTACGCGGACGCGTACAACGGCATCGCGAACTCGGTGCTGTGGTTCCTCCACCACCACCTGTACGACATCCCGCGCGAGCCGGTCTTCGACGCGGAGTTCCGCCGCCGCTGGGAGTCGTACCGGAGCTACAACCGCGCGTTCGCGGAGGCCCTGGCGGCGGAGGCGGCGGAGGGCGGGGCGGTCCTGGTGCAGGACTACCACCTGGCGCTGGTTCCGGGACAGCTCCGGGACCTGCGCCCGGACCTCCGCATCGCCCACTTCACCCATACCCCCTGGGCATCGCCCGCGTACCTGCGCATGCTGCCGACCGACATCCGCGAGGAGCTCCTGCGCGGGATGCTCGGCGCGGACCGGCTGGGCTTCCACACGCGCGCGTGGGCGGAGGCCTTCGAGAACGGCGCGGGCGACCCGGGACGCACGCGGGTGGCGGCGTACCCGCTGGGAGTCGACGCCGACGACCTGAGGGCACTGGCGTACCGCCCGGAGGTGGACGACCGCCTGGCCCGCCTCCGCGAGGAGATCGGCGACCGCAAGACCATCGTCCGGGTGGACCGCACGGAACTCTCGAAGAACATCCTGCGAGGCCTGCAGGCCTACCGCGAACTCCTGACCACCCACCCGGAATGGCGGAACCGGGTGGTCCACCTGGCGTCCGCCTACCCCTCCCGCCAGGACCTGGAGTCGTACCGCGCGTACACGGCGGCGGTGAAGGAACTGGCGGAGGAGATCAACACCGAGTTCGGCACGGCGGACTGGCAGCCGGTCCTGGTCTCGGTGAAGGACGACTTCACCCGCTCCCTGGCCGCCTACCGCCTGGCGGACGTGGCCCTGGTGAACCCCGTGCGCGACGGCATGAACCTGGTCGCGAAGGAGATACCGGTCGTCTCGGAGTCGGGCTGCGCCCTCGTCCTGTCGACGGGCGCGGGCGCGTACGAGGAACTGAAGGAGGACGCGCTCACGGTGAACCCCTTCGACGTGACGGAGACGGCCCAGGCCCTGCACACGGCCCTGACGATGCCCCCCACGGAACGAGCGGACCGCACCAAACGCCTGGCCGCCGCGGCCACCGCCCTCCCCCCACAACGGTGGTTCCTGGACCAGCTGGAGGCCCTGCGGGAGCGGTGAGCCGGTGGCCCGGCGGACGGTCGAGGCGAGGGGAGAGCGTGTCGACCCGGCTGACGGAACCGTCTGATCACGTCGACCTGCTTGCGGCCGGGGCCGCTACTGGCCTCGACGGCGCTGTAGTACGTGCCGTGCCGGGTGGTTCGGGGCCGGCTCCGCCCGACGGCGCGGGCGGAGCGGGGCTGCCGTTCAGGAGGAGAGGCGCTTCAGTGCCGCGGTGGCGATGCCTTCGACGTAGGCCGGGGCGTGGGCGGGCCGACCGGTGAGCTCGACGATGGCGACCCTGGTGCCGCTGCGCAGGACCGCGACCCCGCCGGTGGCGGTTCCGTCGCCGTTGTAGGCCGGGTACCAGCGGGCGGTGCCGCCGGTGGTGGTCAGGGTGTGGGCCGCGCCGTAGCGCCAGTGGCCGGCCGGCTCGTCCTGGCAGTCCTGAACGAGCGCGACGAGCTGCTTCTCCCAGGTGGCGGCCGCGGTCCCGGTGGGGGCGCTCGCGGCCGACTCGGTCAGCATGCTGTCGGTGGCGAAGGTCCAGTTCACGGACGCGTACGCGGTGGCGTTGCCCTTGGTCAGGTCGCGCATCGTCTCCTCTCCGGAGCACGCGGACAGCGCCTGGCGTCCGGTCAGCGCAACGGTCGCGCCGACCGGGTTCAGGCCCTTCTGGAAGTAGTCCTCGCTCTGGACGAGGTGGGCGGAGCCGAGTCCGGGCGCGGCGACCACAGCCGAGCGGGCGGCGGCGGCCGCGGTGCGGTGCGCGGCCCCGTGGGCGGTGGCCGACTGGGTGCCGACGACGGTGGCCGTGATCAGTGCGGCGGCGAAGCAGGCCGCGGCGGCGACCCGGTTGCGGCGAACGGACTTCTGCTGGACGGTCCGGTTCTCGGTCATCTGGTCCCCCTGCTGGTCGGGACGCCTGCTGCGTCCTCGTACAACCGGGGGAGATGCCGCCGGAGGAGGGAAAGTTGGAGCTCTGACCGGCTGTTTCACAGCTGTGACAGAGCGGTCCTGACGACGCGGTCCATCGCGGCCGTCCCCAGGCAGGCGTCGACTTCGAGCACCCCGTAGTGGGTGCCGCTGCGCAGCACGGCGATGCCGCCGCAGGGCTCCTCGCCCTCGGGCGCTGTGCCGGTGGTGTTGAGGGATCCCTGGTAGACGCCCATCCAGCTCGCGGTGACGTCCGGGGCGAGCCGCAGCGTCGTGGTCCTTCCGTAGACCCAGTGCCCTGGCGCTTCCTCCTGGCAGGGCACCTGCTCCAGCAGCAGGCGCTCGGCGAAGTTCTGCGCCAGGGAAGGGCTCCGGGCCTCGGCGGCGACCTCGCGGGCGACCTGGTCGGCACCGTCCAAGGCCAGTGTGGGGTCGCTCGGGTTGGTGCGGGGGCTGGTCATCAGTCCGCGGAAGTGGGCACCGGGCCCGCCCAGGGTCTCCGTGAGGGTCTTCTCCCCGGTGCAGGCCGAGTTGGCGTAATGCCCGTCGCCGTACCGGTCGGTGACGTGGATCTTCCCGATGCCGTCGTCCGGGCCGAACGCAGCGGGTTCCAGAAGGTTCGCCTTCGTCACCGGACCGGTCGCACCGGTCGGCGAGCCGGAGCCGGAGGCCGAGGGCGCGGGCGTCGGGGCGGACACGCCGGGCGTCGCGGGAGCGGACACGCCCTGAGATGCCCCGCCGGCCGCGGCAACCGACCGCTCTGGCGGGTGCGCATCGGCGCCGGGGGGCGAGGGCAAGATGAATCGGCCGGTCGCCAGCCCGAGCGCGGCGGCGGCCACCAGGGCGGCGACGGCGGACCGGGGCCGGACGACGGCGTGGCCGCCGCCCGTCGCGGGACCGCCGCTCACGGACCGGTGACCAGGCGCTCGCGCATGAAGCGGCGGGCCTGGTGGATGCGGTCCTTGACCGTGCCCAACGGGGCGTCCAGCTGCTCGGCCACCTGGCCGTAGGTCAGGTCGCCCAGGTCGCGCAGCACGAAGGACTCCACCAGGGTGGGGTGCTGCTGTTCCAGCGCGGCCAACGCCTCCATCAGGTCGAGCCGACTCCCGGCGATGACGCTGGTGGTGCGCGGGTCGACGGACTCGGGGAGGTCGGCGTGGCTGTCCTCGGCGCGTCGGCGCATCGAGCGGTAGGTGGACCGGGCGGCGTTCGAGGCGATCACCGTCACCCAGCCCAGGAAGGAACCGTGGCCGCCGTACTCACCCAGGTGCGTGCTGATGGACAGGAGGGCGTCCTGCGCGGCCTCCTCCGCGTCGGCGTGGTGGGGCAGGAAGCGCGAGCAGCGTCGCAGCACCATCGGCCGCAGCTTGGCCAGCAGGTACTCCATCGCCCCCGGGTCCCCCGCCCGGGCAGCCGCCACGAGCCGTTCCAGCTCGCCTTCCTCGAACACCCGGATCCCCCCGTTTCGTTCCGCCTGGCATCCCGCCCGCCGAACGGGAGTTCCCCACTCCCCCTCGACTCCGGCAGAATGCTGCCACATGCGCAAGCTCGGCCGTTACCTCCTCCTGGACCGGCTCGGAGCCGGCTCCTTCGCGACGGTCTGGAAGGCCTACGATCCGGAGCTCGACACCGAGGTCGCGGTGAAGGTGCTGGCCGACAACTGGGCCGCCAACGCCGATGTGCGCGAGCGGTTCCTGGCGGAGGCGAGGCTGCTGCGCCGGATCGCCAGCCCGCGGGTGGTCCGCGTGCACGACGTCGGGGTGCAGGAGGACCGGCCCTACTTCGTCATGGACTACGTACGCGGCGGCACCCTGGAGGACCGGGTCGGCCGGTGCGACCCGCAGGAGGCGCTGCGGCTGGCCGCGGAGGCGGGCTACGCGGTCCAGGTCCTGCACGAGGCGGGTGTGGTGCACCGCGACGTCAAGCCGTCAAACATGCTGCTCGCCACCGGCCCCGCGCCCGCCGCGGTGCTCGTCGCGGATCTGGGCAGCGCGAAGCAACTGGCCGACGCGTCCGGGCTGACGGTGACCACGGGCACGCCCGCGTACATGGCACCGGAACAGGCCTTCCACACCGGCGGGTTCGACGGAAGGGCCGATGTGTACGCGCTGGCCGTCGTGGCCTACGAGCTGCTGACCGGGCAGAAGCCGTTCGGCCCGGGCGGGCGCGCGACAGCCCTGATGACCAACCAGCCGACCGCCTCGACGCTGCCGGCGCTCCCCGCCGAAGCGGAGCTTCCACCGAACGTCGCCCTGCTGCTACGGGCCGCGATGTCCGTCGAGCCGGCGGATCGACCGCCGACCGCCCAGGCCTTCGCAGACGCGCTGCTGGCTCCCGTCCCGCAGTCCCAGCCCCCGGAGGGCCCCAGATGGCTGACCCCGCGCGCGGTCTGTCTGGCGTCGGGCGCGGTGTTCACGGCGACGACCCTCCTGAGCTGGCTGCGGCGTTGAACCCCACAGGGAGGCCGGGCGTGCCGGGGCCCTGGCCGAGGCCGACCTCCGCAGTGGGCCGCCGGCGCTTGAGCCGGAGACCGTCGAGACCAAGCGGTACGGGCTGACGGATGCTCTGGACGATCTGGCGGACGCGGACGATCCCTTCGAGCGCCTGGGGGTGGCCGGGGTCGTCCTCAGCGGTGCCGCCGACCCGCTCCTCGACCACCACCGCGCGTGGCCGGGCTGCGGAAAGTGGCTGCCCAGGCGGCTCCTTGAGGCCGAGGAGGAGCGGGGCGGAGCCCTTCTGCGCGGGCACCGGCATCTGTGCGGGACAGGTGACCCGGCGCTGTTGACCGACGCGGCCGTCCACCTCCTCGACCTCGTCGGCGAACCGCTCCGTCGGTGAGGACGCCGGGTTCGCCGCCCTGCACGACGTCGCCCTGCTCAGCGCCATGTACGGGATGTTCGCCGGGGCGGCGCACGCCTTCGCCCTGATTCGGCGGGAGGACATCGACCCCGTGGCCTTCGCCCCGCTGCTCGCCGACTGGCTCACCGCCATGGCCCAGGGCGTCCACGGGACCGCCGCCCAGCTCAAGAGCGGCGACTACACCGCCGGCGTGGTCTCGAACCTCGCCATGCAGGTGGCGGGCACGCCGACGTTCCTGGCCACGGCCGAGGGACAGGGCGTCAGTCCGGAGCTGCTGCGGCCCTACTTCGAGCTGATGCGGCGGCGGCTCGACAAGGGCAGTGGGGAGGAGGACCTGACCGGCGTGGTGGACCTGTTGCTTCGTTGAGCGGGAATCCGTCGTCGCTATTCGGTGCGACCCCTCCTCCTGAGGGGTCCTCTCGTGTCAGACTCTGCGGCGATCGTTCCCCCAGGCGATCCGTTTTCCCCACCCCAGAGGCAAAGCGGAAGGATCGCAAGACACGTGAAGAAGATTGTCGTGGGCATGACCCTTGGGTCGGCGCTCACCGCACTCCTCGCCGCGGGGCTCACCCCCGCCGCCGCGCAGGAAGCACGGGACGCCGCACCGGCGGGTGCCAACGCCCACCGGACCGACAACCGTCCCGGACCGCTCACGAAGCAGCGCACCCAGCTGCGCGAGCAGGCGATCGACCTGGTCGCCAAGGGCAAGGCCAAGGCGAACGCCAAGGGCGTCGTCGAGGTCGCGCCCGGCAAGTTCGCCGAGACCAAGACCACCACCGCCACCCGCCAGGAGAAGATCTTCACGATCCTCTCCGAGTTCGGCGACCAGAGCTCCGGCAAGCTCGGCACCGTCCCCGGCCCGCTGCACAACCAGATACCCCAGCCGGACCGCAGCACCGACAACTCCAACGCCTGGACCGCGGACTTCTCCAAGGCCCACTACGAGGAACTCTTCAACGGCTCCGGCGAGTCCATGAAGACCTTCTACGAGAAGCTGTCCAGCGGCGCCTACTCCGTCTCCAACACCGTCGAGGACTGGGTCAAGGTCCCCGGCAACGCCTCCACCTACGGCGACAACGCCGTCGAGGACACCGGCGGCTCCTGGGCCTTCATCCAGGACACCGGCGACGCCTGGTGGAACGCCCAGCTCGCGGCCGGCAAGACGCCCGCCGAGATCGACGCGTACCTCGCCCAGTTCGACGTCTGGGACCGCAACGACTGGGACCACGACGGCAACTTCGACGAGCCCGACGGCTACATCGACCACTTCCAGGCCGTGCACGCCGGCATGGGCGAGGACGCGGGCGGCGGCGCACAGGGCGAGGACGCCATCTGGTCCCACCGCTGGTACGTGAACGGCGACGACTACGGCCTCACGGGCCCGGCCGTCTCCGGCACCCAGAACAAGGCCGGCGGCGCCCGCATCGGCCAGTCCAAGTACTGGCTCGGCGACTACACCACCGAGGGCGAGAACGGCGGACTCGGCGTCTTCTGCCACGAGTTCGGCCACGACCTCGGCCTGCCGGACTTCTACGACACCGACGGCGGCGAGAACTCCACCGCCTTCTGGACCCTGATGAGCTCCGGCTCCTGGCTGAGCCACGGCGCCGCCGCCAACGCCGGCATCGGCACCCACCCCGGCCTCATGGGCGCCGAGGAGAAGCTCTTCCTCGGCTGGCTCGACTACACCGACGCACCGCTCGGCGCCACCGGCTCGTACACCCTGAGCCCGGCCGCGCTCCAGGTCCGCGGCAAGGCCCAGGCGGTCCGCGTCGCGCTCCCGGGCAAGACGAGCAGCACCACCTACGCGACGCCCACCTCGGGCACCCACGCCTGGTGGACCGGCTCGGCCGACGGCCTCAACCAGTCCCTCACCCGCTCCGTCCCGGCCGCCCCGCGCGTGACCGTCAAGGCGAGCGCCTGGTACGAGATCGAGGCCGACTTCGACTACCTCTTCGCCGAGTACTCCCTCGACGGCGGCGCCACCTGGGCCCGCGCGGGTGAGTCCGTCTCCGGCTCCTCGGGCGGCAAGTGGACGACGCTGCGCTACTCGTACGACTCCGCCGGCAAGCCGTCCCTCTTCCGCTTCCGCTACCAGAGCGACGGCGGCGTGCACTTCGCCGGCGCGTTCCTGGACGACATCTCGCTGAGCTCCGGCGGGACGACCCTGGCGGCGGACGACGTCGAGCAGGGCGTGGGCGGCTGGACCGCGCAGGGCCGCTGGAAGATCTCCACCGGCACCGAGACGGCCACCTCCCCGCGGTACTACCTCCTGGAGAACCGCGAGTACGTCGGCTCCGACGCGCTCCTCGCCGAGGGCCCGTACCAGTTCAGCAAGGGCATCACGGCGCCCGACTGGGTCGAGTTCTTCAAGTACCAGAACGGCATGCTCGTCTGGTACGTCGACCGGTCCTTCGACGACAACAACGTCAGCAACCACCCCGGTGGCGGCTCGGCGATGCCCGTCGACGCCCGTCCGGCCCCGTTCCGGTACGCCGACGGGACCGCGCCCAGCAACCGGCGCCAGCCCTTCGACGCGACCTTCGGCCTGGAGGCCACCGACGCGACCTGCCTCCACAAGGAGGTCCTGACCGGCAAGGGCCCGAACCAGACCGTCGAGACGCTGGCGGCCTGCGCCCCCTCCGTCCCGGGCATCCCGGTCTTCGACGACACCGACCCGAACGCGTACTACGACACGACGGCCCCGCAGGCCAGCGTGAAGGTCGCCGGTCACGGCGTGCGCGTCACGGTCACCGGTGACGCCGGCGACGACCTGACGATCAGCGTCGCCAACCCGGCCGCGCACTGATCCGCACGAGAAGACGCGAGGGCGGTACGGAGGGGCTCAGGCCTCCTCCGTACCGCCCTCGCGGCGTTTCCGGGGCCGGTCAGCCCTCCCGTACCGCCTCCGCCAGCTCCGTCAGGAACTCCACCACGCCCGGCGGGCCCGCCACCGAGAGGTCCGCGCGGCCGGCCAGCTCGGGGACCTCCGTGGAGCCGCTGCACACCAGGACGCCCGGGGTGCCGTCGGAGCGGAGCTTCTCGACCGCCGCGAAGGCCGGCAGGTCGCCCAGGTCGTCACCCGCGTAGAGCACGGACCCGGCTCCGACCTCCCGTACGTACTCCGCGAGGGCCACGCCCTTGTCCATGCCCGGGGGCCGCAGCTCCAGGACCATGCGGCCGGGCTCCAGGACCAGGCCGTGGGCGACGGCCAGATCGCCGAGCGGGCCCTTGAGGGCCTCGAAGGCGCCCTCGGGTTCCAGGGCGCGGCGGGTGTGGACGGCGACCGCGCGGCCCTTCTCCTCGATCCAGACGCCCGGCCAGGCCCCGGCCCGGTCGAGGAATCCGGGGAGCTCGGCGCGGACGGAGGCGACGCCCGGGTGCGGGGCGGCGGCCTGCACGGTGCCGGTGACGGCGTCCCAGCGTTCGGCGCCGTAGTGGCCGAGGACGACGAGGTGCTCCAGGCCGGGGACGCCGGCGAAGCCGCCGTAGCGGACGGCGACCCCGGCGGGGCGGCCGGTCACGACGGCGATCGAGGCCACCCGGGGGGCGAGGGCGGCGAGGGCGGCCACCGCGCCGGGGTGGGCGCGGGCCTGCTCGGGGTCGGGGACGATGTCGGCGAGGGTGCCGTCGAAGTCGAGGGCGACGACGGCGTTCGCGGGCCGCGCGAGAAGCGCGGCCAGGCCGTCGCGGCCGGCGGGTGTGGCCGGGTGCGGAAGGCTGCTGACCATGCTTCCGACCCTACCGACGTACGGGGGTCACGTCAGCGTGGCCGGGGTCACCGGCCGGGGTCACCCTTCGCGGCGGCGCTGCTTCTCCTCGCGGACCCGGCGCAGCCGGTTGACCGTGACGGGGTCGTGGGCGAGGGCGCGCGGGTCGTCGAGGAGGGCGTTGAGGAGCTGGTAGTAGCGGGTCGGCGAGAGGCCGAGCCGCTCGCGGACGGCCCGCTCCTTGGCACCGGGCCCGGGCCAGGAGCGCCGCTCGACGGCGAGAAGGGCCCGCTCGCGCTCCCCGAGGCCGCTCTCGCCGTCCACCGTCTCTTCGGTCATACGACCAACCTATTACTCGGCGTTCTCGGCCGCCGTCGCCTCCCGGCCGATCCGGCCGAGGACGTCGGACGGCTTGCCGCCGGGGGTGACGGCCTTGCCAATGTTCTGCTTGACGTTCTCGCTGACCTTGGCCCAGGAGGTCTTGCCGACCGGCGGGAGCTGGGCGTCGGGCAGGACCTTGAGGAATACGCGCAGGTTGGCGTGGGCGGGGTCGGTCTCCATGCGGGTGGAGGCCGTGACGGTGACCGGCAGCAGGTCGTTGTCCCCGGCGAACTTCAGGACGTTCTCGTCGCTGAAGACGAAGTTCAGGAACTCGCCGATCTCCTTGTGGTGGCCGTTCTGCCGGAAGCCCATGATCCAGTCGGCCACGCCCATGGAGGTCCTGGGCGTGCCCTCGGCGCCGGGGAGGGGGACCTGGCCGACCTGGACGCCCTTCTTCGCGGCCTCCTTGAGGAGCGAGGGGTGGCCGTTGAGCATGCCGACCTCGCCGTTCGCGAAGGCGGCGAAGGCGGCCTTGCGGTTGAGCTTGCCGGGGGCGACGGGGCCGGTGAGGTCCTTGCCGACCAGGTTGGTGCGGAGCCACTCGAAGGTGCGCACGTTGGCCTCGGAGTCGATGGCGTAGCGGTCGGACGCGTCGGTCCAGCCGCCGCCGCCGCTGAGCAGCCACATGAGGGCCTCGGCCTGGGCCTCCTCGGGGCCGAGCGGCAGCGCGAAGGGGGTGGTGACGCCCTTGGCCTTGAGCTTCTCGGCGGCCTCGACGAGCTCGTCCCAGGTGGTGGGGGCCTTGGCGCCGGCCTCCCGGAAGAGCCCCTTGTTGTAGAAGAGCGGCCGGGTGGAGGCGACGAACGGCAGGCCGTACTGGGTGCGCTTGTACTCGCCCGCGGAGACGAGCGGGCCGAGGAAGTTGGCCTGGACGGGGATGGAGAGGAGTTCGTCGGCGGCGTAGAGCTGCCCGGCGGCCGCGTAGTCGGCGTAGGCGCCGATCTGCGCGATGTCGGGGGCCTGGCCGGCCTTGACCATCTCGGCGACCTTGCGGTCGACGTCGTCCCAGGACAGGACCTGGACCTCGACCTTGACCCCGGGGTGCTTCGCCTCGAAGGCGGCGACGAGGTCGGCCCAGTACTTCCTGGTGGTGTCGCCGCCGTTGAGGTCGTAGTCGGCGGCGACCAGCTTCAGGGTCACGTCGCCGGAGTCGCCGCCGAGGGTGCCGCAGCCGGCGACCGTCGTGGCCAGTCCGAGGGCGGCGGCGGCCGCGGTCAGTCCGAGAAATCGTCGCCGCTCCACGGCTTCATCCACCTTTTGCTCGTCGTTGAGCTGTCGTCCATCTGTACTGAGCTGCGTGTTTGCACTTCTCAGGGCCGTAAGTGTGCCCCGCCCCCGGGCATGAGGTCTACACCACTTGGGTATCACTTCCGCAACTGCGGCGGGACCATGGGGGCATGGCCGGCCCCGAATTTGTATCCGAGCGCAACAATCCTGCCCAGTGGACTAGACCTGTTAGGTCCTCCCGCGCCAGAATGTCCCCCGTGAGACACGTCATCGCCCTGGATGTGGGCGGCACCGGCATGAAGGCCGCCCTCGTCGGGGCGGACGGCACCCTGCTGCACGAGGCCCGCCGCGCCACCGGGCGCGAGCGCGGCCCCGAGGCCGTGGTCGAGACGATCCTCGGCTTCGCCGAAGAGCTCCGCACCCTCGGCCAGGAGCGGTACGGAGAGCCCGCCGCCGCGGCCGGAGTCGCCGTCCCCGGCATCGTCGACGCGGAGAACGGCATCGCCGTCTACGCCGCCAACCTCGGCTGGCGCGACGTTCCCATGCGCGAACTCCTCAGCCGCCGGCTCGACGGCGTCCCCGTCGCCCTCGGCCACGACGTCCGCACCGGCGGCCTCGCCGAAGGCCGTATCGGCGCGGGCAACGGCGCCGACCGCTTCCTCTTCGTGCCCCTCGGCACCGGCATCGCCGGAGCCATCGGCATCGGCGACCGCATCGAGGCCGGCGCCCACGGCTACGCCGGCGAGATCGGCCACATCGTCGTCCGCCCCGGCGGCACCGACTGCGGCTGCGGCCAGCGCGGCTGCCTGGAGCGGTACGCCTCCGCCTCCGCCGTCTCCCTCGCCTGGGCCGAGGCCAGCGGCGACCCGGACGCGGACGCCGCCGACTGCGCCAAGGCCGTCGAGTCCGGCGACGAGACCGCCGTACGGGTCTGGCAGGACGCCGTCGACGCCCTCGCCGACGGACTCGTCACCGCGCTCACCCTCCTCGACCCCCGCACGCTCATCATCGGTGGCGGTCTCGCCGAGGCCGGGGAAACCTTGTTCACACCCCTCCGGGCCGCCGTGGAGGAACGCGTCACGTTCCAGAAGCTGCCCGCCATCGTCCCGGCGGCCCTCGGGGACACCGCCGGATGCCTGGGCGCGGGCCTCCTCGCCTGGGACCTTCTCTCCCTCGACTCGGAGGTTTCCGCCTGATGGCCGATCACCAGGTTCTCGCCGGCGCGCACGTCGTGCTGCCCACCGGAACGGTCGAGAACGGACGCGTGATCGTCGACGGCGACCGCATCGTGGGCTCCGCCCCCGAGAACGCCCCCACCCTCGACCTCACCGGGCACTGGCTCGTCCCCGGCTTCGTCGACATGCACAACCACGGCGGCGGCGGCGCGTCCTTCACCTCCGGCACCGTCGACGAGGTCCTCAAGGGCGTCCACACCCACCGCCTCCACGGCACCACCACCGTCGTCGCCTCCTTCGTCACCGGCGACATGGACTTCCTCGGCCGCCGCGCGGGCCTGCTCTCCGAGCTCGCCGAGCAGGGCGAGATCGCCGGCCTGCACTTCGAGGGCCCGTTCATCTCCCCCTGCCGCAAGGGCGCCCACGACGAGACGCTGCTCCGCGACCCCGACCCGGCCGAGGTCCGCAAGCTGCTCGACGCCGGCCGCGGCCAGGCCCGGATGGTCACCCTCGCCACCGAACTGCCCGGCGGCCTCGACTCCGTACGGCTCCTCGCCGAGCACGGCGTGATCGCCGCCATCGGCCACACCGACGCCACGTACGAGCAGACGCAGGCGGCCATCGACGCGGGCGCCACCGTCGCCACCCACCTCTACAACGCCATGCCCGCGCTCGGCCACCGCTCCCCCGGCCCGATCGCCGCGCTCCTGGAGGACGAGCGGATCACCGTCGAGCTCATCAACGACGGCACCCACCTCCACCCCGCCGCCCTGGAGCTCGCCTTCCACCACGCCGGACCCGAGCGCGTCGCCTTCATCACCGACGCCATGGACGCCGCCGGTTTCGGCGACGGCCGCTACATGCTCGGCCCGCTGGCCGTCGAGGTGAAGGACAGCGTCGCCCGCCTCGTCGAGGGCGGCTCCATCGCCGGCTCCACCCTCACCCTGGACCGCGCCTTCAAGCGCGCCGCCACCATCGACGGCCTGCCCGTCGAGTCGGTCGTCCAGGCCATCTCCGCCAACCCGGCCCGGCTGCTCGGCGTGTACGACCGGGTGGGCTCCCTGGAGCCCGGCAAGGACGCCGACATCGTCGTCCTCGACGAGGAGTTCAACCTCAGGGGCGTCATGCGCAAGGGCGAGTGGATCGTCGACCCGACGGCGGACAAAGCCGCCTGATCAGGTGTCACTCTCGAAGGCGGTTGGCCGTGGGTCTGGGCCAACCGCCTTTCCTTTGGCATGATCGGTGCCCGTCGGAACGAGCGTTCCACAAGACTTCACACGGAGTACGGGGGGTGGACGGGTCTTGATCCTCACGGTCACCCTCAACACGGCACTGGACCTGACCTACCGGGTCCCCGCCCTCACCCCGCACGCCTCCCACCGCGTCACCCAGGTCATCGAGCGGCCCGGCGGCAAGGGACTCAACGTCGCCCGCGTCCTCGCCGCCCTCGGGTACGAGACGGTCGCCACCGGCTTCGCGGGCGGCGCGACCGGCGCGACACTGCGGGACCAGCTCGCGGCGACGCCGGTCCGCGACGAGCTCGTCGAGACCGCCGGACCCACCCGCCGCACGGTCGCGATCGTCGACACGGCGAGCGGGGACACCACCCAGCTCAACGAACCGGGCCCGGCCGTCACCGCCGCGGAATGGGCCGCCTTCCGCACCCGCTTCACGGAACTCCTCGACGGGGCCCGGGCGGTCGCCCTCTGCGGCAGCCTCCCGCCCGGCATCCACGTCGGCGCGTACGCGGAACTCGTCCGCCTCGCCCGCACGGCCGGAATCCCCGTCCTCCTGGACACCAGCGGCGAACCCCTCCGCCGCGGCATCGCCGCCCGCCCCGACCTGGTCAAGCCGAACGCCGAGGAACTCGCCCAGCTGACGGGCTCCCGCGAACCCCACCGGGCCACCCGCGACGCACGCCGCCGCGGCGCCCACGCGGTGATCTCCTCACTCGGCCCCGAGGGCATGCTCGCCGCCACCCCGGAGGGCCTGTGGCGCGCGACCCCGCCGGCCCCGGTGAAGGGCAACCCCACGGGCGCGGGCGACTCCGCCGTCGCCGGCCTCCTCTCGGGCCTGGTCGACGACACCCCCTGGCCGGACCGCCTCACCCGCGCGGTGGCCCTGTCGGCGGCGACGGTCCTCTCCCCGGTGGCCGGCGAGTTCGACGCGACGGCGTACCAGGAGCTGCTGACGCGGGTGAAGGTGACGGAGGCGGGCGGCGCGGCCTGAAAGCCGCGCCCGGCCCCCCACGTCAGCTGCCGGTGTGACCGGCCTCCAGGTAGACCTGGTCGAGGATCGCCTCGCACTGGTCACCCTGCTCGCAGGAGATCTTGAGCGCGTTGGAACCCTTGTTGAGGTTCACGTAGGCGTACGTGTACGTCCAGCCCTTCTCCCAGTCGCCCTCGGCGGACTTCGCGAAGTTGGACATGTTCAGCGCGCGCGGCGTCTCGCTGTTGACCGTCAGGGACGTCTTGGCGTCCTTGCCGGGCACGCTGTACGTGATGCGGAGGGTGTACTCGCCGGAGTCCGGCACGTCCACCGACCAGCTCGCGGAGCTGCCCACACCGGTCAGGGTCACGTAGGCGCCGTTCGTGCCCTTCGCACCCTTCACGGCCGTCCCCGTGGTGGCCGAGCCGCCCAGCGTCAGCGTCGCCGCGTCCTGCTTGGGGAGCTCCCCCGGGGTCTTCTCGGCACTCGGCTCGGTGCTCGGCGTCTCCGAGACCTGGGACGGCGCGGTCGACGGGGTGTTCCCGCCGGCCTTGTCGTCCTTGTCCTTCTCGTTGCCCGAGTTGGAGATCACCGCGGCCGCGATGCCGATCACGACGACCGCGACGACCGCGACCGCGCCGATCAGGAGGCCCTTGGTGTTGGGGCCGCGGCCGGAGCCGCCGCCGCGCTGGGGCGGGATCGGGCGGGTCTGCGGCTGGGCGCCGTAGGTCTCCGGCGCGGCGTACTGCGCCTGCGGCCGGCCGTACGGGGCCTGCTGCTGCGGCGGCACGTACGGCTGCTGCTGCTGGTGGCCGTACTTGCGCTCGCCGACCGTCCTGACCTGGTTGTACGAGGTCCGGGGCACGCCCGGCTGCGCGGGAGCGGGGCCGGGGTAGCCGTAGCCGCCGCCCTGCGGGGGCCGGGCACCCGCTGCCTGGCCGTCCTCGTAGAGGTAGCCGAACGGATCGTCGTCCTCGGGCGTCTTCGCGCCGTCGTTTCCGGCAGCCATCCGGGTCATCCTCTCCATGCTCGCCAGCCGTCGCCGACCGGCCGAGCCTACCCCGAACGGACCAGCGCGCGACTCAGCCCGCCCGCCGGTGGACCTTGGCGCGGGAACGCTTCTCCACGTACATCCGCTGGTCCGCCGAGTTCAGGACCTCTTCCACGGTCATCCCGCACTCGGCCCAGCCGATGCCGAAACTCGCGCCGACACGGACCGCCCGACCGTCCACCCGGATCGGCGGGATGATCGCGTTCCGCAGGCGTACGGCCAGGTCGGCGGCGTCTGCGGAGCCCAGTCCGTCGGCGAGGACGACGAACTCGTCACCGCCGAGCCGGGCGACGGTGTCGCCGTCCCGCACACCGGTGGTGAGCCGGCGCGCGACCTCGATGAGGACGGCGTCGCCGGTGTGGTGACCGAAGCGGTCGTTGATCGACTTGAAGCCGTCGAGGTCGCAGAAGAGGACGGCGAGCCCCTTGGTGCCGTCGTCGACCTCGCCGCCCGTGGGCGCCACGATGTGCACATGGTGGTCGTACGGGCCGGCGCCGCCCGCCGGCTCGAAACCGAAGCCGTGCTCGTGCTCGTGCTCGTACGACTGCGGCTCGTGACCGGAGTCGTACGCCGGGTCGTACGCGGGCTCGTAGCCGCCGCCGTCGTGACCCGTTCCGTAGCCGCCGTCCCGCTGGGAGTCGTACGCCCCGTACGCGGGCTCGCTCCCCGGCGCCGCCGGGCGCTCACAGAGCCGGGCGGAGAGCCGGGAGCGCAGCTCGGCACTGTTGGGGAGGCCGGTGAGGGCGTCGTGCGAGGCGCGGTGCGCGAGCTGGAGCTCGTGCCGCTTGCGCTCCTCGATGTCCTCGACGTGGGTGAGGAGGAAGCGGGGCCCGTCGGCGGTGTCGGCGACCACCGAGTTCCGGAGGGAGACCCAGACGTACGTGCCGTCCCGGCGCCCGAGCCGCAGCTCGGCCCGGCCGCCCTCGGCGGAGGTGCGGAGCAGGGTGCCGATGTCCTCGGGGTGGACGAGGTCGGCGAAGGAGTAGCGCCGCATCACGGAGGCGGGGCGGCCGAGGAGCCGGCACAGGGCGTCGTTGGTGCGCAGGAGGCGGCCGTGCTGGTCGCCGCCCATCTCGGCGATGGCCATGCCGGAGGGGGCGTACTCGAAGGCCTGCCGGAAGGACTCCTCGGAGGCCCGCAGTGCCTGCTGCTCGCGCTCCAGGCGGACCAGGGCGCGCTGCATGTTGGAGCGGAGGCGGGCGTTGCTGATGGCGATCGCGGACTGCGAGGCGTACATCTGGAGCGCTTCCTGGCCCCAGGGGCCGGGGTGCCGGCCGTTGCGCGGGCGGTCGACGGATATGACGCCGAGGAGCTCACGGCCGGAGCCCGAGGCGTACATCGGGGCGTAGAGCCGGTCGTGCGGGTGCCACTCGTCCTCGAAGCGGGGCGCGGGCCCGTCGGTGTGCCACTGGGGGACGTCGTCCTCCATGAGGACCCAGCCCTCGGTGTGCGGGATGAACCGCAGGTCGCCCCAGGGGACGCCCATGGACAGACGCCGCTCCCAGGAGGAGCGGGAGCCGACACGGCCGGTGATCAGGGCCTCCGCGGCGGAGCTTCCGGCGAAGGCGGCGACGACGAGGTCACCGTCGGGGCGGACGAGGTTGACGCAGGCCAGCTCGTAGTTGAGACCGGCGACCACGCCGTCGGCGACGGTCTGCAGGGTGTCCGCCAGGCTGCGGGCAGTATTGAGGTCCGCCACGACCTGATGCAGCTGCCGCAGGGTCGAGAGACGGACGTAAGGCTCCGACTCGGTCTCCATCGCTCGCTCTCCCCGAGACCTCGACAGCAACTCCAGGGTTCTCATCGGCTTCGTGTTGCACTGTCACCGCCACTGAATCACAGCGAGCTGCGCCCCAGGTACACAGGGTCAGCAAATACTGCCCTCTGTGACTCAAGTCACAGCAGATGATGGCGGGTCGCAACGGCCCCGCGCATATGACAGGACCTAGGTCCGGCGGCCGTCACCGGCTGGTCCCCGGGCCCGATGCGGGGCGGGAGGAGCGCGGACTAGCGTGCGAGCGTGCTCCAGATGACCTCACCCTCACCCCCCGTGTCCGATCTGGCCATCCCTCATGCTGAGGGGGTGAGCAACGACGAGTTCCGGGCGGCGATGTCACGCCTCGCGGCGGGCGTGGTCCTGGTGACCGCGCACGACCCCGACGACGGCCCGCGCGGCGAGGACGTCGGCATGACGGCCACCGCCTTCATGTCGGTCTCCCTCGACCCGCCCCTGGTCCTCGTCAGCCTCCGCAACGGCTCCCGCATGGACGACCTGCTCACCGACGTCCCGGTGTGGGCGGTGTCGATCCTCGCCGACGACCAGCGGCACGTCGCCGGGCGCTTCGCCATGAAGAACCGCGTCAGCGACCGGCTCCTCTTCGCCGACCTGCCGTACACGCGCGGCGAGGAGAGCGGCGCCCCGCTCATGGACGGCGCCCTGTCGGTCCTGGAGTGCCGTACGGAGAACCGGGTCGTGGCCGGCGACCACACGCTGGTGGTGGGCCGGGTCCTGACGGTCGGTCTGCCCTCGTCGGGCGGCGGGCCCCTGACGTACTTCCAGGGGAAGTACCGCCGCCTCGGCTGACCCGCGTCAGCCCCAGTCGCGGGACTGGCGGGTGCGCTTCGTCTCCGAGCGCTGCTTCTTCTCGCGCAGCCGGCGCTCGTTGATCCCGCGCGGGATCTTCGTCGGACGGCGGGGCTTCGGCGGTGGGGCCGTCGCCTCGGCGAGGAGGGCGGCCAGGCGGACGGCGGCCGTCTCGCGGTTGCGCCACTGGGAGCGGTGCTCCGAGGCGCGGACCGTCACGACGCCGTTGACCAGGCGGGAGGCGAGCCGCTCCAGGGCGCGGGCCTTCCACACCTCGGGGAGCGCGTCGGTGGCCGCGAGGTCGAAGCGGAGCTCCACCTGCGAGTCGCTGGTGTTGACGTGCTGACCGCCCGGCCCCGACGACCGCGAGAAACGCCACTGGAGCTCGGCCTCGGGCAGCGAGACGGAGCCGCGGATGGGATACGGACCGGACATGCCCTCCATGTTCCCCGCAGGGGGCCGGAGGAGTCATCCTGTTTTCGCACCACGGCCGGCCGGGAACCGCCGGCCGCCGCAGCGCGTTTCTCCAGGCGAGCGACGACATCACGATGAAAGGGACTTTCCATGGCTGTGAGCCTGTCCAAGGGCGGCAACGTCTCCCTGACCAAGGAGGCCCCGGGCCTCGCCGCCGTCACCGTGGGCCTCGGCTGGGACGTCCGCACCACCACCGGCACCGACTTCGACCTCGACGCCTCGGCGATCGGCGTGGACGCCGCCGGGCGGGTCGCCTCGGACGCCCACTTCGTCTTCTTCAACAACAAGTCGACGCCGGACCAGACCATCGTGCACACCGGTGACAACCGCACCGGTGAGGGCGGCGGCGACGACGAGCAGATCAACGTCAACCTCGCGGCCCTCCCGGCGACCGTCGACAAGATCGTCTTCCCGGTCTCCATCTACGACGCGGTGTCCCGCTCGCAGAACTTCGGCCAGGTGCGCAACGCGTACATCCGCATCGTGAACCAGGCCGGCGGCACCGAGATCGCCCGCTACGACCTCTCCGAGGACGCCGCCGTCGAGACGGCCATGATCTTCGGCGAGCTGTACCGCAACGGCGCCGAGTGGAAGTTCCGCGCCGTGGGCCAGGGCTACGCCTCGGGCCTTGAGGGCATCGCCCGCGACTTCGGCGTCAACCTCTGACGGACGCCACGCACCAGTGAGGGCCCCGGCGGGATCCACGCCGGGGCCCTACCCTTTTCCGCGTGATCGTCGAACCCCTCCCGCGCACGGAGGCGCACGCCCTCCCCGGCGCGCTGCTCACCGAGCTCACCGCGCTCTACGCCTCCAACGAGGAGTTCCAGCAGCTCAGCGGTGACTTCCCGGATCCGTCCGACATCCGGCCCGAGCAGGTCGCCGCCGCTCTCGCCGACGAGCTCGCGCAGCCGACGGCCGAGGTGCTCCTCGCCCGCTCCGGGGGCCGGCTCGTGGCCGTCGCCATCACCCTGGGCCGCCACCCGGACCCGGCCGATCCCGATCCGTGGCTGGGGCTGCTCATGGTCCACGGGGACGAGCGGCGCGCGGGGCACGGGCGCCGGCTCGCCGCGTACGTCGAGGACCGTTTCCGCGCCGACGGCCGTACGGGGCTGCGGCTCGCCGTCCTGGAGAACAACCCGAAGGCGCTGGCCTTCTGGACGGCGCTCGGCTACGAGGAGACGGCCCGCCGCCCGGACCTCGCGCACGGCCGGGCGTGCATCGTGATGAGGAAGAGCCTGGGCCGGGGCCTGTCCGGCAACACCTGATCCGCCGGCGAACCCTAGGGCTTGTCCGGCTTCTCGTCGCCGTACAGCCAGACGTCCCACAGCGCGTCGAGGTCGCGGCCCGCCACGCTCTCCGCGTAGGCCGTGAAGTCGTCCGTGGTGGCGTTGGCGTGGTGGTACTTCGCGGCCCAGCCGCGCAGGATCTCGTCGAAGACGCGGTCGCCGACCGTCTCGCGCAGCTTGTGCAGGACCATCGCGCCCCGCTGGTACACGGGCGGGTCGAAGAGGTTCTCGGCGGCGGGCGGGGCGGCGGGCGGGAAGGCCCAGTTGGCGTCCTGGGCGAAGGCGCGCGCGAAGTGCGTCGAGGCCGGGACGTGCTCGTACTCCTCGGCATACAGCCACTCCCCGTAGGTCGCGAAGCCCTCGTTCAGCCAGATGTCCCGCCAGGTCTCGGGCGTCACCGAGTTGCCGAACCACTCGTGGGCCTGCTCGTGGAGGAGGGTCGCCCGGTCGAAGGAGGCGGCCGGGAAGACGGGCCGGGTCTGGGTCTCCAGGGCGTAGCCGAGGGTCCCGTCCTTGGTGACGAGGGCCCCGGCGGCGGAGAAGGGGTACGGGCCGAAGCTCTTGACCTGGCGGGCGAGGAGCTCGGGGATCTCGGCCCGCAGCGCGGCGCTGCCCGCCGCGACGGGGGCTTCGGCGGCAGTGAGGACGGGCACGGTGCCGAGGGCGGTCGCCGTCCTCGTCTCGTACCGGCCGATGGCGACGGTCGCGAGGTAGCTCGCCATGGGCTCGGCGGTGTGCCACACGGTGGTGACGCGGCCGTCCGGCTCCGTCCGCCGCTCGGTCCTGACGCCGTTGGAGAAGCCGTCGAGTCCGGCGGGCAGGGTGAGCGCGAGGGTGTAGGTGGCCTTGTCGGAGGGGTGGTTGTTGCCGGGGAACCAGGTCATGGAGCCGGCCGGTTCGCCGACCGCGATGGCCCCGTCGGCGGTGCGCAGCCAGCCCTCCTTGGAGCCGTCGGCGTCGGTGAGCGGCTCGGGCACGCCCGTGTAGGTGACGGTGGCCGTGAACTCCTTGCCCTCGGGGAGCTCCTCGCGGGGGCGGAGGGTGAGCTCGTTCCCGGCGCGGTTGTACGCGGCGGGGGCGCCGTCGACGGTGGCGCGGCGCACGGTGAGTCCGGCGAAGTCAAGGTTGAAGGCGCTGAGGTCCTGGGTGGCGCGGGCGGTGATCTCGGCGGTGCCGTCGAGGCGGCCGGAGGCCGGGTCGTAGGCGAGGGTGAGGTCGTAGTGGCCGACGTCGTAGCCACCGTTGCCGAGTTTCGGGAAGAGCGGGTCGCGCAGCCCGGCCGCGCCGGGGGTGCCCCGGACGCCGCCGCCGGCCTCGGTGCAGCCGCCGACCAGGAGGGCGAGGGCGGCGAGGGCGAGGGCTCCGATCCGGCTGCGTTGCGACACGTATCGATCTTAAGAGGTCAAAAACGAAAAAAGGCGGTGGCGCCCGGTCGGGGGATCCGGGCGCCACCGCCGACTGGGGGACGTCAGTTCGCGAGGGCGGCGACGCCGGCCTGGGCGAACTTCTCGTCGAGGTCGCCCGAGGGAGCACCCGCGACACCGATGCCCGCGATCGGCGCGCCCTTGGCGGTCACCGGGGCGCCACCGGCGAGGAAGAGGGTGCCGGGGATGTCCTTCAGGGTCGGCGCGTTGGCGAGACGGCCGGCGAGGACGGAGGTCGGGGCGTTCCAGGACACGGCGGTGTACGCCTTCTTCTGGGCCGACTCGTAGGACTGCGGGCCCGCGCCGTCGCCGCGCAGGGTGACGAGGGTGTTGCCGTTGCGGTCGACGACCGCGACGGAGACCCGCTGGTTCTCCTTCTCGGCGGCGTCCAGGGTCGCCTGCGCGGCCTTCGTGGCGGCCGCGATCGTCAGGTGCGTCGTCTGCAGGGTGTTGCCGTTGTCCGCGTCGGCCATGACGGCGGCGGGAGCGGCGGCCGGGGCGGCGGCGTTCGCGGAGACCACGCCGAAGGTACCGGCGGCGACGACAGCGGCGGCGGTGGCACCGAGGAGGATCTTCTTCATGAGGGACTCCGTGGAGGTGAGGAGGAGAAGGGAGAGGAGAAGCTGTCGAGCGGTTCGTTCCTTCGCTCTGCCTCAATCCTCCGGCCGGAACCGGCGCCCACCGGTCCACGGTCCGGCTGCCCTCCGCGCGCACACCGGACGACGGCTCTGTCAGCCGATCGGTTGATGCCCCGCTGGTCCCTCCGGGTCACCATGGACAGATACACGCAGGTCAGGAAGGCCATCCAGGTCAGAAGACAGGAGGCGGCACGGTGACCCGGCCCACGGAACACGACCCGGACGCCCGCTGGCTGGCGCGGGTCATGCACATCGCGTTCTTCCTGCTGCTCGGCGCCTCCCTCGCCCGCTTCCTGCTGCGGCACGACTGGGAGGCCCGCAGCCCCTGGATCATCGCCCTCACCGGCGCGCTCGCCTCCCTCTATCTGCTCGGTCCGGTGCTCGGCACCCGCGCCACCCCGCGCCGGATCGCCTGGCTGGGCACGGTCGTCGCCGTCTGGGTCGTCCTCGTCGTCCTCGCGCCCAGCTTCGCCTGGTGCGCGGTGCCGCTCTTCTACACGGGCCTGCGGACCCTCCCGCCGCGCGCCGCCCTCGGCCTGGTCGCCCTGCTCACCGCCTTCGTGGTCTTCGCGCAGGTGCAGCTCTCGCACGGCGGCTGGGACCCGAACCTGATCGTCGCCCCGCCGGCCGTCGCCGCCCTCGCCACCGGCGTCTTCGTGTACTCCGACCGGCAGGCCGCCCGGCAGCGGGCACTGATCGACGACCTGATCCGCACCCGGCGCGAACTCGCCGCGATCGAACGCCGCGAGGGCACGCTCGCCGAGCGTCAGCGGCTGTCCATGGAGATCCACGACACCCTCGCGCAGGGACTGTCGAGCCAGCAGATGCTGCTCCAGGCCGCCGACCGCACCTGGGACAGCGACCCGGTCACCGCCCGCCGGCACGTCCGCACCGCCGAGTCCATCGCCGAACGGAACCTCGCCGAGGCCCGCCGCTTCGTGCAGGACCTCGCCCCCGCCGACCTCGCCGGGGGCGGCGGCCTGGAGGAGGCCCTGCGCGGTCTCGCCGGCCGTGAGTCGGCGGCCTTCCGGGTCGACGGCACCGCGGTGCCGCTGCCCGACCGCGTGCAGGCGGCGCTGCTGCGGATCGCGCAGGGCGCCCTCGCCAACATCCGCGAGCACGCCGGCGCCGACTCCGCCGCCCTGACCCTCACCTACCTCGACGACCAGATCGTCCTGGACATCGCCGACGACGGCCGCGGCTTCGACCCGGCGCTCGCGCGCGAGCAGGCCGAACGCGGGCACGGTCTGCCCGCGATGCGGGTGCGCGCCCAGCAGCTGGGTGGCACCCTGACGGTCGAGTCCACCCCGGGCGAGGGCACGGTGCTCTCGGCCGCGATCCCGCTCTCCCTGGAGTCCTGATGTCCGTACGGATCCTCCTCTGCGACGACCACGTCGTCGTCCGCGCCGGTCTGCTCGCGCTGCTCGGGAGCACCCCCGACATCGAGGTGGTCGGCGAGGCGGGCAGTGGCGAGGAGGCCGTCGCCCTGGCCGCGAAGCTGAAGCCGGACGTGGTCCTCATGGACCTCCAGCTCGGCGCGGGCATCGACGGCGTGGAGGCGACGCGGCGGATCGCGCCCACCGGCGTCCACGTCCTGGTCCTCACGACGTACGACACGGACGCGGACATCACGCGGGCGATCGAGGCGGGCGCGACGGGCTATCTCCTGAAGGCCGAGCGGCCCGAGGAGCTGTTCGCCGCGATCCACTCCGCCGCCCAGGGCCGCACGGCCCTCTCCCCGCCGGTCGCCAGCCGGGTCATGGACCGCATGCGGGGGGCGGCGGGGCCTTCGCTGACGGACCGGGAGCGGGACATCCTCGGCCAGCTGGGGCGGGGCCTCGGCAACCGGGAGATCGCGCGGGCCCTGTTCATCAGCGAGGCGACGGTGAAGACGCACCTGGGCCGGATCTACGCCAAGCTCGGCGTCGACACCCGCGCGGGCGCGGTGGCGGTAGCGAAGGAGCGGCGCCTGCTGCCGTAGGGACGCCATAGGCCGCAGGGACACCGCAGGCCGCAGGGACGCCGTAGGTACGTCGTACGGCTGGTCCTGGGTGCCGTTCCCGGGCACCGGCCCGCCCCCACTGCTACCGTGCGTTGCCGTTCAACCGCACGGTGTCATGTCCCAGTGGGAGCGCAAGTGAAGTTCGCGATCGTCGGCGGCGGCCCCGCCGGCCTCTACCTCTCGATCCTGCTGAAGCGGCAGGACCCGTCCCACGACATCGCCGTGTACGAGCGGAACCCCGAGGGGTCCACGTACGGCTGGGGCGTGACGTACTGGGCGGGGCTGCTCGACAAGCTGCGCGCGGGCGACCCCGAGTCCGCGGCGGCCGTCGTCGAGGCCTCCGTGACCTGGACCGACGGCGTCGCCATCGTCCGCGACGAGCGGACCGTCCACCGCGGCGACGCGGGCTTCGGCATCGGACGGCGGCGGATGCTCGCGCTGCTCGCCGACCGCGCCGAGGAGCTCGGCGTACGGGTCGAGTTCGAGCACGACATCCCCGGCCCGGACGCGCCCGAGCTGGCCGGCGCGGACCTGGTCGTCGCCGCCGACGGCGTCAACAGCGCGCTCCGCGAGGCCCACGCCGGCCACTTCGGCAGCGAGGTCACGAGCGGCCGCAACCAGTACATCTGGCTCGGCACCACCAAGGTCTTCGACTCCTTCAGCTTCGCCTTCAAGGAGACCGAGCACGGCTGGATCTGGTGTTACGCCTACGGCTTCAGCGGCGAGCGCTCCACCTGTGTCGTCGAGTGCTCCCCGGAGACCTTCACCGGCCTCGGCCTCGACACGCTCGGCGAGGCCGACAGCCTGAACCTCCTGGAGAAGCTCTTCCACGACCTCCTCGACGGGCACGAGCTGATCGGCCGCGAGCGCGCCGACGGCGCCGCCCAGTGGCTGACCTTCCGCACCCTCACCAACCGGGTCTGGCACCGCGGCAACCTCGTCCTCCTCGGCGACGCCGCCCACACCACGCACTACTCGATCGGCGCGGGAACCACCCTGGCCCTGGAGGACGCGCTCGCCCTCGCGGACGCCCTGCGCGCCCCCGGCGAGCTGGACGCCGCGCTCACCGCGTACGGGAAACGGCGGCGCGCCGAGCTCGTCTCCGCGCAGAGCGCCGCCCGCTACAGCGCCCAGTGGTACGAGAACCTGCCGCGCTACATGAGCCTGGAGCCGGCCAAGATGTTCGCGCTCCTCGGCCAGCGCCACTCGCCGCTGCTTCCGCACGTCCCGCCGCAGCTGTACTACCGGATCGACCGGGCCGCCGAACAGCTGGAGGCGCTGCGACGGCTCAAGCGCTGGCTCGGACCGCGGGTGGCACGGGCGGTGCACGGCCGCCGCTGAGCCCGTACGCACGGAGACGGCCGGCCCCGTCCGGGCCCGGCGGCCGTGCGCGGCCGGGCCGTCAGTGGAAGAAGGCGGCCCGGCGGCGGCGGGCCGGCTCCGTCACGTCGGGGACCACCCCGGCGCCGAGGCCCGGGGCCTCGTCCCAGGCCCGCAGCCGGTCCGCGACCCGCTCCAGGCGGGCTTCGCCGGGCCGTACGGCGAGGTGGAAGAGGCCCTCGTAGGCGCGACGGTCGTCGCCGCCCCAGCGGACGAGGCCCTCGGTGTCGGCGAGGATGTCGCGGATGACCAGCTGCTGTCCGGCCGTGAACCCGCCCCGTACGCCCGGCGGGTAGGAGCCGGGGCGGATGACGACGGCGGTGCCGGAGGCGAGGTTCGACTCGGGAAGACGGCCGTCCCGGACGGTGGCGGGCGGCACCCAGCCCGAGAGCGCGTCGGGCTCGCCGTCCCGGCCGAGGGCGTCGACCTCGTAGTGGAAGCGGCGCACGACGTGGAGCAGGAGGGTCTCGGGCGCGCCGGTGCGGACGGCGACGCGCAGCCCGGTGCCGGGCACGGAGCGGGTGGCCATGTCGCCGCCGTCGACGTCGACGACCTTCTGCATCTCCCAGCCGTTGGCGGACGGGCGGCCGGTGAAGATGCGGCGGTTGCGTTCCCGGGCGCGCCGCAGCGCCTCCTTGAGCGCGTCGTTCCCGGCGGGCTGCGGCGGCACGGCGGGGGCGGCCGGGGTGGCGGCGGCCGCGGACGGGGCGAGGAGCCCGGCGGAGGCGAGGCTCACGGCGGCGGTGACGCCTGCGGTGGCGACGAGGGTGCGCCTACGGGTGATGCCGGTGTGGGTCAACGGGTCGGCCTTTCTTCCGTGGGGAGGCGCCGGACGGAGCCGCGCCGCCTGCGGTGCAGGAGGCCGGCGGTCGCGGCGCCGAGGAGCGCGAGCAGCAGCAGGACGGTGACGGTCGGGTTGACGGAGGCGGGGATGACGACGGTGTAGTCGCGGCCGTCCGAGGCCTCGCAGACGAGCCGCAGGGGAAGGAAGTCCCCCCTGCGGCCCACGAGGGCGGGCACGCCCGGGGGTTTGTGGATCTCGCACGCCTCTGCCTGCGCCCGGTCGTCCAGGAACAGGACGTGGAGGCAGCCCCAGAGGTAGACGGCGACGCCGGCGCCCGCCGCGGCGAGGGACGCGTCCCGCCACACCCGGGCCGGGGTGTACCGGCGCCGGGCGCGTGGGGTCAGCCGCGACCCCAGGTAGGCGGCGAGGCCCGCCAGGGTCGCCGCCCCGCAGAGCACGACGGCGAGCAGGACGCCGAAGTCGTGTTCCTGCCAGGGGTCGGGAGGGAGGGCGGCGGTGACCACGGGTCGTCAGGACTCCCGGATGATGCGGTTGTACTTCTCGAAGATCGCGTACAGCGGCATCCGCAGCTGGTTGTCGGCCACCGCCTCGTCGCCGAAGCCCTGGTAGCGGCGGAGGACCTCGAAGATCTCGGTCTCGTCGTAGTCGAGGGCGGGGCGGCGGATCGGGGTCTCCGGGTGGTCGCCCGGCTTGCCGTCGGCACCCCAGATGTGCAGGTACGGGACGGTGCTCAGGTTGAACGGGTTGTCCTGGTTGACCTTCTTCCACATGGTCCAGCGGTCGGTGTCGCTGGTGGAGTCCATGAGGTCGCCCTCCAGGATCCCGGTGCCGATCGCGTTGTTCCGGGACAGGATGCAGGTGCGCCCGGAGATCTTGGCCATGCCGGTGCTGGAGTCGACGAGCTTGTTGATGCCGGGGAGGTCCTTGGCCCAGTCCGGGATGAAGCCCTCGTGGTAGTACCAGACGCCGGCGTCCTCGATCAGGTCCTTCTGGCTGTAGTGGGCGAACTCCCAGAAGGCCGTGGTCTGGATGAGGGCCTTGCGCATGCGGAAGGCCCGCGCCGAGGAGCTGACCGTGGTGTCGTGGCTGATGATCGCCTCCAGGCACTGCTGGAGCGTGTACATCCGCTCGCCGCCGGGCCGGCCGATCGACGCCATGTACGCCGTGACCTCCGCCAGGAGCGAGTCCCAGTAGGTCAGGCTGAAGCCGATGTCCTGCTTCTCCGTGGGCCGGGGCAGGAAGTCGCCCTGGGCGTTGTCCCAGCCCGAGGCGATGTTGTTGTCGATCTCGATGAGACCGTCGCCGGAGCCGATCTTCTTGGTGACGATCTGGTCGAAGGCCCACTTGTCCGGCATCGGATAGCCGAGGTTGCCGGAGAAGCCGGAGGACATGTCCGAGACGAAGCAGGAGTCCGCGTAGTCCTTCCCGACCACCCGGGAGCACACGTTGCGCGGGCCGTAGACGCCGATCCTGTACGGGCTGCCGAGCCGGGTCATCTCCGCCCGGACGCTCTGGAAGTACGGCAGGACGTTCGAGGTGACCTCTTCGTCGACGGCGTCGTAGTCGACGGCGAAGTAGATCCGCGCGCCGTTCCTGAAGCCGTGCTCCTGCGCCTTGTAGACGGCGGTCCGCACGTCGGAGGCGCCCTGCGCGGGGCTGTAGTAGTCGACCGAGCGGGCCCACGTCTGGTAGATCGGGAAGCAGCGCAGCCCGTACGCCTTGATGGTGTCCAGCTCGCCGGGCTGGATCTCCTTCTCCGGCAGGGAGGTGGTGGAGGCGTTGTACAGGTAGCGGCCGACGTAGATGTAGCCGGCGTCCCTGAGGGCCTGCGCGCGGGCCGGGGTGATCTTAGTGACGCCGTCGCAGGCCGTGCCGGGGCGGGTCTGGTCGCCGTACGAGACGAGGAGCGAGGCCCAGGTCCGGTAGTCGGCGAGACCGGTGATCTCCAGCTCCATGAACTCCTGGAAGGCGCGGACGCTGAAGGCCAGGGAGTCGGTGAACGTGCTCTCGAAGAAGAGGTAGCGGCGGTTGAGCACCATGGCCGCGCAGAACAGCTGCACCCACACGCCGGACGAGCCGACCGACACGGTGTGCTGCTTCAGGCCGGCCTGGGTGCCCGGCCCGAAGGCGCCGTTCGCGACGCCGTCGGCCATGCCTGTCTCGAATTGGATGGCGAACAGCATCGACTTGGCGACGTCACGCGAGTGGTGACCGTCGCAGGGGATGATGAAGAAGTCCTTGCGCTGGACGTACTGGCCGTTCAGCCAGCGCTGGATCGCGCGGATGGTGTCGGAGCCGCCGTTGACGCCGACGTACGCGTCCATGTTGAACAGGCCCTTGATCACCTTCGGCTGGAGCGAGGTGCCGGGGAAGGCGAAGGCGACGCCCATGTGGTCCTTCAGCCTGGCCACCGCGTCCTTCACGCGGGAGTTGTACTGGCCGTCGATCTCGCCGCCGTCGTAGCCCTTGCAGTACAGCGCCGACTGGATGATCCGGCAGAAGTTCGCCGACGGAACCGTCGTCTCGTCGATCTGGCCGTACTTGGTCTGGAGCGTGGAGAGCGTCGTCGGGCCG
Organism: Streptomyces sp. NPDC015661; assembly: GCF_043077765.1. Classification (NCBI taxonomy): domain Bacteria; kingdom Bacillati; phylum Actinomycetota; class Actinomycetes; order Kitasatosporales; family Streptomycetaceae; genus Streptomyces; species Streptomyces sp. NPDC015661. Next base: position 108,111 of record NZ_JBIBST010000014.1, on the reverse strand, counting down.
AAGCTGTTGGAGAGCGCGGTGATGCCCATCTCGTACTGGAGGGCGCGGGTGAGGGCGTACATGACGACCCACCCCGTGCGGCCGTTCTCCTCCAGCTTGGGAATGCCGAGGAGGGCGCCGTCCTGGTAGGTCAGGTTGATGAATCGCTGGGCGCGCAGCACCATTTCGTCGGCCATCGGACTCCTTGCTCCAGGGTGCGGAAAGCGCGGGAACCCCTCGAACCTAGGGTCGGCCCCCGCCGCTCCCACGTCCCACCCGTCCCAGGGACGTCCCGGCCTGCCCGCCCCCGAAGACGAGACGAAGATCTCTCACTTCCCGGAACCCACAGGCCCGTTCACACGTCCCGACGGTGAACGGCGAGGAAGGACACCAGCACGGCCCCCGCCGCCCAGGCCGCGTACACCGTCCACGCCCCTCCCGCGGTCCACGGGTACTCCACCGGGACCGGCGACACCCCCACCTCCGTGAGCCGCTTCCACGCGCCCTGCGGCAGCGCGTGCAGAAACGTCGCGCCCCAGCGGTTCCGCTCGTCCATCAGGGCCGGCAGCAGGAGCAGCACCCCGGTGAGGGAGACGATCGTCGTCGCGGTGTGCCGCAGCAGCGCCCCGAGACCGAAGCCGGCGAGCGCGCACACCGGTGCCAGGAGCGCCGACGCGGCGACGGCCCGGAGCACGCCCTCGTCGCCGAACGCCATGCCGACGCCCCGGCCGTCGAGCACGGCCTGCGTGGCGGCGAACGAGACCGCGGCGACCAGCACCCCGTACACCAGCATCACGGCGGCGAGGACGAGCGTCTTCGCGGCGACGACGGCCCGGCGGGCCGGGACGGCCGCGAAGGTCGTACGGATCTGCCCCGTGCCGTACTCGCCGACGATCATCAGCGCGCCGATGGAGCCGGTCGCGAGGACGAACACCATGGCCCCGCCGAGCGTGAACGCGTCCCGCATCGCCCAGATCGGCACGAACAGTTCCTTGATGCCGTCCGGGTAGTGCGGGTAGTTGCGGTAGTCGGCGAGGGTCGCGTTGAGGTTGACGCCGAGGGCGGCGACCGCGCCGACGGCGAAGGCCCACGGGGTGGAGCGGAGCGACCACAGCTTCATCCACTCCGCGGCGAGCAGGTCACGGAAACGGGCCTTCGGCATCAGCGGTACTCCACACTGTCGGCGGTGAGCTCCATGAACGCCTCTTCGAGGGAGGAGGCGCGCGGGGTCAGTTCGGCGAGCGGGACGCCGCACCGGAAGGCGAGGAGACCGATCCGGTCCGCGTCGGTCCCGGTCACGACGAGCGCCGCCTCCTCCGTCCGTACGGTGGCGCCCTCGGCCCTCAGGGCATCGGCGAGGCCCGCGGCGGCGGCCGGTTCCGCGGCCCGTACGCGCACGCTCCGGCGGGTGCCGCGCGCGGCGAAGTCCGCCACGCTCTCGGCGGCGATGAGCCGGCCGCGGCCGATGACGACGAGATCGTCGGCCGTGTGCTCCATCTCGCTCATCAGATGGCTGGAGACGAACACCGTCCGGCCCTCGGCGGCGAGCCGCCGGAACAGCCCCCGCGCCCACAGCACGCCCTCCGGATCCAGGCCGTTGACCGGCTCGTCGAAGAGCAGCACGGGAGGATCGCCGAGCAGCGCGGCGGCGATGCCGAGGCGCTGCTTCATGCCCAGCGAGTAGCCGCCGATCCGTCGCCGTCCCGCCTCGGCGAGGCCGACCTCCTCCAGGACCTCGACGGCCCGGCGGCGCGGGATGCCGTTGGTGCGGGCGAGCGCGGCGAGGTGCGCCTCGGCGGTCCGGCCGCCGTGCACGTCGTGCGCGTCGAGCAGCGCCCCGACGTCCCGCAGCCCGCGCGGCAGGTCCCGGAACCGCCGCCCGCGGACGGTGGCGGTCCCGGAGGTCGGCTCGTTCAGCCCCAGGATCAGCCGCAGGGTCGTCGACTTCCCGGCACCGTTGGGCCCGAGGAACCCGGTCACCCGACCGGGCCGCACGACGAAGCCGAGACGGTCGACGGCGGGGCGGTCGGCGGCGAGGTGATCGGCGGCGGGGTGGCCGACGGCAAGGCGGTCGGCGGCGGGGTGGCCGACGGCAGGGCGGTCGGCGGCGGGGCGGCCCGTCAGGCCGTCCCGGGCCGCCAGACGGGACCGGGACGCCGCTCGGGACCGGGTCGCCGCGCGGAACCGGGCCGCCGGCCGGGACCGGGTCGGGCGGCCGTAGTGCTTGGTCAGTTCATGGACTTCGATCATGCGACCCACGGTCGCGGGCCCGCACCCCCCGGCACATCGGCTCGGCGGCCACACCCCGGGGACCGGGGGTGGCCCGGGGGCGTACTCCCCCGGGCCGATGTCCCGCCGCGCGGCCGCGCCTACGATCACGACCATGCCCGCCACCACCACCGACCGCCCCTCCCCCGGGCGGACACCGGCGGCCCTCGCCTGGGGCGCGGCCGTCGCCCACCCCTTCCTGCTCCTCATGGCCCTGCGGGCCGGCCCGTACCGCTCCACCGAGCTGCGGTTCTTCCTCACCTCCGTCACCGTGGGCCTCACCCTGCCGCTGGCCCGCCGCAACCCGCCCGCGGCCCTCGGGCTGCTGCTCGCGAGCCTGTTCGCGGCGGCCACCACCCGCCCCGAAGCCGCACTCCTCTACCTCCCCGTGCTCGCCGCCGACGCCGTCGTCGGCGTGATCGCCGCCACGCGCCCGCTCCGGGTCCTGCTGCCCGCGGCCCTCGCCGCACTCCTCGTGCAGATCGCGGCCGCGACGTACACGACCTCCGGGCAGGACGTCTTCGTCAGCACGATCACGGCCCTCGCGCTCGCCCTGCTCACCGCCGCGCTCCTCGGCCGGTCCGTCAGCGAACGGCGCAGCCACACGGCGCAGCTGCGTGCCGCGACCACCGCCGAGGCCGTCGCCGCCGAACGGCTCCGGATCGCCCGCGAGCTGCACGACGTCGTCGCGCACAGCATCGGCGTCATCGCCATCCAGGCGGGCGTCGGCCGCCGGGTCATCGAGACCCAGCCGGCCGAGGCCCGGAACGCGCTCGCCACCATCGAGACCACCAGCCGGGAGACCCTCGCCGGTCTGCGCCGCACCCTGGGCGCGCTGCGGGGCGCCGCCGACGACGGCCGCCCGGCACCGCGCGACCCGGCGCCGGGCCTCGCCGACCTGGAACGGCTCACCGCGTCGACGGCGGACGCGGGGGTACGGGTCGAACTGCGGCGCCTCGGCGACCCGGACACGGCGCTCCCGCCGGAGGTCGACCTCGCCGCGTACCGGATCGTGCAGGAGTCCCTCACCAACGTCGTCCGCCACGCGGCCACCCCCACCTGCCGGGTGACGGTGGAGCGGCGCACCGACACGCTGCTCGTCGAGATCGCCGACGACGGCCGCGGCACGCCCGGCGCGGACCCCGCGGGCGGCTACGGCCTCGTCGGGATGCGCGAGCGCGCCGAACTCCTCGGCGGCAGCCTCTCCGCGGGGCCTCGGCCCGGCGGCGGCTTCCACGTGACCGCGGTGCTGCCGCTCCCGGCCGGCGCCCCACGGGAAGGAACCCCCACCGCATGAACCAAGCGATCCGTGTCCTCCTCGTCGACGACCAGCCCCTCGTACGGGCCGGGCTGCGCGTCCTCATGGCCGACACCCCCGACATCGAGGTCGCCGGGGAGGCGGGCACCGGCACGGAGGCGGTCGCCCTGGCCCGGGAGCTCGGGCCCGACGTGGTGGTGATGGACGTCCGGATGCCCGGGATGGACGGCATCGAGGCCACCCGGATCGTCACCGCGGGCCCCGGCGCGCCGCGGGTCCTCGTCCTCACGACCTTCGACGACGACGAGTACGTGTACGGGGCGCTGCGCTCCGGCGCGAGCGGCTTCCTCGTCAAGGACATGGCCCTCGACGACATCCTCGCCGCGATCCGGGTGGTGGCCTCCGGGGACGCCCTGATCGCCCCGGGCGTGACGCGCCGGCTGATCGAGGAGTTCGCGGCGCGCCCGGAGCCCGCGCGCCGGCCGTCCCACGGCCTCGACGCGGTCACCGAGCGCGAACGGGAAGTGCTCACCCTGGTCGGCCGGGGCCTGTCGAACGGCGAGATCGCGGAACGGCTCCACATCAGCACGGCGACCGCGAAGGCGCACGTGGCACGGCTCTTCACGAAGCTGAACGCGCGCGACCGGGTGCAGCTGGTGATCGTCGCGTACGAGACGGGCCTGGTGCCGTGACGCCGTCGGCCGCGTGACGCCGTCGGCCGCGTGACGCCCTCGACCGCGTGGCGCCGTCGGCCGCGTGACGCCCTCGACCGCGTGGCGCCCGGTACCGCTCGCGTGCAGGACCGGCCCGCCGCCGTGACACCATCAATCACGTGCTCGACATCGGCTACTCCCTCTCGCGTCGCTTCCCCGACCCTCCGCAGACCGACTACCGGCGCGCGGACGTCCACGCGCTGCGCCACGACCTCTTCTGCGGGGACGTGTACCTCGCCGACACCGAGACGGACCGCGAGGTGTCCACAGCCTGGGGATGGGTGCCGGTGCTCGACTTCGCGTGGGCGCTGTGCGACATCGTCGAGCAGCTCGACCAGGACCCGCGGGGCAGCCGCGCCGCGCAGCCGCAGTACGCGGAGCTCGACTTCACCGAGTCCACGGACCGGATGCTCTTCGAGCGCCGCTTCGGGTGGGTGGACGTCGAGGCGGACTGGATGCCGGGGGACGAGCCGCCGGTCACGTTCAACCACGCGGAACTGCGGCGCGAGGCGCGGGACTTTCTGCACGACCTGATCGCGGACCTCACGGACATGCACGAGGGCCTGGCCGACAACCCCACGATCTGGACCCTCCAGTCCCGCTTCCCGAGAACGAAGTAGCCCCCACCCGCGCCGCGCGGGACGGCACCCCGGCCCATCCCCGTGTGCGCCCGCTCCACGCGGGGCGATGCCCCCGCCCACCCCCGTGTGGGCAATCGTCCCGCTGGGGCGGTGCGCCCGCCCACACCGTTGTGGGCGGGCGCACCGCCCCGGCGGAACGCATGCCCACACGGGGCGGCGGGTGGGCACCGCCCAGCACGGGGTCACTCCACCCGCACCCCCAACCGCGCCGCCAGCACCGGCGCCAGGTCGAGCAGCTGCGCCGGGGAGATCACCGCGCCCGACAGCGACTCCACACCCCCCGCGATCTCCAGCCGCTGCGCACCCCGCAGGTCCACGTCCGTGAGTCGCGCCCCCGTGAAGTCCATGCCCGTGATCGTGCAGTCCACGAACTCGACCCGCAGCAGGGTCGCGCCCCCGAAGTCCGGTTCGTTCAGGACGCAGCCCTCGAAGACGACGTCCGTCAGCTTCGACGCCCGCAGGTTCAGGTAGTCGATCTTGCCGCCCCGGACGACGACCCGCTCCAGGACCGCCCCGTGCAGCTGTGTCCCGCCGAGCCGCGCCTCCACGAGCTCCACGTCCCGCAGCTGCGCCCCGGCGAGCTCCGTGCCCACCCCCCGTACCCCCGTGAGCACCGAGTCCAGGAACCGCGCCGCCGTGAGCCGTGCCCCGTCGAGCCCGCACTCGCGCAGCACGCAGTCCAGGAACCGGGCCCCCTCGCCCGACTGGCCCGTCAGGTCGAGTCCGGCCAGTTCGAGGCCGTCGTAGTCCCCGTCCGGTTCGAGCCCGCCCCCGTACGCCTCCAGCGGAGGCAACCGGACCTCCGGCCGCCGTGCTCCCGCCACCTTCTTCTTCCGGTTCCCGATCGTCGCCATGCACCCCATCGTGAGGTACGCCACTGACAACGCCCCCGATGTCACATCCGCCGCCCCGCTCCCCGTCCCTCGTACGAGACCTTCACGACCCTCACGAAGGAGACGGACATGCGGAAGCTCACGATCATCGGCGGCGGTTTCGCCGGACTGACCGCCGCGATCACGGCCGCCGAGGCCGGCACCGAGGTGACCCTCCACGAGGCGCACCGGACGCTCGGCGGCCGGGGCCGCACGGCCGAGGGCCCGTACCGCACCAACGAGGGCCCGCACGCCCTCTACAACGGCGGCCCGCACTGGACCTGGCTGGAGCAGCGCGGCCTCATCGGAGCCCTCGCCTCGCTGCCGCCCCGCGAGGCCGTCCGCTTCCGCGTGCACCGCGACGGCGCCCTGCGCCGCACGCCGCCGCTGGGCCTGTTCCGTCAGGCCCGCCGCGTCCCCGAACAGGCGCCCGTCGACGTCGACTTCCGCACCTGGGCCACCGGTCTCGCGGGCGAGCGCACCGCGCGCGTGGCCGCGGCGTACAGCGGGGTCGCGCTCTTCCACCACGACCCCGGCTCCCTCTCGGCCCGCTTCGTGCAGGAGCGGCTGCACCGGTCCACCACCCTGCCGCCCGAGGCGCACTACGTCCGGGGCGGCTGGGGGGAGCTGATCGAGCGGATGGCCACGCGCGCGCGTGAGCTGGGCGTACGGATCGAGACCTCGTCCCGGGTCGACACCCTGCCGCTCGGCGGAGGGCCGGTGATCGTCGCGACCGCCCTGCCCGCCGCAGCCCGGCTCCTCGGCGACCCGTCGTTGACCTGGGAGAGCGGCCGTACGGTCCTGTTCGATCTGGCGCTGCGCACGCGGAAGGGCGATCCGTTCGTGATCTCGGACCTGGACGCGCCCGGCTGGATCGAGCGGTACACGGCGCAGGACGATTCGCTGGCCCCGGCCGGGCAGCAGCTGATCCAGGCGCAGCTGCCGATCGGCCCCGAGGCGTCGAAGGCGGACGGTGTCGCCCATGGCGAGCGGCTGCTCGACCTCGGTTTCCCGGGCTGGCGCGAGCGGACGGTGTGGCGGCGGGAGTCCGTCTCCCAGGGCCGCACGGGCGCGGTGGACCGCCCGGGCACGACCTGGCGCGACCGGCCGGCCGTCGACCGGGGCGACGGGGTGTACCTGGTGGGCGATCAGGTGGCGGCGCCGGGCGTGCTGGCGGAGGTGTCGTTCACGAGCGCGGTCGAGGCGGTGTCGCTGGCCCTGCGCGCGACGCTCCGCGGCAAGGACCGGCTTGACCTCAAGCACGCTTGAGGTTGGAGGCTGGCCCTGTCACCGCACCCGTACGACGACAGGGGATCCGTCATGCACGCCATCCGCCTCCACGCCTTCGGCCCCGCCGAGAACCTCACCTACGAGGAGGCGCCCGACCCCCTGCCGGGCCCCGGCCAGGTCCGCGTCCGGGTCGCGGCGGCCGGCGTGCACCTCCTCGACACCGCCCTCCGCGAGGGCGCCACGGGCCCCTTCCCCGCGCCCGCCGCGCTCCCCACGATCCCCGGCCGCGAGGTCGCCGGCACCGTCGACGCCCTCGGCGAGGGCACCGACCCGTCCTGGCTCGGCCGGCGGGTCGTCGCCCACCTCGGCATGAACCCCGGCGGCTACGCCGAACTCGCCGTCACCGACGCCGCCCGCCTGCACGCCCTGCCCGACCACCTCGGCGAGGCGGAGGCCGTCGCCATGATCGGCACCGGCCGCACGACCCTGGGCATCCTGGGGTTCACCGAACTCGGACCCGACTCGGTCGCGATCGTCCCGGCCGCCGCCGGCGGCATCGGCACCCTGCTCGTCCAGTACGCCAAGAACGCCGGCGCCACCGTCATCGGCCTCGCCGGCGGCCCCGCGAAGGTCGCCCTCGTCGAGGCGAACGGCGCGGACCTGGCCGTCGACTACAAGCGGCCCGACTGGCCGGAGAAGGTCCGCGCGTACCTGGGGAACGGCTCGGCGACCGTCGTCTTCGACTCGGTCGGCGGCGACACCGGGCGCGCCGCCGTCGACCTGCTCGGCAAGGGCGGACAGCACCTGGTCTTCGGCTGGTCGGGCGCCGGACTCCACGACGGCGAACCGCTCGCCTTCACCGAGGAGGAGCTCACCGCGCGCGGGATCACCTCGGAGTCCGTCCTCGGCCCCGTCATGATCCAGAAGGCGGGCGGCGACATCCGCACGCTCGAACTCGCCGCCCTCGACGCCGCGGCCACCGGCACGCTGCGCCCGGCGGTCCACCGCTTCCCCCTCGCGGAGGCGGCGGAGGCCCATCGCGCCCTGGAGAACCGGGGCACGACGGGCAAGGTGGTGCTGATCCCGTAGGGGGTCAGACGCCGAGCACGTCCCAGGAGTGCGCCTTGAACTCCTTCGTGAAGTCCGGGTGGTCCTCCCACATCCGGGCGATGGAGCGCAGCACGTCCCAGTTGTGCTCCAGAGCCTGGTCGACGACCTGCCGCAGCTCCGGTGCCGTCTCCCGCTTCTCCACGAGGCCGTTCACCGCCGACGCGGCCTGCACGGTGTAGCGCAGGGCCCGCAGCGCCCTCGACGTGTCGTCCATGCCGAACCCGTGGTCGCTGCCGTTGGCCGGGTCGAAGAGGGGCGTCAGGCGTGCCTCGATGAAGCCGGTGATCCGCTGGAACCGCTGCTCAATGTCCATGCCCCCTTCCTACACCGTCGCCGCGCCCAGCTTCGCCAGGGCCCCGTCCGTCAGGCGGTACACGCTCCACTCGTCCTGCGGGCGGGCGCCCATGGACTCGTAGAAGTCGATGGACGGCTGGTTCCAGTTCAGTACGGACCACTCCAGGCGCTCGTAGCCGCGCTCGACGCAGATGCGGGCCAGCTCGCGCAGCAGCGCCTTGCCGTGGCCGCCGCCGCGGGCCTCCGGGCGGACGTACAGGTCCTCCAGGTAGATGCCGTGGACCCCGCGCCAGGTCGAGAAGTTGAGGAACCAGAGCGCGAAGCCCACCGGCTCGCCCGTCTCGTCCTCGGCGATGTGCGCGAAGGCGGCGGGCCGCTCGCCGAACAGGGCCTCGTGCAGCATCTCGGGGGTCGCGCGGACCTCGTGGAGGGCCTTCTCGTACGCGGCGAGGTCGCGGATCAGGGCGTGGACGACGGGGACGTCGGCAGGCGTGGCTGTACGGATCATGGCGCCCAGCCTGCCCCGGATCAGGCCCTCCTGGCCAACAGGATCCGCGCGGCGGCCACCTGCTCGGGGGCGAGGGCCGGCTCGCCGTCCTCGACGTCCCACAGGCCGTTCTGCAGGACCCGGCCCAGCGTCCACGCGACCGCCCGTCCCTGGTCGCCGACGACCTCGGCGAGCAGGTCGAACCCCCACAGGAACCCGTCGGGATCGAAGCGGGCCATCAGGGCCGGGAGCAGTTCGAAGCCCGGGTCCCCTGCCAGCGGCTTCGGGTCGATGGCCAGCCAGGGTTCCCGCTCGCCCGCCAGGACGTTCCCGAAGTGCAGGTCCCAGTGGAGCAGCCGGTCCCCGGGCTCGCCCGCCACCTCCCGTACGGCCGCCGCGCAGTCCCGCAGTACGGCCGCGTCGTCGGCACCGAGCCGCGCCGCGGCCTCCGGGACCTCGGCGAGCATCCCGGCGGCGATGTCCCCGAGCGTCCGCAGGCCCTCCGGCGCAGGGACGGCGACCAGCCGGGCGAGCAGCCCGGCGACGATCTCCAGCGCCTCGCGGGTGTCCTCGACCGTGGACAGCGGCCGGGCCTCGTCGAGCCGCTCCAGGAGCATCGTCCCGGTCGCCGCGTCGTGGTCGAGCAGCCGTACCGCCCCCGCTCCGCCCCACGTCCGCAGGCCGAGCGGCTCCCCCTCCGTCTCCTTGTCGAGGAGCTGCATCTTGAGGGCGGCCGGCAGACCGTCCCGCTCCACCGGCAGCACCAGCGAGGCCACCCCGTGCATCGAGGGCCCGGTGACCCGCAGCCCCCACCGCCCGAGGAACTCCTCCGCCCGCCCCGGCAGCGCGGCCACGAACGCCCGCCCCGCCCCGCCGTTGAACTTCGCCTGCGACGCCGCCAGTTCCTCCGGTACGTGAATCACCCGGCGAGCGTAGTGACCGGCCCCCGCCCCGCGCCTCCGGTTTCCCCGTATCCACAGACCCCTGGCCAGCGGTAACCTCCGGCCACGCACCCGGAAGAGGGATAGAGATGAGCACGGTCAACGGCACCGTCAACGGCGGCATATCGTTCTGGTACGCGCAGGAGGGCGCCCCCGCGCCCCGCGAACCGCTCCCCGGCGACACCACCGCCGACGTCTGCATCGTCGGCGGCGGATACACCGGCCTGTGGACCGCCTACTACCTGAAGAAGGCCGTCCCCTTCCTCAACATCACCGTCCTCGAAGCCAAGTTCTGCGGCTACGGCGCCTCCGGGCGCAACGGCGGCTGGCTCTACAACGGCATCGCCGGCCGCGACCGCTACGCCGAGCTGCACGGCCACGAGGCCGCCGTCCGGCTCCAGCAGGCCATGAACGCCACGGTCACCGAGGTCGTCGACGTCTGCGAGCAGGAGAAGATCGACGCGGACGTCCACCGCGGCGGCGTCCTGGAGGTGGCCCTCTCCCCCGCGCAGCTCGCCCGCCTGAAGGCCTTCCACGCCGCCGAGCTCGCCTTCGGCGAGACGGACCGCGAGCTGTACGGCGCCCGGGAGACCGCGGACCGCATCCGCGTCGCCGGAGCCGTCGGCTCGTCCTGGACCCCGCACGGCGCCCGCCTCCACCCGGTCAAGCTGGTCAAGGGCCTCGCGGCGGCCGTCGAGGCGCTCGGCGTCACCATCCACGAGTCGACGCCCGTCACGGAGATCAAGCCGAAGCACGCGATCACCCCGTACGGGACCGTCCGCGCCCCGTACGTGCTGCGCTGCACCGAGGGCTTCACGGCCTCCCTCGCCGGCCAGCGCCGCACCTGGCTCCCCATGAACTCCTCGATGATCGCCACCGAGCCCCTCACCGACGCCCAGTGGGAGTCCATCGGCTGGGCCGGCCGCGAGACCCTCGGCGACATGGCCCACGCCTACATGTACGCCCAGCGCACCGCCGACGGCCGCATCGCGCTGGGCGGCCGGGGCGTCCCGTACCGCTTCGGCTCGAAGACCGACAACGACGGCCGCACCCAGCCGCAGACGATCGAGGCGCTCCGCGAGATCCTGGTCCGCTTCTTCCCGCAGCTGGCGGGCGTACGGGTCGACCACGCCTGGTCCGGCGTCCTCGGCGTCCCCCGCGACTGGTGCGCCACCGTCACCCTGGACCGCTCCACCGGCCTCGGCTGGGCCGGCGGCTACGTCGGCTCCGGCGTCGCCACCGCCAACCTCGCCGCCCGCACCCTCCGCGACCTGATCCAGCAGGACTCCGGCCAGTCGGGCCCCACCGACCTCACGGCCCTCCCCTGGGTGAACCACAAGGTCCGCAAGTGGGAGCCGGAACCGCTGCGCTGGCTCGGCGTCCAGACCATGTACGCCGCCTTCCGCGGCGCCGACCGCCGCGAGGCCACCGCCCCCACCACGGCCACGGACCGCGTGGCCGTCCTCGCGAACCGCCTCAGCGGCCGCTGAGAGCACGGGGCCGGCCCGGGCACCCGGGCCGGCCCCACCCTCCCGGGGCTACTCCACCTCGATACCGAAATCCCCCACCAGCTCTTCGAGCCCGCCGCGGTAGCCCTTCCCGCCGAGGACGAAGTCCCAGTCCCCGCCGGCCCGCCGCCGGAACGACCCGAGGACGAGCGCCGTCTCCCCCGGCCGCCCGTCGGACACCTCCAGACGGTCGAGCTCGGCACCCGCGTCGTCCCGCAGCCGGATCCCGGCCTCCGTGAACCCGCCCAGATCCGCCTCGGGGTTCACCTCCGGGTCCACGGCCGCCACCAGGACCAGCCGGTCCGCCCGTGCGGGCAGCGCGTCGAAGCCGACCCGCACGGCCGCCCGGTCACCGGGCGCCGCCGCCACCACGGCCACCGAACCGTCGGGCGTCGCCGGGTTGTTGAAGAAGACGAACCACTCGTCGCCGAGGACCCGGTTCCCGGCACAGACCAGCGCGCACACGTCCAGGGCGGCGGACCCCGACCACACCATTCCGAGCAGGTTGAAGTCCTCGGCGGCCTCGGCGGGAGCGGACGCGGGCGGGGTCCGCGCCGGCGAGGGCGCGGACCCGCCCAGCCGGCCCCGCAGACCGTGCTGGTGCAGCAGGTCCACGAGCTCGGTCCCCGAAATCAGCGTCAGCGGCTTCCCGTTGGCGAAGGTGTACGAGCCGGGCCCGAACTTCGAGGTGGTGACGAGGACGCCCTTGTTGGCCCCCTTGTCCTGCACGGTCCCGAACAGATCCCGTACGGCGGACGGCGGCACGGTGTTCCGGTACCGCTTGACCTGCACCACGATCGACCCGCCGCTGATCGGATCGGGATCCAGCGCCTCCACGTCGACCCCACCGTCACCCGACCGCTGCGTCGTCACCGCCTGGAGCCCCCGCGCCCGGAACAGCTCGGCCACGAGCCCCTCGAAGGCGATCGGGTCCATCGCGAGCAGGTCGGGCTCCTCCCCGTCCCCCTGCACGACCACGTCGGAGCCCACCTGACCCGGCTCCCGCAGCGGCGCCACCGCCACCCGCTCCTCCGGTTTGGCCGAAAGTCGCCCGGCCAGGGCCCCGGTGAGGCACTCCACGGCCCCCACGAACTCCAGATTCAGCCGGTCGAAGACCGGCCGCTCCACCACCACCGACGCCACGCACACGCGTGAAGCACGCCCGGTGGCGGGATCGACCCCACCGACGTACCCGTTCAGCGCCACCCCGTCGAGCACCCCGAACCGGTCCGCCGCGAACAGCTCCCGCACCGCGAGAAGCACGCTCTGCGCCAGCACGTCCCGGTACAGCGCCCGCCGCTGCGTCACCGGCCGCGGGACCTCCTTCTCCTGGTCGGTGCTCGGCAGGTACTTGACGCCCTTGGCCTCGGGAACGACCTCGTATCCGGGCAGGTCCCAGTCCAGTACGAGCCCCCGGCCGGCCCGGTCGTAGGCGGCCGACACCTCCCGGGGGAAGCCCTCGGGCCAGGCGGTGGACGCGAAGAGCACGGCCGAGAAGAACTCGACGACGGTGTCGGCCTCCCCGTCCCGCAGGGCCGCGACGGTCCCGTCGACCCCGCTGTTGTGGGCGCGTATCTCGGCCCGCCGGGCGGCCGCCCAGGCGTCGTACTCCCGCCGGTACGCCGCCAGTTGCTCGGTCCGCCGCGCCTCGGCGGCCTGCGCCGCGTACCAGTCGTGCTCGAACCGGGCCCGCGCGTCCCGCTCGGCCTGGGCACGCCCTGACGCGGTCCAGGCGCCGCCCTGCGGCCGGTAGAACCGCTGGTCGGGCATGGCGACGGGCTCCGCGAGCGGCCCGGGCGCGAACGGCTCGACGTGCTCCTCCCGCCGCAGCGACTCCACGGCGAAGGCGGGCGCCCGGCAGCCCGTCGCGAGCAGTGACTCCAGCAGCGCGACCCGCTGATCGAGCTCCTGCGTCCGCCGCAGGGCGTCGGCGTCCCGCTGCTGCCGATAGGCGGCCCGCTGCTCCCGCTGCATCCGGGCGACGTCCCGCTCGTACGCCCGCTGCGCCCGCTCGGCGTCCCGTTGCTGCCGCAGCACCGCCTGGTGCTGCCCTTCCCGCTGCCGCTGCGCCACCCGCTGCTGCTCGGCCCACACGCCGATCAGCCCACCGGAACGCCGACTCATTCGCGCACCCCTCCCCACCACCCCGACACACCTGTTCGCCCCCCTGACGCACAAGTGTCCCGGACCGCGGAGCCCCTGCCCACAGAGTCGCCGGAACAAGCCGAAGGGGCCCGCCCCGGCGAGATGCGCCGGGCCGGGCCCCGAGGAGCCGGACGAAAGGGCCGGTCAGAACAGGTAGTTGTACGAGGTGCCCGGGATGTCGCCCCAGCCCGTGCCGATCTTCACGCGGGAGGCGTACGGGGCCGTCGCGACGCCCGTGCCCTTGTACAGCCAGAACGCGCCGGCCGAGTCGCGGGCCACCAGGTCCGCCCGGCCGTCGTCGGTGAGGTCGCCCGGGCCGGTCAGCTGCGGGTAGCCGCCCCAGCCCGTGCCGATCTTGACGCGGGGCGCGAACGGCGCGGTCGCGCTGCCCGTGCCCTTGTACAGCCACAGCACGCCGGCCGTGTCACGGGCGATCAGGTCCGCCTTGCGGTCGCCGGTGAAGTCGCCGGGGCCGGTGAGCTGGTTGTAGATGCCCCAGCCGGCGCCGATCTTCGTACGGGGGGCGAACGGCGCCGTCGTGGTGCCGGTGCCCTTGTACAGCCACAGCACGCCCGCCGTGTCACGGGCGATCAGGTCCGCCCGGGCGTCGCCCGTCACGTCGCCGACGCCCGTCAGGTTGTTGTAGATGCCCCAGCCGGCGCCGACCTTCGTCCGCGCGGTGAGCGGCTCCCACGCGTCCCCGGTCGTCCGGTAGTACCAGAGGACACCGGCGGAGTCCCGGCCGACGACACCGCCGCCCTTGGCCTCGACCGTGATCGGCGAGAGCTTGGCGAGGGAGTTGTAGATGCCCCAGCCGTAGCCGACGTGCTCGGCCCAGTCCCGGAAGGGGGCCGTGGCCTTGCCGGTGCCGTGGTGCCACAGCAGGTTGCCGCTCTTGTCCCGGGCGAGCATCGCGTAGTGCGTGGGCACCGGGCGGGAGCTGACGATCGGGAAGGTCGAGGACTTCTCGGGGTTGCCGACGCCGAAGTCGTAGACCTCGTAGGTGGCGTAGGCCTCGATGTTCCACGCGGCGGCGGTGGCGCCGGCGCTCAGGGTGTACGAGACGGTGACGTCGGTCGGCCCGGACTGGCCCGGGTCGATCTCGCAGTACACGCCGCCGTAGTCGAGGTCGGTGCTGTGGTCGCAGTCGGCGATCGGGGAGCTGGCGGTGACGCCGGTGATGGACACCTGCGTCTCGCCCTCCTCCCAGTACCGCTGGCCGTCGGCCGGCATGAACGAGATGTCCAGCGTGCCCTCGTCCACCGCGTGCAGGGTGAGGGTCTGGGTGACCGTGGAGCCCGCCGGCAGGGCCGGGGTGTTCAGGGTCAGCTTGTTCTGGGCGACGTGCTCCAGCGTCTTCGCCGTCACCGTGCGGGCGGCGTGCGTGCCGTCCTCCGGCAGGCTGCCGACGATCTGCGCGTCCTTGACGGCCTTGGCGAGGTCCGTGCCCCGCGGGGCGTAGACGGCCCCGTAGTGGAGCGTGGTGCCGTCGGCGGTCGACGCCGCGGCCTTGATCTCCAGCGAGGGGAACGGGTTGTCCTCGTTGATCGGGCAGGTGTACACGCCGACGACGCCCGCGCGGGGCGTGCAGGTGTCGGACGGCTCCAGGCTCATCCCGCTGGGCAGACCCGCCTTCGTCCAGGCCGGGTCGGTCAGCGGGGCCTTGCTCAGGGCGTACACCAGGGTGCCGTCGGGGATGCCCCCGAGGCTGGTCGGGGACAGCTCGGTCCAGCCCTCACCGGGCTGCAGCACCCGGTTCTCCAGCTCGAAGTCGACCACTTCCTGGCCGGCGGCGGAAGCCGCACCGGCCCCGGTCACGATTCCGGCCACCAGCAGGGCGGCCGTCCCCCCGAGCGCGACGATTCTTCGCACGAATGAAGTTCCTCTGTGCATTCCCGTACCGCGGGCACGGGAGACTACGGGAGCGCACACGGGCGGTCGTCGACCCCCCGCGGCTACGCCAGGCAAAGACCCCTCCCCCCTGGGCGCTCGCGCAAGGTACCCCACACCCCCGGTCCCGGCGCATCCGGGTTTCCCGGGAGACGACGGAGGGCCCCGGACGCGTCACGCGTCCGGGGCCCTCCGGCTTCCACAGAGCCGCCTGTCGGAATCGAACCGACGACCTCAAGATTACAAGTCAAGCGCTCTAGCCAACTGAGCTAAGGCGGCAGCGAGTGAAGTGTAACCAACCCGGCCCCGGCGACGGTCGGAAATCTCACGGGCCCGTGAGTGCTGACAGATCGGGCACCGCCGGGTAGCGTCACTTGCGGTTCACCCAGGTGGACTAGACCTCAATCCTTCCTTTACTCGGATCGTCCGGCACGTTCCTGCCGGTGAAGGGACACATCACCATGGCTTCCGTCACGTTCGACAAGGCCACCCGGGTCTACCCGGGTGCCACCAAGCCCTCCGTCGACCAGCTCGACATCGAGATCGCGGACGGCGAGTTCCTCGTCCTCGTCGGCCCCTCCGGCTGCGGCAAGTCGACCTCCCTGCGCATGCTCGCGGGTCTCGAGGACGTCAACGCCGGCTCCATCCGCATCGGCGACCGCGACGTCACGCACCTGCCGCCGAAGGACCGGGACATCGCGATGGTGTTCCAGAACTACGCGCTGTACCCGCACATGACCGTCGCCGACAACATGGGCTTCGCCCTCAAGATCGCCGGCGTGAACAAGTCGGAGATCCGCGCCAAGGTCGAGGAGGCGGCGAAGATCCTCGACCTCACCGAGTACCTCGACCGCAAGCCGAAGGCGCTCTCCGGCGGTCAGCGCCAGCGCGTCGCCATGGGCCGCGCCATCGTCCGCGAGCCGCAGGTCTTCCTCATGGACGAGCCGCTGTCGAACCTCGACGCCAAGCTCCGCGTCTCGACCCGTACGCAGATCGCCGGCCTCCAGCGCCGTCTGGGCATCACCACGGTCTACGTCACCCACGACCAGACCGAGGCCCTCACCATGGGCGACCGCGTCGCCGTGCTGAAGGACGGTCTGCTCCAGCAGGTCGACTCGCCGCGCAACATGTACGACAAGCCCGCCAACCTCTTCGTCGCCGGCTTCATCGGCTCCCCGGCCATGAACCTGGTCGAGGTCCCGATCGTCGACGGCGGCGTGAAGTTCGGCACGAGCGTCGTCCCGGTGACCCGCGACGCCATCGCCGCGGCCTCCGCCGCCGGCGACACCACCGTCACCGTCGGCGTCCGCCCGGAGCACTTCGACGTGCAGAGCGCGACCTCGAAGGACGGCCTGGCCGTCACCGTCAACGTCGTCGAGGAGCTCGGCTCGGACGGCTTCGTGTACGGCTCCACCCGCGTCGGCGGCGAGGACAAGGACCTGGTGGTCCGCGTCGGCGGCCGTGACGTGCCCGCCAAGGGCTCCACGCTGCACGTCGTGCCGCGCGCCGACGAGCTGCACGTCTTCTCGACCTCCACGGGCGCCCGCCTCAGCGACTGAGACCGCCCGCGAGCACTGCCGTACGGCCCCGCGTCTGTTGCAGACGCGGGGCCGTTCGTTTAAACGGGCGCACCACGGGTGTACAACGGGCTTACCCCGGAAAACCCCGGCATTCAGGGCCTCGCCCGACCCTCCGCGTCAACACGGGATTCGAAAAGCCGCCTCGAACCATCCCTCGCGAGAGTGACTAAATGTCGCCATATCACTACCGGCCGCTACGCTCGCCTGCGTGACGCACACTGCCCGCCGAATCGGCCGCTCTCTCGCCCTCGTCCTGCCCGTCGTCCTGGTGCTCTCGGGAACGCTCGCGGTGTCCGCCGTTCCGTGGGCCGGCCAGGACTCCGGGACCCAGCTCACGGCGTCCTCCACGGACGTCTCCACCCGGGCCAAGTCCCGTGCCCCGCAGGATATTCTCCGCGACCAGCTCCTCGCAGAGCTTCAGGAGAAGGACCCCGGCACCGCCCTCACCCACCTCCAGCGCGAGGTGGAGAACCGGCCCTCCCTCGCCCAGCACTGCTTCTCCATCGCCCGCGCCCTCGGCCGCGCCGCCGTCGAGCACTACGGCCCCTCGCGCGCCCAGGCCTACTCCCGCCCGGTCTGCGACACCTCGTACGCGACCGGCGTGATGCGCGCGAGCTGAGCGTCGTCACGCACATCGGACATACGGGGCGCCTATCGTTCCCCGTATGCACACCTCTCCGACGCAGGCCGTGGTCCTGGCGGGCGGCCAGGGCACACGGCTCCGCCCGTACACCGACGACCGCCCCAAGCCGATGGTCGAGATCCCGGGCACCGGGACCCCGATCATCGGCCATCAGCTGTCCTGGCTGGCCGCCGAGGGCGTCACCGACGCCGTCGTCTCCTGCGGCCATCTCGCCGAGGTGCTCCAGGAGTGGCTGGCCTCCGCTGACCTGCCGCTGAAGGTGACGACGGTCGTCGAGACCGAGCCCCTCGGCCGCGGCGGCGGCCTCAAGTACGCCGCCGCGCACCTGCCGGCCCCGGACCAGCCCTGGTACGCCACCAACGGCGACATCTGGACCCGCTTCTCGCTGCGCGAGATGGCCGCCTTCCACGCCGAGCGCGACGCCCTCGCGACGCTCGCCCTGGCCCGCCCCCGGATCCCGTGGGGCGCCGTCGAGACCGACACCTTCGGGAACGTCACCGACTTCATCGAGGCGCCCCCGTCGCCGTTCCTCATCAACGCCGGCGTGTACGTCTTCGCCGCGGCCTTCACGGACCTCCTCCCCGACCTCGGCGACCACGAGCGCACCACCTTCCCCCGCCTCGCCCGCGAGCGGCGCCTGGCGGGCTTCCCGCTGCCCCAGGGCGCGTACTGGAGGGCCATCGACACCGCCAAGGACCTGACGGAGGCCGCGAAGGAGCTGGCCGCCCAGAAGACCTGACGGACCGGCGTACGGAACGAGAAGGGGCGGCACCGCATCCCGCGGTGCCGCCCCTTCCGTGTGCGTCCGTACGTCAGCCCAGCAGGCCGCCGATCGGGTTCTGCGCGCCGCCCGACGTCGAGCCGCCGTCGGACGGGGTGCTGGTCGAGCCGGTCGAGCCGCCGCTCGACGTGCCGCCGCTGGTGCTCGGGGTGTCGCTGGTGGACGGCGGGGGCGCCGGCTTCGACTGCGTGGGCGTACGGCTGGTGGTGCCGGTGCTCGTGCCCTGCGTGGCGGTCGGGCGCTGCTCCTGGGTCCGGGTGGACTCGCGGGTCGTCTCGGTGGGCCGGGCGGCCTCCTCGGTCTCCTCGCTGCGGGCCGGGGCCTCGGTGGTCGCGGCGGGCTCGGGCGCCGTGGAGGCGGCCTTCGAGGGGGCGTTGCTCGTCGGCTCCTGCGGGAGCGGCCGGCCGGGGAGGTGGTTGATCGGGTCGTCGTTGGGGCCCGGGACGGTGACCATCTCGGTGGAGCGGACGGCGCCGCCGAGGACGGAGCCGACGAGGAGGGTGAGGCCGACGACGACGGCCGCGAGGAGGGTGCTGCGGCGGGTGACGCGGCGGCGGAGGTCCCAGAGTTCGGCGCGGGGGCCGAGGGTGCGCCAGGCCTCGCCGGCGAGGCGGCCGTCGAGGGAGTAGACGGGGGCGCCGGCGATGATCAGCGGGGACCAGGCGGCCAGGTAGATGATGTCGGCGGAGTCGTAGACCGGGACAGTCTTCCAGCTGACGGTCAGCAGGAGCGCGGCGGAGAGCAGGCCGCCGACGACGGCGGCGACGCGCTGCCAGAGTCCGAGGACGGTGAGGACGCCGACGACGACCTGGAGGAAGGCGACGGTGAGTCCGGCGCCGACGGGGTGCTGGAGGGCGAAGTCGCGCAGCGGTTCGGCGAGGGCCCAGGGGTGGAGGGAGTTGAGCCACTTCACCATGGAGCCGCGCTCGCCGCCGTCGAAGTAGACGGGGTCGCAGAGCTTGCCCATGCCCGCGTAGATGGAGATGAAGCCGAGGAAGACGCGGAGCGGGAGGAGGACCACGCCGAGGTTCATCCGGCGGCCGGGGTAGTAGGCGTGCCGGACGTTGTCCTGGCCGTGGCGCTGGGCGGTCCGGGCGTGCGGCGCGTCGGGCTCGTACGGCTCGGCGGGCTCGGGCCCGAGGTCGTACACCTCGTCGTAGGCGCCCTCGGCGCGGCGCATCGGCGGCAGCAGGGGCGCGGCCTCGGCGGGCACCACGGGGGTGGGCATGGTGGTGTCGATGCGCGGGATGGCCTGGGTGTCGCCGACGCCGTGCCTGCCGTGTCCGACGGGTTCGAGCGTGGAGACGGACGACTCGCGCACGGCCTGGAGGAGGCCGGTCGCGCCCGGCGCGGACTTTCCGGTCCACACGACGGGGCGACGGCGCGGGCCGCCCCCTCCCACTCCGGACAGGGCGGCGGTACGAGCCGCGAACTTCGGCTGCGGGGCCGGCGCGAGCCGCACACGGAAGCTGGCGTGGTTCACGATCACCTGGGCGGGATCGGAATCCACCTTGACCATGCTCAGCGCGGGCTGATCGTCGAACCCCGGCCGGGGCGTTCTGGTGTCCACACTCATCTAACCGAGTGATGTGCGGTTAGGACACTGCCTTGACGGTTGCCAAATGTCCGAGGCCCGTCAAGATCACGGCCGGGGCGGTTCCCTCGTTCGGGTCAGCGCATGCGGCGGCGGGCCGCCTCGTAGAGCACGACACCGGCGGCGACACCGGCGTTGAGCGACTCGGCGCCGCCCGGCATCGGGATGCGGACGAGGAAGTCGCAGGTCTCGCCGACGAGCCGGGAGAGGCCCTTGCCCTCGGAGCCGACGACGATGACGACCGGGCCGCCGAGCGCCTCCAGGTCCTGCACCTCGTGCGTGCCCTCGGCGGCGAGGCCGACGACGGCGATGCCGGCCTTCTTGTACTCCTGCAGGGCGCGGGTCAGGTTGGTGACGCGGGCGACCGGGGTGCGCGCGGCGGTGCCGGCGGAGGTCTTCCAGGCACCGGCGGTCATGCCGGCGGCCCGGCGCTCGGGGATGACCACGCCGTGGCCCGCGAAGGCGGAGACGGAGCGGACGATCGCGCCGAGGTTGCGCGGGTCGGTGACGCCGTCGAGGGCGACGATCAGCGGCTCCTCGCCGTCGTCGTAGGCCGCGGCGGTGAGGTCCTCGGGGTGCGCGTACTCGTACGGCGGGACCACGAGGACCAGGCCCTGGTGGTTCAGTCCGTTGGTCATCCGGTCGAGCTCGGGGCGCGGGGCTTCCATCAGGTTGATGTTGCCGCGCGCGCCGGCGAGCTGGAGGGCCTCGCGCACGCGCTCGTCGTTGTCGATGAACTGCTGCACGTACAGCGTGGTGGCGGGCACGCCGTCGCGCAGCGCCTCGAAGACCGGGTTGCGGCCGACGACCATCTCGCTGGCGCCCTTGGGGCCGCCGCGGCGGGGCGCGGGACGGCGCTTGGCCGCCTGCCGGGCCATCGCGTTGGAGACGCGGTACGCCTTGTGGCCCTTGCGGTCCTCGGCCTTGGGCGTCGGGCCCTTGCCTTCGAGGCCCTTGCGCCGCTGGCCACCGCTGCCGACCGTCGCACCCTTCTTGTTGGACGTACGACGGTTCCTGCGCTGGCTGTTCCCGGCCATGACTACCTAATCCTCGGTGTTGCGTACGCAGGTCGGTGACGCGCGCACGTAGGTCTGTAACTGAAGTGTGCCGCCCGGAGGCCCGAGCGGCACGTCTTCTAACGGTTGCCCAGCGTCCAGCGGGGGCCGTCGGGGCTGTCCTCGATGGCGAGGCCGGACTGGTTGAGGTGGTCGCGGATCGCGTCCGCGGTCGCCCAGTCCTTGCGCTCGCGCGCCGACTCGCGCTGCTGGAGCACGAGGCGTACGAGGGTGTCGACGACGCCGTGGAGCTCCTCGCCGCCACCGGTCTCCTCGGCCCAGTGCGGGTCGAGCGGGTCCAGGCCGAGGACGCCGAGCATGGCGCGGACCTCGGCGAGGCGGGCGATGGCCTCGTCCTTGTCGTCCGCGGCGAGGGCGCTGTTGCCCTGGCGGACGGTGGTGTGGATGATCGCGAGCGCGTGCGGGACGCCCAGGTCGTCGTCCATGGCCTCGGCGAAGGCCGGCGGCACCTCGGCGGCGGGGGCGACGGTCGTCCCGGCCTTCTCGGTGGCGCGCTGGACGAAGCCCTCGATGCGGGCGAAGGCCGACTCGGCCTCGCGCAGGGACTCCTCGCTGTACTCGATCATCGAGCGGTAGTGCGGGGTGCCCAGGTAGTAGCGCAGGACGATCGGGCGCCAGTTCTTCACCATCTCGGACACCAGCACGCTGTTGCCGAGCGACTTCGACATCTTCTCGCCGCTCATGGTGACCCAGGCGTTGTGCACCCAGTACTGGGCGAACTCGTCGCCGAAGGCCTTGGCCTGGGCGATCTCGTTCTCGTGGTGCGGGAAGATCAGGTCGAGGCCGCCGCCGTGGATGTCGAAGGCGGAGCCCAGGTACTTGTGGGCCATGGCCGAGCACTCCAGGTGCCAGCCGGGACGGCCGCGGCCCCACGGGGTCTCCCAGTCGGGCTCGCCCGGCTTGGTCGCCTTCCACATGGCGAAGTCGCGCGGGTCGCGCTTGCCGGTGATGCCCTCCTCGGAGGGCTGGCGGAGGTCGTCGATGTCCTGGTTGGAGAGCTCCAGGTACCCCGGGAAGGAGCGCACGTCGAAGTAGACGCTGCCGTCGGCCTCGTAGGCGTGGCCGCGCTCGATCAGACCCCGCATCATCTCGATCATCTCGGGGACGTGACCGGTGGCGCGGGGCTCGTAGGTCGGCGGCAGGCAACCGAGGGCGTGGTAGCCGTCGTTGAACGCGCGCTCGTTCTCGTAGCCGATGGACCACCAGGGGCGCCCCTGCTCGGAGCCCTTCCTGATGATCTTGTCGTCGATGTCGGTGACGTTGCGGATGAACGTGACGTCGTAGCCGCGGTAGGCGAACCAGCGGCGCATGATGTCGAAGTTCAGCCCCGACCGGATGTGGCCGATGTGCGGGGCCGCCTGCACGGTGGCACCACAGAGGTAGATCGAGACGCAGCCCGGCGTGAGCGGGGTGAAGTCACGGATCTGCCGGGCGCTGGTGTCGTACAGGCGAATAGTCACCACTCCAGGGTAGTGGGCGTGTGGTAGTGCCCTGCGACCGATTCCCGGCGGCGGGGCACGATTTTCACTGCTGCCGGGGCGATACGGGGTAGACGAGGGCGGTCGCGAGCGCGGCCAGGCCCTCGGCGCGGCCGGTGAGACCGAGCCCGTCCGTGGTCGTGCCCGAGACGGAGACGGGGGCGCCCGCCGCCTCGCTCAGCGCCTTCTGCGCCTCGTCGCGCCGCTTGCCGACCTTGGGGCGGACGCCGACGACCTGCACGGCGATGTTCCCGATCTCGTACCCCTCGGCCCGGACGATCCGCGCGGCCTCGGCGAGCAGGGTGACGCCGGAGGCGCCGGACCACTCGGGGCGCGAGGTGCCGAAGTGGGCGCCGAGATCGCCGATGCCGGCGGCGGAGAAGAGCGCGTCGCAGGCGGCGTGGGCGGCGACGTCACCGTCGGAGTGCCCGGCGAGCCCGTACCCGTCGCTGTCGGGGCCTTCCCACAGGAGCCCGGCGCACCAGAGCTCGCGGCCCTTCTCGAAGGCGTGGACGTCCGTGCCGATGCCGGTACGGGGAAGGAGCATGGGGGTACCCCCTGTTCGAGCGGAGCCGAGAACTTGGGGGAGCTCAGAAGCCATCGTTGGCCCTCCTGCGGGCGAGTACGGCCTCGGCGAGGACGAGGTCGAGGGGTCGGGTCACCTTGAAGGCCTCTTCGTGGCCGGGCACGACGACGACGGGCGCGCCGAGCCGCTCGACCATGCCGGCGTCGTCGGTGGCGCCCTCGCCGGTGAGGGCGATGGTGGCGTGGGCGTTGACCAGGGTGTCGTGGTCGAAGCCCTGCGGGGTCTGGACGGCGCGGAGGCGGGCGCGGACCGGGGTGGCGACGACCTGCTCGGGGTCGCCGGGCTTCTCGGCCGGCTCGACCTCCTTGACGGTGTCGGCGACGGGCAGCGCGGGGACGACGGCGACGGCCCCGTCCCGTACGGCCTCGATGACGGCGTCCACGGTCTCGACGGGGACCAGCGGGCGGGCCGCGTCGTGGACGAGGACGGTGGTCACGCCCTCGGGGAGCGCCTTGAGGCCGAGGTGGACGGACTCCTGGCGGGTGTCGCCGCCGGGGACGACGAGATAGTCGGTCCGCTCGGGCAGGGCGTGGGCGTCGAGGAGGTTCTTGACCTCGGCGGCGCCGTCGGACGGCGCGACCACGACGACGAGCGAGACCGCGCGGGAGGCGGCCATCGCGCGGACGGCGTGGATGAGCATGGGGGTGCCGTTCAGCGCGCGGAGCGCCTTGGGGGCGCCCGGGCCGAGGCGTACGCCCCGCCCTGCGGCCGGGATCACCACGGCGGTACGACTGGGACGCACTTCGTCTGACATCGGTTGCACTCCGGCAGGTTTGTTTCCGCGGCCGACATGGGTATGGCCTCACCGTGCCGGACGCACCGCCTTGACCGGGCCCTTTCCGTGACGACGGTCGAGGCGTGGCCGCGTGGGCACAGGGGTTCGGGCGTAGAGAAGTTCAGGGGGTGCGGGTTACTTCAGCGGTGCTGTGACGCGTACGCACCGCTAACGTACGCGAACATGGGACGCACGCGAACATGCCGCAGCGCCCGACGGCAGCACTGTGTGGATCACAGCACGCCAGCGGGCACCGCGGCATCGCTTCACTGCTTCACTTGGGAACGCGGCTCAGGACGCGAGGACCTCGTCGAGGAGGGCCTCGGCCTTGTCCTCGTTCGTGTTCTCCGCGAGGGCCAGCTCGCTCACCAGGATCTGACGAGCCTTGGCGAGCATGCGCTTCTCACCTGCGGAAAGTCCGCGCTCGCGCTCACGACGCCACAGGTCGCGCACTACTTCGGCGACCTTGATGACATCGCCGGAGGCGAGCTTCTCGAGATTTGCCTTGTAGCGACGGGACCAGTTCGTCGGCTCTTCGGCGTACGGTGCACGCAGCACCTCGAAGACCCGGTCCAGCCCGTCCTGACCGACCACGTCGCGAACACCGACGAACTCCGCATTGTCCGCCGGTACACGAACCGTCAGGTCGCCCTGCGCGACCTTGAGCACCAAGTAGGTCTTGTCCACGCCTTTGATCTGGCGAGTTTCGATGGCCTCGATCAGCGCGGCCCCGTGATGGGGATAGACCACGGTGTCGCCAACCTTGAACGTCATGTGACAGGTACCCCTTCCGTGGCTATCCAGGGTAACACGGATTCGGCTTCTTCTGAATGGCGTTTTCGCAGGTCAGGGCATATCTCGGGGCTTGACAACGGTGACACGAACGTGCTGCGGAGGGCTTCCGGAAGGCGGTATTCGCAGGTCGGAGCGGCTGCGTGGACGGAGAGAAACGCGCACGTTACACACACCTGGAGGCCCCCGAGGGAGGAGCGATGTCCGGTTTTGTCGGGTTCGGAGTGGGCTTCTTCGCCTACTCCGTTCGAGGATCGACCACCCGTACGGAGGCGTGCCGGAGTGATTCCTGAAATTGATCAGTGGACATCAAGCGACATCGGTACGGGATTTCCCCGAGGGCCGGCTCGGGGGAATGCGCGGCGGCCGTCGAATTGATCAAGGCGGTTATGTGAACGGCAGGTCAATGGGTCGTGATCCGGCCACGCGGGGTGACGCCCCAGGAGCGCACGGCGCGCGACGGGACGGGCGTCGTGGCCGGTCCCGGGGACGGCTGTGACCGGTTAGGGGCGGGTCGGGTGCGGGACGCGGAGTGAGGCTCGGTAACCTAAGCGCGCTGACACACCTTTAGCTGTCCCTTAGTTCCACGCCTGTCCGTACGTCCTAGGAGATGCCGCCGCCGTGAGCCGCAGCCTTCGACGCGGCGCCCTCGCCGCCACCGCCATCGTGTTCTCCGTCGCCGCGCTGTCCGCCTGTGGTGCGGGCAACGACGCGCAGACGCTGGAAGTGCGGCCGGACAACGCCGCCGTCACGGTCGACGACGTCAAGATCCAGAACGCGCTGGTCATCACCCAGCCGCTGCCCGGCACCAAGGGCCCGGCCGCCGTCTCCGCCACCGTCTTCAACAACGGCAGCCTGCCGCAGACGATCGACGCGATCCGCCTGCCCGGCACGGCCGCCGTCGTGAAGCTGAAGGCGGCCGAGGGCGCCGGCCCGATCGTCGTCCCGGCCCACGGCTCCGTCGTCATCGGCGGCGAGGGCAACGCCTCCGCGCTGATCGAGAACGGCTCCGAGGCCGCCCGTGACGGCGACGCGCAGAAGGTCGTCTTCAAGCTCAGCAAGACCGGCGACGTCGGCCTGAGCGCCTTCGTCGTCCCGTCGAAGAGCTACTTCAAGGAGTACGGCCCGACCGTGGTCCCGGGCCTCCCGGCGGAGGCCGCCAGCGCCTCGCCGACCGCCTCCACGTCGCCCTCGGGCGAGGCCTCGCACGGCGCCGAGACCCCGGCCTCGGGCGAGCCGACGACGGCCGGCCACTGACGCCAGGCAGTCCTACGTGAAAGGGCGCCCCCTGAGGGGGCGCCCTTTCACGTAGTTCACAGCTGCTGCCGACCGTTACGGCTCTTCACAGCTCTCTACAGCTTTACGGCTCTTTACGGCTCTTTACGGCTCGAACTTGTAGCCCAGGCCGCGGACCGTCACCAGGTACCGGGGCGCACCCGGGTCCGGCTCGATCTTGGCGCGGAGGCGCTTGACGTGGACGTCGAGGGTCTTGGTGTCGCCGACGTAGTCCGCGCCCCAGACCCGGTCGATGAGCTGCATACGGGTCAGCACGCGGCCCGCGTTGCGCAGCAGCATCTCCAGGAGGTCGAACTCCTTCAGCGGCAGGTCGACCTTGCCGCCGGAGACCGTCACCACGTGGCGGTCGACGTCCATGCGGACCGGGCCGGCCTCCAGGGCCGCCGGGGTGACCTCCTCCGGCTCGCCGCGGCGGCGCAGCACCGCGCGGATGCGGGCGACCAGCTCCCGCGAGGAGAAGGGCTTGGTCACGTAGTCGTCGGCTCCTATCTCCAGGCCGACGACCTTGTCGATCTCGCTGTCCTTGGCGGTCACCATGATCACCGGGACGTTCGAGCGGCCGCGCAGCTGGCGGCACACCTCGGTACCGGGCAGACCCGGAAGCATCAGGTCGAGGAGGACGAGGTCGGCTCCGTTGCGCTCGAACTCGTCGAGGCCGTCGGGCCCGGTCGCCGCGACGGCGACCTCGAAGCCCTCCTTGCGGAGCATGTACGACAGGGCGTCGCTGAAGGATTCCTCATCCTCGACGACGAGCACTCGGGTCACGGAAGGACCTCCGGGGCGGGAAGCGGTTCGGTCATGAGATCTGGGGTGGAGGACGAGGCGGGCCGGCGGTCCCGTGCGGCGCCCGCCTCGGGCAGCCGCAGGGTGAAGGTGGAGCCCTGACCCTCGGTGCTCCAGACGGTGACCTCCCCGCCGTGCGAGGCGGCCACGTGCTTGACGATGGCCAGGCCGAGCCCCGTACCGCCGGTGGCACGGGAGCGGGCCGGGTCGACGCGGTAGAAGCGCTCGAAGACGCGCTCCTTGTCCTTGTCGGGAATGCCGATGCCCTGGTCGGTCACGGCTATCTCGATCACGTCGCCGGCGGGCGCGGCGACACGGCGGGCGGCGATGCCCACCCGCGTACGGGCCGGTGAGTAGTTGACGGCGTTCTCGACGAGGTTGCCGAGGGCCGCGGCGAGCTGACCCCGGCTGCCCCACACGTACAGATCGGCGGCGCCCCCGGAGACCATGGTGATCTGCTTGGTGGAGGCCGGCTGCCGTGAGCGGTCGATCGCCTCGGCGACGAGCTCGTCCACGGACACCGGCTCGGAGTCCTCCAGCGGGTCGTCGTTCTGCACGCGGGAGAGGTCGATCAGCTCCTGTACGAGGTTGGTGAGGCGGGTCGCCTCGATCTGCATCCGGCCGGCGAAGCGGGTGACCGCCTCGGGGTCGTCCGAGGCGTCCATGACCGCCTCGGAGAGCAGGGAGAGCGCGCCGACGGGAGTCTTGAGCTCATGGCTCACGTTGGCGACGAAGTCGCGCCGTACCGCTTCGATACGACGGGCCTCGGTGAGGTCCTCGACCAGGAGCAGCACCAGCCGCGAGCCCAGCGGGGCGACCCGGGCGGAGACGGCGAGGGCCTCGCCGCGTCCGGTGCCGCGCCGGGCCAGGTCCAGCTCGACCTGCCGTATCTCCCCGTCGCGGCGGGTGTCACGGGCCATGTTGAGCATGGGTTCGATGGCCAGCTTGCCGCCCCGGACCAGGCCGAGCGCGTACGCCGCCGAGCTGGCCTTCACCACGGAGTCGCTCTCGTCGAGAACGACCGCGGAGGAGCGCAGCACGGAAAGCACGGTGTCGACGCCGGGCGGGAGCACGGCGTCGGTGTGCAGCGAGGTACGGGTCGGGCGCGCCTGGTCGCGTTCGCTCCAGCGGAACGCCAGCATGGCGATCACGCCGGTGCACACTCCGGCGATCGCTGCCAATGCGGCGACCGCCGCGTTCACGTCCATGCCCCCAAGGTTATGCGGGTGCGCGGACACTCTCCCAGCCGTCCGAGTGGCTGCTCGAACAGTCGTCGCCCAGAGTTCACCATGGAGATGCGGGTGGTTCATTTGCCCCGGCGACCGGAGTGGCGTGTGTCGCCCAGAGTTCACCTGGGGGAAAGTGCCGGTTCACATCAGGGGGTGAATCCGGACGCGTAGGGGGCCGAACGTGGGAACGTGGGGGTCCGAGCCCCACCCGGACCCCGGAGCTTTGCGTAGAGAGGGACATCCATGCGGGACGCGTACCACGAGGAACTGGACTCGATCGGCGAAGGCCTGGTCGAGATGGCCCGGCTCGTCGGGTCGGCGATCGGGCGCGCCACGACGGCGATGCTCGACGCGGATCTCAAGCTCGCGGAGAGCGTGATCGCGGCGGACCAGAAGGTCGACGACCTCCAGCACGACCTGGAGGCGCGGGCGATAGCGCTGCTCGCACGGCAGCAGCCGGTGGCGACGGATCTGCGGATCGTGGTGACCTCGCTGCGGATGAGCGCCGACCTGGAGCGCTCCGGCGACCTGGCGCAGCACGTGGCGAAGCTGGCGCGGCTGCGGTTCCCGGACACCGCGGTGCCGCGTGACCTGCACGCGACCATCCTGGAGATGGGTCAGCTGGCGCAGCGCCTGATGGCGAAGGCGGCGGAGGTCATCATCACGAAGGACGTCGACCTGGCGCTCCAGCTGGAGCAGGACGACGACGAGATGGACCTGCTGCACCGGGCGCTCTTCCAGCACCTGATGGACGACCGCTGGAAGCACGGCATCGAGACGGCCGTGGACGTGACGCTGCTCGGCCGGTACTACGAGCGGTTCGCGGACCACGCGGTGTCGGTGGCGAAGCGTGTCGTGTACCTGGTGACGGGTGAGCACGCGGACGAGCTGCAGGCGGCGGACGCGCCGGTGGAGGGCGCGTAGGCGCGCGCACTCCGGTGCGCCGTTGATGCGCCGGTCCGAGTGGGCATGCAATGGGGGGAGGCGATGCACGCCTCGAAAGGGAGGGACCCCATGGCCGAATCCCCCATGACGACGGACTCCACGCCGGAGGCGCCGCGTGAGGCGGTGTTCCTGCCCGTACTCGGCGCCTGCGGCTGCGGCTCGGGCTGCGGCTGCGGCTGCCAGTCGGGCTCCCCGTGCCAGTGCGGTGGCTGCTCGGGCTGATCGGTGAGGGGGTGGGGTGCGAACACCCCACCCCCTCTCCTCTCTGTACCGAGCGCGCTATATGTCGAGCACGCCGACGGTCTGGCCGCCGCTGGCCTCACCGGTCGTACGGAATCCCAGCCGCTCGTAGAAGGCGCCGGGCCCGTCCGGGCCGGGCTCCCAGGTGACGTACAGCCGCGATGCGCCGCGACGGCGCAGCTCCTCGCGCAGGGCGTCGACGGCGAAGCGTCCGTACCCCTTGCCCTGTGCGTCGGCGGAGATGTTGAGCCGCCAGAGCCCACTGCGCCGGTCGTCCGGATCCTTCTCCTCGTTCCACGCGATGTCGAGGAAGGCCATCAGGAAGCCGACGAGCTCGTCGCCGTCGAAGATCAGGCGCGGCCAGGCGTTCTCCCCGAAGGCGTACGCCTCCGCGAGGGACTTCACGACGGGGGCGACGTTGCGCTCCTGGTGCGGGTGGACGCGCAGGGCGAGTGCCGCGTCGACGGTGGCGGGGGTGATCTGCTCCAGACGGAGTGACGTGCTCATGTTCTGGACAGTAACGATTGGGCGGGATCTCCGCCCGCGTTTATCGGGCCGCCCCAGAATGACGCCCATGACGCCCATGACGCGCACGCACCGGCCGCGCCGCACGCTCACGACCGCCGCCGTCCTCGCCGCGTTGCTGCCCACGCTGGCCGGCTGCACCGTCCCGGTCGCGGGCCTCACGGGTGTGACCGTGACCGCCGAGGGGGAGCCGCTGGGCGTGATCCTGGTGTGCCACGACCAGGTCGACGCGGCGGTGCTGTACCCGGACGAGCCGGTCACCGACCCGGGCGCGGAGGCCACGGCGGACGCGGGGGAACCGGAGTACACGGACGGCTGGACCTCGGCCGTACCCGTCACCGGATACGCGACCTGGCCCCTGACCACCCCGCCCGGCTTCGAGACCGCCACCAACTTCTGGACCCCGGACGCGCCCCCGCACGCCCTGAAGCCGGGTCGGCTCTACACCCTCTACGGCACGACCCAGGACAGCTCGTGGGCGACGGGCCATCACTCCTTCACGCCGGCGGACCTGAAGAAGCTGACGCCGGACCAGGTCTCGTACTCGGTCGGCGACACGGTCCGGACGACGACGGTGGCGGACTTCCGCGCGCACGCGTGCGAGGGGTTCTGAGCGGAAGCCCGCCGGGCCCGCTACGGCCGGAAGAAGATCACCGAACGCAGCTTCAGCCGCTCGGTGGCCGGCCGGCCGTGGGGCCGGAGGGTCCAGGAGTCACCGGAGCAGTCGGTCTCGGTGAAGACCATCGCGTAGTCGTCCGTGTCGTTGTGCGGCGCGAAGGCGGGCTCGGAGGCGTCCGGGTCGGCGGCCTCGGGGATCGTGATGCACTCGCCGCTCGCCGGGTCGTGCAGCGTGGCCCGCTGGGTGTCGCCGCTGATGCCGACGAAGGAGTAGCCGAAGTCGCCGGTGGCGGCGTGGGCGGGGGAGGCCAGGGCGGCGGTGAGGGCGAGGGCGCCGCAGACGGAGGCGACGGAGTGGCGGAGACGCACGGGGTTCTCGTTTCGGTGAGGACGACCAAGGTCACCCCACCCCTAGCCGCGTGCGCCACCCGGTAAGCGGCGCACCGCAGGCGGAAGGATTCGCCCTCACCCGACCGGCCGACAGGGGCCTATGGGGTGAAGACCTCCTCGAGGCGGTGGATCGCGCCGTCGTCCCCGGTCTCGTACCGGAAGACGAGCCCCGAGTCGGGGTGGGCGTTCACCCAGTCGATCAGCTCCTGCACGCCGATGCGCTGGTTCTCGGTGCTGGTGACGACGGGGTTGGTGGCGGTGACGTACGCGGCCTGGTCGAGGGCCATGCGGCTCTCCTCGCCGGTGACGACGAACGGCCCTCCGTCGGAGTCGGGCGATCCGCAGCCCCAGGCCCCGTGCTGGACGACGAGGTTCACCTTCCCGGTGCTGGGGTCGAGCTCCTCGATCCGGTAGAGCGCGAACTCGTCGGGGTCGACGTCGTCGGGCCCGGGAGCCGAGTCGACACAGCCGGCGGGGGCGGGCGCGGCGGTGGGCTTCGGCTTGGGCGCGGAGGTCTTCGGGGCGGAGGTCTTCGGGGCGGAGGGCTTCTTCACGGCGGGCACGGCGCTCGGAACACCGGCCGACCCGGCGCCGTCCCCGGGAGCGGCGGGAGCGGCACTGCTCGCCGCAGGAGCACTCGGCGTACTCGGCGTACTCGGCGCGGCGGGCGCGGCAGCGGAACCGTTGCCCTGGCATCCGGTGAGCACGGCGGTCAGCGCGACGGCGGCGAAGGCGAGAGCGGCGGGTCTGAGACGGTCGGCATTCATCGGGAAGTCCCCCTCTTCACGGGCGACCACCGCGGCCGCGCCCTTGCCCCGGAACGTAGCAACGCCCCCACCACCGCGAAAGCGCCGCCCCTGCCCTGTCACACACCTGGAACCCCCACAGGACACCACCCGAACAAGACGAATCCACCAACTCCCCGGAAAACCGACGGAACACAAGCACGAAGAAGCCCCCTCCCGGCGGGGAAACCGCAGGTCGGGGGCTCTTTCGGGGGTAAGGGCTACTTCTTGCCCTGGTTCTTGACGGCCTCGATGGCGGCCGCCGCGGCCTCCGGGTCGAGGTAGGTGCCGCCCGGGTTGAGGGGCTTGAAGTTCTCGTCCAGCTCGTAGGAGAGCGGGATGCCCGTCGGGATGTTCAGGCCCGCGATGTCGGCGTCCGAGATGCCGTCCAGGTGCTTCACCAGGGCGCGGAGGCTGTTGCCGTGGGCGGCGATCAGGACCGTGCGGCCGGCGAGGAGGTCCGGGACGATGTTGTCGTACCAGTACGGGAGCATCCGCTCGACGACGTCCTTGAGGCACTCGGTCTGCGGGCGCAGCTCCGGCGGGATCGTCTGGTAGCGGGCGTCGTGGGCCTGCGAGTACTCGCTGTCGTCCGAGAGCGCCGGCGGCGGGGTGTCGTACGAGCGGCGCCACAGCATGAACTGCTCCTCGCCGAACTCGGCGAGGGTCTGCGCCTTGTCCTTGCCCTGGAGGGCGCCGTAGTGGCGCTCGTTCAGGCGCCACGAGCGGCTGACCGGGATCCAGTGGCGGTCGGCGGCCTCGAGGGCGAGCTGCGCGGTGCGGATGGCGCGCTTCTGGAGCGAGGTGTGGAGCACGTCGGGCAGCAGGCCGGCGTCCTTGATCAGCTCGCCGCCGCGCGTCGCCTCCTTCTCGCCCTTGGCGGTGAGGTTCACGTCCACCCATCCGGTGAACAGATTCTTCTCGTTCCACTCGCTCTCGCCGTGGCGGAGGAGGATCAGCTTGTACGGTGCGTCGGCCATGCGTACGAGCCTAATCGACCGCTGACGATTGACGCGCGTCGTCAATTCGCTGGCGTCCGACGTATGAGATGCGTAAGTTACGAGACCCGGAAGCAGGGCTTACGCACCACAGGGGGCCGCCACACATGTCCATCGATTCGCTCAGACGATCAGCCCGCGAGACGGTCTCCGGCCTCCCCCAAGGCTTCTGGTGGTTGTGGCTGTCGACCCTGGTCAACCGGACCGGCGCCTTCGTCCTGACCTTCCTGTCCCTCTACCTGACCGTCGAGCTCGGGCACTCCGCCTGGTTCGCCGGACTCGTCGTCGCCCTCCACGGGCTCGGCGGTGTCGCCGGTTCCCCGCTCGGCGGTCTGCTGACCGACCGCTGGGGCCGCCGCCCCACCATGGTCACCATGCACCTCGCGGCCGCCGCCTGCGCCCTGCTGCTCGCCTTCGTCACCAGCGCCTGGGGCATCGCCCTCGTCGTGCTCCTCATGGGCGTCGCCATGCAGGCCGTCCGCCCCTCCATCAACGCGACCATCGCCGACATGGTCCCCGCCCACGACGTGCGCCGGGCGTACGCCCTCAACTACTGGGCCCTCAACCTCGGCTTCGCCATCGCCTCCATCGGCGGCGGCGCCGCCGCCTTCCTCGGCTACCGCACCCTCTTCGTCGTCGACGCCGTCGCCACCACCCTCTGCGCCGTCATCGTCTTCCTCCGGCTCCCCGAGACCCGGCCCGAGGCCCGTGTCGGGACGGAGGGCACGCCGGTCGCCGAGGAGAAGGTCAGCATGCTCACCGTGCTGCGCGACGCGCCCTTCCGCACCCTCGTCCTGCTCAACCTCCTCGTCTGCCTCGTCTTCACCGCCCCCTGGATCGGCCTGCCGCTCACCATGGCGCACCAGGGGCTCTCCCCCTCCTCGTACGGCGTCGTCATCGCCGTCAACGGCATCGTGATCGTCGGCTTCCAGCTGCTCGTCAACAAGCTGACCGACAAGCGCTCCCCCGTCCTGCTGCTCACCCTCTCCGCCCTCCTCTTCGCCCTCGGCACCGGCGCCACCGCCCTCGCCGGCTCCCCCGTCGCCTTCGCCGCGACCGTGGTCGTCTGGACGGTCGGCGAGATGATCCACGTCCCGACGAACGCCGCCGCCACCGCCCGCCTCGCCCCCGAGCACGCCCGGGGCCGCTACCAGGGCGTGATGGGCATGTCCTGGGCCGTCGCCGGCTTCGTCGCCCCGATCGGCGCCGGTGCGATCGTCGACGGGCCCGGGCCGGACGTGCTGTGGGCCGCGACGACGGCGATCGGTGCGATCGCCGCGGTCGGGTACTTCGTCCGACTCCGGAAGGCCCTCGCCGAGGACCCCGAGGAGTTCGGGAAGTCCGAGACGTTCGAGAAGTCCGACGACTCCCAGGAGTTCGAGGGGTCCGGCCAGGTCGGCGGAGGCACCCCCGTCGCCCCCGCCGAGCCCGTCGCCTCCTCTTCCTCCTCCGTCAGCGGCTGACCCGCTCCGGGTCGTCGTACGCCGCCCACCGCACCGGCGCGAAACCCGTCCCGTCCCTGCGCACTTCCGCCGCCCCCGCCCCGGCGAAGTGCGCGGGGACGACCAGTTCCCGCTCGTCCGCCGCCCGTTCGAGGATCCGCCGGCGGCTGGCCGCCGCACCCGCCGGGTCCACGCAGAAGCAACTGGAGCAGCCGGGGGCGGCGAACTGCACCGGGCTGTGCAGGAGGTCGCCGACGAAGACCGCGCGGTCGGTGCCCGAGGCGAGCCGCAGCACGGCGGAGCCGGGCGTGTGGCCGGGCGCGGACTCCAGGACGAGGTTCTCGTCGATGCGGTGCGACCCGTCCCAGAGCCGGACCAGACCCGCGCGGTGCACGGGCGCCACGCTGTCCTCGTACACCAGCCGGTCCTCCTCCTGGAGCCCGCCGCCGTACGCGTTCCCCGGGCCGAAGTGGACGTCGTCGGCGGCCGGGACGAGGTACTCGGCGTTCGGGAAGGCCGGCATCCACTCCCCTCCCGCGTCATACGTGTTCCAGCCGACGTGGTCGGCGTGCAGATGGGTGTTGACGACGACGTCGACGTCCTCCGGGCGGATCCCGGCCCGCTCCAGGCGGCCGAGGAAACCGTCCTGCCGGTGGTGGAAGTGCGGCGAGTGCGGGCGCTCGCGCCCGTCGCCCACCCCCGTGTCGACCAGGACCGTCCGGCCCCCGCTGCGCAGCACCCAGCTCTGCAGCGCCATGACCGTGCTGTCGGCTTCCGGCGTCCAGTGGTCGGGCGCCAGCCACTCCTCGTTGTCCTTCCACAGCTCGGCCCCGGCGTCCGGGACGAGGACTCCGGGCGGGCCGAACGGGCCCCGCCACTCGACGATCCGGACGATCTCGACGTCCCCCAGGACGATGCTCTGTGCGCTCTCGTTCGTCATGCCGTCGACGGTACGGAGGGGACGGTGAGCCTCTCAATGCGCGATCAGCTCATTCGGATACGCGGAAGGCTCATGCGCCGGGAGTACGCTGCCGCCCCATGGACGTGGTGAGCGACGCGATCTCGACCGTACGTGCCGGGCGGCCCTCCTCCGACCGGGTCAGGGTCGGCGGCCGCTGGTGCGCGCGGCTCGATCCGTACGACGGGGCTGGCTTCCACGTCGTCCTGCGGGGCAGCTGCTGGCTGCTGCCCGACGGCGGCGAGCCGGTCGCCCTCGGCGCCGGGGACGCGGTGCTGCTCCCGCACGGCACCGGGCACGTCATCGCCGACGCGCCCGCCGACGCGGAGCGGGTGGCGCGGGCGGTGCCCTTCGACCGGTGGGCCGACGGGAGCCTGCCGCGCCCGCCCCGTACCGAATCCGGCGAGCGCGAGGTCGAGATGGTCTGCGGCAAGTACCGGCTCGACCGCAGCCACGTCCACCCGCTCCTCGCCGAACTCCCGCCGCTCGTCCACCTGCCGGACCGGGCCGGCGGGCGGCCCGAGCTCCGCGCGGCGATCACCCTGCTCGGCGGCGAGCTGGACGAGCGGCACCCCGGCGCCTGTGCGGCCCTGCCCAGCCTGCTCGACCTGCTGCTCGTGTACATGATCCGGTCCTGGCTGGCCGAGAGCACCGCCGGAGTCTGGCCGGCGGTCCTCGGGGACCCGGTGACCGCCGCCGCGCTGCGCGCGCTGCACTCCGACCCGGCCGCGCCGTGGACCGTCGACCGGCTCGCGGCCGAGGCGGGCGTCTCCCGGCCCACCCTCGCCCGCCGCTTCACCGCTCTCGTGGGCCGGCCCCCGATGGCGTACCTCACCTGGTGGCGGCTGACCCTCGCCGCCACCCTGCTCCGGGACACCGGCGACCCGCTGGCCGCCGTCGCCCGCCACGTCGGCTACGCAACGCCGTACGCCCTGTCCCATGCCTTCCGCCGCGAGTTCGGCACGACACCGGGGCGCTACCGGAACGCCGCCGTCACTCCGGGCTGAGCGCCCGCTGGGCCTCGTACAGGTTCCCGGGGCGGACGGCGTCCGGGGTGCCGTAGGCCTCTACGCGCGCGTGGAGGTCGCCCGTGAAGTCCGGGACGTCGGTCTGGTCGAATTCACGGACTTCGCTGATGCCGACCGTGGCGCTGTACGGGGCGATGGTGTCGATCTTCACCAGGCCGGCCCGGCCGTTGGTGACCGTCACGTTCCAGTGGGTGAACCGGGCCCCGTAGAGCGGTCCGGCGGAGGCGTCACCGCCGTGGCGGCCGTTGTTCTCGACGGTGATCCCGGTGCGGACGTTGGCGAAGGGCATCCCCCGGTGGGTGTCGAAGGTGCCCATCTCCATGACCCCGCGCGACCAGACGTTGTGGCTGGACAGGCCTTCGACGTTGATGCCGTGGAGCTGGGTGCCGGCCGGGGCGGGGACGGTACGGGCGGCGATGTGGAAGTCCTCGACGAGGTTGTCGTGTGCGCCCTCCCGGCAGAAGTACGGGTGGTGGGAGCCGCGCCCCTCCACGCGCGTGCGGCGCAGGGTGCAGGCGGAGGCGGCGACGAGCCCGAAGCCGTTGTCGACGTGGCGGACGACCACGTCCTCCGCCCAGCAGTCGTACGCGCACTGGAAAGTGACGCCGTTGTAGCCCTCGTCGAGCAGGTGCGGGGACTGCGCGAGCGGCGGCGCCTCCAGGGTCAGACCGGCCACCCCCGCGTCGGTCAGCGGCTCGGCCCCCGAGATCAGCCGGGGGTCCCACTCGGGGCGGAGGTCCAGGGGCAGGGGGCGTTCGAGGGTGACCTCGCGGCCCCGCACGCCTGTGATCCGTACGGGCCACTCGTAGGGGACGTAGCTCGTCAGCTTCGTCCTGTCGTCCCAGCTGTACGCCTCCGGGCCCGGCCCGCCGCCCGCGATGTGCTCCAGGAGGGTGTGGCCGGAGTCGTCGGCGAGGCGGAGGACGACCAGCTGTCCGCGCCCGAGCCCGGAGGGGTCTTCGGCGGTGACGCTCCGGTCGCCCCGGCGGGCCGGGCGGAGGGCGGTGAGCGTGGTCCACTCGTCGCGGCGGTTCCCGGTCCAGCCCTCGAAGGGCCAGGCCCGGTCGCGTATCGCGGCGGTGAGGGAGGCGTGCCGGGCGTGCGGGGAGAGCCAAATGAGGCCGCCGGCCCAGGACCAGGAGGACTTGTCGCCGCCGTAGCGTGAGCCGTACGGGCCGATCAGCTCGGTCAGGTTCCGGGTGGCGAGCAGGGTCGTACGGCCGGAGCCCGCGCCGCGGAGGACCACACCGCTGTGGCCGATCCGGAGGTAGTCGTCGATCCGGTACGTCCCCGGCGGCAGCAGGACCGTTCCGCCGCCGCGCTCCCCGGCCTCCGCGAGGGCCCGGTTGATCGCGGGGGCGGAGTCCTTGGACGCGTCCGGGGTCGCCCCGTGGGTGACGGCGTTCGCCACGACCGGGGGGCGGGGCGCGCGGCGGGCGCCCGCGTGGGCGCCGGCCCGGCCCACGTAGGGGATCTGGGGGTGGGTGTAGGGGGCTGCCTCGAACTCCTCCCAGAGGGAGGCGGTGGGTCGGACGGTGAATCCGGTGGTGGCGGCGGCCACCGCCACGGCGGCGCTGCCGACGAACTGCCTTCTGCTGAGTGCCATACCCCTGAGACCTTTCATATGCATGAACGGTGTTCAGATCTCTGTCGGGCGCGAGCATGGCACTCCCCGGCCCGTACGGGAAGGGGGTGAGGAGGGGTCAGTTCCCGGGCTTCTGCGTCAGGTTCTTGAACGCGTCCAGGTTGCGGGTCGACTCGCCGCGCGAGACCCGCCACTCGTACTCCCGCCGGATCGCCGACGCGAAGCCCAGCTCCAGGAGGGTGTTGAAGTCGCCGTCCGCCGCCTCCAGGACCGAGCCGAGCAGCCGGTCCAGCTCCTCCGGGGTGACGGCGGCCAGGGGAAGCTTGCCGGCGAGATAGACGTCGCCGAGGGCGTCGACCGCGTAACTCACCCCGTACAGCTTGAGGTTGCGCTCCAGGAGCCAGCGGTGGACCCCCGCCTCGTTCTCGTCCGGGTGCCGGATGACGAAGGCGTTGAGGGAGACGGAGTGGCGGCCCACCCGCAGCGACAGGGTGGTGAACAGCTTCCGCGTGCCCGGGAGCTTCACGACGTACGAACCGGGCTCCGGGGACTCCCAGTCCAGCTCCGCGTCCTTGAACGTGTCCTCGACGATCCGCCGGACGACCTCGGTCTCAGCCATGGTGCGAGCGTACGCGACGGCGGTTCTCCCGCAGCCGGTGGTCGTGCATGGCGGCCGTGTACACGTCCGCCGTGCCCGAGGCGGCCGTGTCCCAGCCGAAGGAACCCGCGTGCAGCGCCGCCGCCTCGCCCATCCGTGCCGACAGCGACGGGTCCGCCACGAAACGGCCGAGCGCCCTGGCGTAGTCCGCCGGGTCGTGCCCCTGCACGAGGAAACCGGTCACCTCGTCCCGTACGGCCACCGGCAGACCGCCGACCGCCGCCGCGACGACCGGCGTGCCCGCCGCCTGCGCCTCGATCGCGACCAGGCCGAAGGACTCGCTGTACGAGGGCATGACGAGCACGCTGGCCGCGCGGAACCAGTCCGCGAGACGGTCCTGCCCCACCGGCGGATGGAAGCGCACGACGTCCGAGATCCCGAGCCGGGCCGCCAGCTTCTGCAGCTGCTCCGGCTTGGCGAGGCCGCTGCCGCTCGGGCCGCCGACCACCGGGACGACCATCCGGCCGCGGAGCGAGGGATCCTGCTCCAGGAGCCGCGCGGCGGCGCTGAGCAGGATGTCCGGGGCCTTCAGCGGCTGTATCCGGCCGGCGAAGACCGGTATGAACGCGTCCTGCGGCAGCCCGAGCCGGGCACGCGCGGCCGCGCGGCCGTCGGCCGGGCGGAAGTGGTCGAGGTTGACGCCCGGGTGCACCACCGCGACCTTGCCCGGGTCCGCCTCGTAGAAGCGGGCCAGCTCGTCGGCCTCCTCGGCCGTGTTCGCGATCAGCCGGTCGGCGGCCGCGACGATCTGCGTCTCGCCGATCACCCGGGCCGCGGGCTCGGGCGTGTCGCCCTCGGCGAGCGCCGCGTTCTTGACCTTCGCCATGGTGTGCATGGCGTGCACGAGCGGGACGCCCCAGCGCTCGGCGGCCAGCCAGCCGACGTGGCCGGAGAGCCAGTAGTGGGAGTGGACGAGGTCGTAGTGGCCGGGGCGGTGACCCGCCCACGCCTGCATCACGCCGTGCGTGAAGGCGCAGAGCTGCGCCGGCAGCTCCTCCTTCGCCAGACCCTCGTACGGGCCCGCGTCCACATGGCGTACGAGCACCCCCGGGGTGAGCTCCACGACCGGGGGGAGACCACCGGTCGTGGCCCGGGTGAAGATCTCCACCTCGATGTCGATGGCGGCGAGTCGCTTCGCCAGCTCGACGATGTAGACGTTCATACCGCCCGCGTCGCCCGTGCCGGGCTGGTGCAGCGGCGAGGTGTGGACGCTGAGCATGGCCACCCGCCGGGGGGTGCGGTGCCGGCCGGGGAGCCGGAGCCTGGCCGGCGCCGGGTGCCGGTGCCGGGTACCGGCGAACCGGGACACGTACTGGCTCACGTCGGCGGTCCTTCCGCTCGGGGGTGGCTGAGCTGGGCGGCTGAGCCCGTCGGGCATGACTGCTGGAGGGCGCGGACGTCCTCACGGCCTCACAACACCGGAATCACCCCTTTCATTTCCGGTGGGGCCGCTGCTTTGCCAATTCGTTGCCGGGGGCTCGCTCGGTTCGGTGCGGGAGGCTCCGTTCGGTGCGGGGGGCTCAGTCCGTCCGCTGCCCGGGCGGGCCCGACTTGCGCACCCCTGCCGCCCGGGCGGGCCCACCTCTCGCACCCCTGCCGCCCAGGCGGGCCCACCTCTCGCACCCCTGCCGCCCGGGCGGGCCCACCTCTCGCACCCCTGCCGCCCGGGCGGGCCCGCCTCGCCCGCCCCTGCCGCCCAGGCAGGTCCGCCTTGCGCACCCCTTACGCTCATGACATGGCCCCGCGCACCACCCGCCCCGTCGGCACCCCGACCCGCGGGACCACCAACCCGAACCGGCTGCGCCGCATGGACCGCTGGATCGCCGCCGTCCACGGCCCCGCCCTGCGCCGCTCCCCCGAGCCGCCGCTCGCCGTCGACCTCGGGTACGGGGCCGCCCCCTGGACCGCCGTGGAGCTCCTGGCCCGGCTCCGCACCGCCGATCCCCGCACCCTCCTGTACGGGATCGAGATCGAGCCCGCCCGCGTCGAGGCCGCGAAGCCCTACGAGCGGGACGGCCTCGCCTTCCTGCACGGCGGCTTCGAGGTGCCGGTCCCCGGCCGGGTCGCCCTGATCCGGGCCGCGAACGTGCTGCGCCAGTACGACGAGGACCAGGTCGCCGCCGTCTGGGCGCGGCTCCGCGGGCGGCTCGCGCCCGGCGGGCTGCTCGTGGAGGGCACCTGCGACGAGATCGGGCGCCGGCACGTGTGGGTGGCGCTCGACGCGGACGGGCCGCGCACGGTGACCTTCGCGACCCGGCTCGGCTCGCTCGACCGGCCCTCGGACCTCGCGGAACGGCTG
Organism: Streptomyces sp. NPDC015661; assembly: GCF_043077765.1. Lineage (NCBI taxonomy): Bacteria > Bacillati > Actinomycetota > Actinomycetes > Kitasatosporales > Streptomycetaceae > Streptomyces > Streptomyces sp. NPDC015661. The sequence continues at coordinate 67,691 of NZ_JBIBST010000014.1, read as the reverse complement.
CCGAAGGCGCTGATCCACCGGAACGTGCCGGGCGAGCCGGTGCACGCCTTCCTGCGGGACTTCGACCGGGCCTGGGCGGCGGCCGCCCCGTACGCCTCCCTGGGCGCCCGGCAGCGGTGGATCCGCTCCGTCCGCGACCTGGCGGCGGACTGGCCGCTGACGGACGGTCCGCGCCGGTGGCGCCAGGGCGAGGTGACGGTGCGGTGGGAGGCGCTGGCGCCGAGGAACTGACGGGGTGTCGGGGGCCACTCGGGTGATCGGGCGCCCCTGGGGGTCTTCCCCTGCTTCCCCCAACTCCCCATGAATTTCCCGTGCCCAGGGAACGCCACACGCACCTCACTCGTCCCCCGTGGGGGAAGCAGGCCCGACAGGCCCCGGTTTCCCCTGTTGCTTTGCGGTTTCGCATGGCACTATCGCCAAGGTCACCACCAAGTTACTGACGGTAAATCAGATATGGGTCACTCGAGGGGGAGCTCGTGAACCGACGCCGCCACGCCACTGCCGCGATCACCGTGATCTGCGCCCTGACCGTGCTGGCCTCTCCCGCACTGACCCTCCAGGCCTCCGCCGCGCCGCTCCCCCCTCCGCCGCCGAAGAAGAGCCTGGAGGAGGTGCGCAAGGAGATCGACGAGCTGTACCGAAAGGCCGCCGTCGCCACCGACGCGTACAACCTCGCCGAGGAGAAGACCAAGGAGCAGTCCGCCGAGATCGTCCGGCTCGCCCGGATGATCGTGGACGGCCGCGAGAAGATCGAGGACCTCAAGTCCAAGGCCGGCGCCCAGGCCCGCGCCCAGTACCGCAACGGCGGACTCCCGGACGGAGCGCAGCTCGTCCTCACGAACGACCCGCAGCTCTTCCTCGACGCCGCCGGACGGCTCAAGTCCGGGGCCAAGGCCACCACCGACCTGCTGGGCGAGATGACCCGCACCCAGGCCGAGTTGGACACGTATGCGAAGGACGCCAGCACCAACTGGACCAAGCTGGAAGCCATCCGCGTCAAGCAGGCCAAGGCGAAGAAGGAGATCAACGACAAGATCGACGCCGCGAAGAAGCTGGAGTCCGAGCTCGCCGCCGAGGAGCGCGAGCGGCTGCGGATCCTGGAGGAGCAGGCCCAGCTCCGGGCCCAGACGACCTGGCTCGACACCGGCGTCCTCGACGGCCCGGCGGCGGGCGCGACCGCGCAGGGCAAGAGGGCGGTCGACTTCGCGACGGCGCAGATCGGCAAGCCGTACGTCTGGGGCGCGGAGGGACCGGGCTCGTACGACTGCTCCGGTCTCACCCAGCGCGCCTGGGGCGCGGCGGGCCGGGGGATCCCGCGCACCTCGCAGGAGCAGTGGCGACTGCTTCCGCACGTGGACATCAAGGACATGCGGCCCGGCGACCTGATCGTCTACTTCAAGGACGCGAGCCACATCGGGATGTACGTCGGGAAGGGCATGATCGTGCACGCGCCGCGCCCGGGACGGAACGTGACCCTCGCGGGCGCGGGCTCGATGGAGATCCTCGGAGTGGTCCGCCCTTCGTGACACGAGGGGGCGTCCTTCGCCCTTCGTGACACGAGGGGGGCGTTCTTCGCCCTTCGTGACACGAGGGGGTGTCGTCCGCTCTTCGCGAGACGAGGCGCGGGTCCGCCCTTCGTGACACAAGGGGCGTGGGTCGCTCTTCCCGACACAAGGGGCGCGGCCCGCCCTTCGTGACACGAGCCACTTTCCCGGCTCCGGGGGCGGCTCCGGGCGCGTGACGTTTCTCATGGGATCCGGACCCCCGTGCGGACCGTCCGGGGGCAAGTACCTCCCCTTCCGCGGCATATGCCAAGGACGGCGCGCGCTCTCACAGGCTGATCACCATTCCGCTGCACACCGCCCTACCGCTATGGTCCGGGACGGGCGGGACGCCACCCGGCGCCCTGCGCACCCTCGGGGGGAGGGAAGGAAACCCGGACCGATGCCCGTATCCGTACCGCGCCAGAGAAACGTCTCTGCCGCTGCGGGGCCCGGCGAAACCACCCCAATGGACGCCACTCCCATGACAGGCACAGTCACAGGAACCGACCGCACCGATCTCACTCTCCTGGTCGTCGAGGACGACCCGGCGGGTGCCCTCGCCGTACCCGAACTGCTCGACGCGGCGGACGCCGCCGGCACCCGGGTCCGCATCCGCACCGCCCGGAACCTCACCGAGGCCGAGCGGCTCCTCACCGACGACGTCCACTGCGTCCTCGTCGACCTCTCCCTGCCCGGCCCCCGCGCCGCCGCCGGCGACGACCCGCTCGCCCCGCTGCGGCACATCCTGCGCCTCGCCCCGCGCCACGCCGTCCTCGCGCTCGCGGGCTCCGCCGACGCCGAGCTGGCGGCCGAGGCCGTACGCGTCGGGGCCCAGGACCACCTCTTCCGCGAGGAGCTCGACGGGCGGCTGCTCAGCCGGGCCATCCGGTACGCCGTCGAGCGCAAGCGGGCCGACGCCGTGCAGGTGAAGCTGGCCGAGTCCCGCCTCCGCGCCCAGGAGAACGCCCGCCTGGAACGCGGACTGCTCCCCACCCCTCTCCTGGAGGGTTCCGACCTGCGGTTCGCCGCCCACTACCGGCCCGGCCGGTCCCGCGCCCTGCTCGGCGGCGACTTCTACGACGTCGTCCGCACCCCCGACGGCACCGTCCACGCCATGATCGGCGACGTCTGCGGCCACGGCCCCGACGAGGCCGCGCTCGGCGTCGAGCTGCGGATCGCCTGGCGGGCCCTGACCTTCGCGGGCCTCTGCGGGGACGAACTGCTCTCGACGATGCAGCAGGTCCTGGAGCACGAGCGGGAGAGCGAGGAGATCTTCGCGACCCTCTGCACCGTCGACATCGCGCCCGACGGGCGCCGGGCCGGCCTCTGCCTCGCCGGGCATCCCTCGCCGCTGATCGCCCGGCAGGGGCGGACGGCACGCCTCCTCCCGTACGAGGACGGCGGCCCTGCCCTCGGACTGCTTCCGCGCGCCCGCTGGCCGCGCCGGCAGGTCGAGCTGGGCGGGGCGTGGAGCCTGCTCATGTACACGGACGGGCTCATCGAGGGCCGCTCGGCGGGCCCCGACTCGCCACGGCTCGGCCAGGACGGGATGGTCGAGATGATCAACCGCCAGCTGGCCTCCGGCCTGCGGGGCGAGGGGCTACTGGAGGCGGCCGTGACGGAGGTCCGGTCCCTGAACGGCGGCGAGCTGACGGACGACGTCGCGGTCCTGGCCCTGGAAAGGGACAGGACCCGGGGGCAGTCCTCCCGGGTCCTGTGACCGATGTCCGGCGCGGCTACCGGCCGCCGTTGTAGGGACCGTACGGTCCGTCGCTGCTGGAGCCGCCGCCTCGGCGGCCGCCCCGGCCTCCGCCGGAGACCTGCGCGAGCGCGGGGCGCACGTCCACCATGAAGACGATGGCGGCGATCAGCCCGGCGATCTGCAGGAACAGCATCGGCAGCAGCAGGTTCAGGGCGAGGTTGATGCCCAGGATGATCAGCCAGAACTTCTTCGTCTGCTTGTCGGCGGCCCGGTAGGCGTCCTCGCGCGCCATGGCGGCGAAGACGAGCGCGGCGACGGCGAAGCCGGTGAAGACCAGGAAGATCACCAGGGAGAGAAGGGAGTCGAATCCCGCGCGCAACATGCTGAGCACCGCCTATGGGGATGGAGAAAGAGCGCCTCGCGGTCAAGGTACCCGGTACAACGCACCGGGTACCCGAATTGGTGCCCGGCCCTACTCCTTCTCGGCGGCGACCGTCTTCTTGGCGGGGGCCTTGCGGGCGGTGGTCTTCCGCGCGGGCGCCTTCTTGGCCTCGGGCCCGGTCTCGGCCTCGGCGGCCGGGGTCTCCGCCTTCGCGTCCTCGTCCGCCTTCGCCTCCGGCTCCGGCTCGACGACGACGGCGATCTCGGTGATCTCCTCGGCGACCTCGCCACGCCAGGCGCGGACGGCCTCCTCGCCGTGGGCGGCGACCTCCTCGTACTTCTCGCGCGCCTTGACCGCGTACTCGGCGGCGACGCCGACCCCGCGCAGGGCCAGGTCCTGGGCGGTCTCGCCGAGCTTCTTGAGGTCGGTGTCGAGGGCGCCGACGACCTCGGCGAACTTCGACTGCACGGTGGCCTGGGCCTCCTTGGCCTGCGTGGACACCTTCTCCTGCACGACCTTCGGGTCGGTCTTCCGCACGGCGTCGATGCGCGCGGGCGCCTCGGCGGCGAGCTGCTCGATCAGGCCGGGAACCTTCTTGGCCTGCTGGACGGCGAGGTCGGCGGTGCCGGCGGCGAAGTAGAGAGGGGTACGCAGTTCGTCGATGATGGCCATGCTGGTGTTCCTCCCGGACGTGACGCGATGTGACTACTGGCTACGGGCTACGGGCTACTGGCTACTGGCTACTGGCTCGAAGCCTGATCGGCATCGGGCGCGGCGGCCGCGGCTGCGGCTGCGGCGGCCTCGGCGGCGTTCTCCTTGCGGAAGGAGTCGTAGATCTGGAGCAGCACCTGCTTCTGCCGCTCGTTGATCGAAGGATCGGCCAGGATGACGGCGCGCGTCTCCAGCTCCTCCCGCTCCTTCTCGTCGAGGATCCCGGCCCGTACGTAGAGCGTCTCGGCGGAGATCCGCAGCGCCTTCGCGACCTGCTGCAGGACCTCGGCGCTGGGCTTGCGCAGCCCGCGCTCGATCTGGCTGAGGTACGGGTTCGACACCCCGGCGGCGTCGGCGAGCTGCCGCAGGGAGAGCTGCGCGGTCCGCCGCTGTTCGCGGAGGTACTCACCGAGATTGCCGACGTTGAGCGATGCCATGCCCCGACCATGCCAGCCTTTGCTAACTATTGCAAGCAGCTGCTTGCAAGAGTCACATCCGGGCGGGGCGGGCGGGTCACAGGAAAAGGCAAGTGCGCCTTGACAATCTCGAACTGTCAAGGCGCACTTGCCTCATGGCCCTTCCAGACCTGGACGACCTCATCGCGGAAGTCGACCGGAGGTGCGACACGGCGCACCGGCCCGGCGGACAGGAACAGCCCGACTGGCTCGCCCTGCTGACCGTCGCCGCCCAGCTCGCGGGACAGATGCAGGCACTCGCGGACGATCTGGTCGAGGACTACGTGGAGCACTGCAGGATGCACGGCTCCTCGTGGACCGACATCGGCACCGCCCTGGGCGTCACCCGGCAGGCGGTCCAGCAGCGATTCCACGCGCCGCACAAGCGCTACAGCCCCGAGACGATGACCGACGGCCTCCGCCAGGCGATGGTCCACGTCAAGCGAGCGGCGGTGCACCATCGCAACAACTACATCGGCACCGAGCACCTGCTCTGGGGACTGACCGCGGAGGACAACAGCGCCACCCGGCTCCTGCGGGCCGCCGGGCTCTCCCCGGAGACGGTCCACCGGTCCGTCGGCACCAGGCTGAGCATGGGCGCCTCCCAGGCGGCCGAGCGCATCGCCTGGACGCCCTACTCCCGCAAGGCCATCGCCCTCGCCGAGGCGCGGTCCGAGCAGCACGGCTCCGACCGCATCGACTGCGACGACCTGCTGATCGGCCTCGCCCGGGTCGGCCGGGGAGTCGCCGCCGACGTCCTGACCGAGACCGGCTTCGACCCGGCCGCCCCCGACGCCGCCGCCACCGACGCCACCGCCACCGCCACCGCCACCGCCACCGACGCCTGAGCCCCTCGTGACGCCGATGCCCTGACTGCGCCCGAGGCAGGACTCCATACTGGGGAGGTGGACCTCGAGGACCTGAAACGACTGCGCCGCGCGCGGGACACCATGGACCGCGACTACGCCTCGCCGCTCGACGTACCGGCCCTGGCGAGGGTCGCGCTGATGTCGACGGGGCACTTCGCCCGCAGCTTCCGCAGCGCGTTCGGCGAGACGCCGTACAGCTATCTGATGACCCGCCGCGTCGAGCGGGCGAAGGCGCTGCTGCGGCGGGGGGACCTGAGCGTGACGGAGGTCTGCTTCGAGGTGGGCTGTACGTCGCTCGGCTCGTTCAGCTCGCGGTTCACGGAGCTGGTCGGCGAGACGCCGAGCGCGTACCGGGCGCGCAGCCACGAGGAGGGCGCGGAGATGCCGGCCTGCGTCGCGAAGGTGCTGACGCGGCCGGTGAAGAACGGCGGGCCCGCCGGCCCGGCCGAAGCGATCAGGATCGGAGAAGCGGGATCGACCGCCTCCCCGTAGCGTCGACGGCATGGACAACATCAAGCTCTCCCAGTGCTTCATCACCGTCGACGACGCCGACGCGGCGCTCGGTTTCTACCGGGACGCCCTCGGCCTCGAGGTCCGCAACGACGTCGGCTACGAGGGGATGCGCTGGGTGACCCTCGGGTCGCCCGCGCAGCCGGAGGTGGCGGTCGTCCTGGAGACGCCGCTCCCCGACCCCAGCGCCTCGGAGGCCGACCGGAAGGCGGTCACGGACCTCCTCGGCAAGGGCCTGCTGCGCGGCGTGATCTTCTCCACGGAGGACGTCGACGCCACCTTCGAACGCGTCCGGGCGGCCGGCGCCGAGGTCCTCCAGGAGCCGGTCGACCAGCACTACGGCGTCCGCGACTGCGCCTTCCGCGACCCGGCCGGCAACATGATCCGCTTCGCCCAGCCGAAGTCCTGACAGTATGGGCCGAAGGCCCAACGGGGAGGGACGGCATGACAGTTGACGAGCGGAACGACGTGGCGGTGCCCAGGCGGCGCGCGGACGTCCTCGACGAGGCGGGGGTCGCGGGGCCGGGGCGGTTCGCCGGTCCCGCGACGGGGGACGAGCTGCCGATGCTCGCCGGGTTCCTGGCGGACCAGCGGGCGACGCTGGTCCTGAAGTGCGCGGGCCTGGAGGAGCAGCTGGCGACCAGGTCCGTGGAACCGTCGACGCTGTCCCTCCTCGGCCTGGTCAGGCACCTGGCCGATGTCGAGCGCCACTGGTTCCGCGAGATCCTCGCCGGTCAGAAGGACGCGCGCCCGCTCTTCTCCTCCCCGGCCTCCCCCGACGGGGACTTCGACGAGGCCGCACCCGGACCGGCGGCCGTCGCGGAGGCCTGGGAGGCCTGGCGTGCGGCGGTGGACTTCGCGGACCGCTTCACGGCGGAGGCGCCGGACCTGGACGTCCAGGGCGAGGACGGGTGGCGCGGGACGGTCTCGCTCCGCTGGGTCCTGATCCACATGATCGAGGAGTACGCCCGCCACAACGGCCACGCGGACCTCATCCGGGAACGCATCGACGGCGCGCGGGGCGTGTGATCACCAGGCCGCGAGTGCCTCGAAGTCGGCGGTGGTGAGGCCGGTCCTGGCGTCCACCCGGTGGAGGAGCGCCCGGCCCGGGTGATGGGCGGCGACCCAGGCGCGGTCCGCCGGGCCGATCTCGTCGTCCACCCAGGCGAAGGGCCGCCCGGCGGCCCAGGCCACGAGGGCCGGCGTCTTCCAGTGGAGGCCGGGCCGGTGGAGGCCGGGCTCCTCGGGGCCCTCGGGCCAGGGGACCAGCGGCAGGGCGGGCAGGCCGAGGCGCGGCGCGACCCAGGTGTTGGCGTCCGCCTCCCAGGTGGTCGCCCACACCAGCTCGTACGGCAGCGCCGCGAGCCGGGGTCCCAGCGCGGGATCGAGCCGCGCGAGGAGCGGGCTCACGGACGGCGGCGGCACGGGCGGGTACGCCGGGTACGCCCCGCCACCGGCCCCGCCACCGCCCCCTCCCCCCGCACCGAAGGGGATCAGCGGTCCGTCCACGTCGAGGAAGAGCAGCGCGGCCGTCATGACTCCATCCTGCCCGTCCCCGACATTTGTCCGCTTCTCGATAATCCGCGACGGATCGATGCTCGGTACCCTGGCAGACATGACAGCCATGGCACCCACCCGCACCGAGCCCGACCTCTCCTACCTGCTCGACCACACCAGTCACGTCCTGCGGACCCGGATGGCCGCCGCGCTCCACGCCATCGGGCTCACCGCGCGGATGCACTGCGTGCTGGTGCACGCCCTGGAGGAGGAGCGGACGCAGGCGCAGCTCGCGGAGATCGGCGACATGGACAAGACCACCATGGTCGTGACCGTCGACGCCCTGGAGAAGGCCGGGCTCGCCGAGCGCAGGCCGTCCAGCACCGATCGGCGGGCGCGGATCATCGCCGTCACCGAGGCGGGGGCCGAGGTCGCCCGGCAGAGCCAGAAGATCGTCGACGGCGTGCACGAGAGCGCCCTCGCCTCGCTCCCCGACGAGGAGCGCACCGTCCTGCTGCGTGCCCTGAACCGGCTGGCCACCGGCCATCTGGAGGCCCCGGTGGAGAGCCCGACGCCCGCCCGCCGGGCCCGTCAGCGCGGATAGGGCCACCGCCGGCCGCCACGCGAACCCGACAGTCGTACACGAACCCGGCACTCGTTCCGTAAAAAATAGTCTGCAACAAAACCTTCTGCTAACGTCACTCCTGTCGCCTCCGACGAACAGGAGATGTCCCCATGTCTGCCTCCAGCCCCCGCCTCGCCCTCGGCGTCCTCGCCACCGGCATGCTGATGACCGTCCTCGACGGCAGCATCGTCACCGTCGCCATGCCCGCCATCCAGGGCGACCTGGGCTTCACCCCCGTCGGCCTCAGCTGGGTCGTCAACGCCTACCTCATCGCCTTCGGCTCGCTGCTCCTCCTCGCCGGCCGGCTCGGCGACCTCGTCGGCCGCAAGCGGATGTTCCTCGCGGGCACCGCGATCTTCACCGCCGCCTCCCTCCTCGCCGGCGTCGCCGCCTCCCCCGCCCTCCTCATCGCCGCCCGCTTCCTCCAGGGCGTCGGCAGCGCGCTGTCCTCCGCCGTCGGCCTCGGCATCCTCGTCACCCTCTTCACCGCACCCCGCGAACGCGCCCGCGCCATCGCCGTGTTCAGCTTCACCGGCGCCGCGGGAGCCTCCCTCGGCCAGGTCCTCGGCGGTGTCCTCACCGACGCCCTCGCCTGGAACTGGATCTTCTTCATCAACCTGCCCATCGGCGTCGCCACCCTCCTCGTCGCCCTCCGCGCCCTGCCCGCCGACCGCAGCCTCGGGCTGCGGGCCGGCGCCGACGTCACCGGCGCGCTGCTCGTGACCGGCGGCCTGATGGCCGGGATCTACGCCGTCGTCAAGATCGAGGAGTACGGGGCCGGTTCGGCGCACACCCTCGGCTTCGGGGCCCTCGCCCTCGCCCTCCTCGCCGGCTTCCTGGTCCGCCAGGCGAAGGCCGCGCACCCCCTCATGCCGCTGCGGATCCTCCGCTCCCGCGCCGTCGCCGGCGCGAACGCCGTCCAGATGCTGATGGTCGCCGCGCTCTTCTCCTTCCAGGTCCTCGTCGCCCTCTACCTGCAGAAGGTCCTCGGGTACGGGGCCGCCGAGACCGGCCTCGCGATGCTGCCCGCCGCGCTGATCATCGGCGCCGTCTCCCTCGGCGTCTCGGCGCCCCTCATCGCCCGCTTCGGCGAGCGGAACGTCCTGCTCACCGGCCTCGTCCTGCTCGTCGGCGTCCTGGGCCTGCTGACCCGCGTCCCCGTCCACGCCTCGTACGCCACCGACCTGCTCCCCGTGATGCTGCTCGCCGCCGGCTTCGGCCTCGCACTGCCCTCCCTCACCGCGCTCGCCATGTCCGGCGCGGAGGAGGCGGACGCGGGCCTGGCCTCCGGTCTCTTCAACACCACGCAGCAGATCGGCATGGCCCTCGGCGTCGCGGTCCTCTCCACCCTGGCCGCCGCCCGCACCGAGACCCTCACCGCGGCCGGAAAGCCCCACGCCGAGGCACTGACCGGCGGTTACCACCTCGCCTTCGGCGTCGGCGCCGGGCTCCTCCTCCTCGCCCTGACCGTCGCCCTCACCGTCCTGCGCCCGGCCGCCACCGCCCAGCACCGCCGGATGACAATGGCGGCATGAGAGCCGACCGACTCGTCGCCGCCCTGCTCTTCCTCCAGACGACGCGGCGACGGGTCACCGCCGCCGAACTCGCCACCGAACTCGGCGTGTCCGAGCGCACGGCCCGCCGGGACCTCGAAGCGCTCGCGAGCGCCGGGATCCCGGTGTACTCCCAGGCCGGGCAGGGCGGCGGCTGGTCGCTCGTCGGAGGAGCCCGTACCGATCTGACCGGCCTGACGGCCCCCGAGATCCGCGAGCTGTTCCTCCTCACCGGACCGGACGCCGAGGCGAGCCCGCACACCCGGACCGCCCTCCGCAAGCTCGTACGGGCCCTCCCCGCGCCCCTCCGCGAGGGCGCAGAGGCCGCCGCCCGAGCCGGGATCACCGACGGCGCCGACTGGACGGGAGCGGAGCCCGAGGAAGCCCAACTGGCCGCGCTCCAGCGGGCGGTGGTCGACGCCCGGGAGCTGCGCATCGGGTACGCCCGCCCCGGCCGTGCGCCGCGCGAGCGGACCGTCCAGCCGCTCGGCATCGCCGTGAAGTCCGGGGTCCGCTACCTCCTCGCGGACACGGCGGACGGTCTGCGCACCTACCGCGTCGCCCGCGTCACCTCGGTGACCGAGACCGGCGCCCCCGCCGTACGGCCCGAGGGCTTCGATCTCGCCACCGCCTGGCGCACGCTCGCCGCCCGCATGGAGGACCGGCTGGTCGCGGCGACGGTCCGGGGCCGGGCCGCCCCCGGCACCGAGTCCGTCCTGGAGGGCCTCCTCGGAGGGCGGATACGGTACGGGGAGCGGGCCCCGGACGGCTGGACGCCCTTCGAGGCGGACGGCCCCTCCCCCGAGGTGATCGCCGCCCGGCTGGCCGGCCTCGGCGCCCGCCTGGAGCTCCTCGACCCGCCCGAGGCGCGCACGGCCCTGGCCCGGATCGGCGCCGCACTCACGGAGTTGTACGGAGCCACTCCGGCAGCTCCCCCTCGTGCACCAGCGAGAGGCGCGACACGGCCCGGGTGAGCACCACGTACAGCCGGTTCAGACCGCGCGCCTCGGCCGCCACGATCGCCGCCGGTTCGACGACCACGACGTGGTCGAACTCCAGGCCCTTGACGAGGGTCGCGGGCAGCACGGTCACCCGTTCCCCGCACCCCCTCAGCTCCTCGGCCACCGTGTCGACGAGGTGGTCGGCCGTGATCACCCCCACCGAGCCCTCCGCCGCGAGCGCGGCCCGCACCGCCTCGCGCACCCCGGCGGCCAGGTCCGTCGTCCGGTGGACCGTCACCTCACCGTCCCGGCGCACCGAACGCCCGGCGGGCACGTCGGCGCCGAGCCGGGGCAGGACCCGGTTGGCGAGGTCGACGATCGCCGCCGGCACCCGGTAGCCGAGGGTCAGCGGCACGACGGGCGTCCCGGGCTTGCCCAGGTGGGCCAGCTGCTCGTGCCAGTCGCGGGCCGCCCACGGGGTGGTGCCCTGGGCGAGGTCCCCGAGGACGGTGAGCGAGCCGAACTCGGTGCGGCGGGCGATGGCCCGGCACTGCATGGGCGAGAGGTCCTGGGCCTCGTCGACGACGACGTGCCCGTAGCTCTCGGGGCGTTCGATCAGGCCGGCGAGCTCGTCGAGGAGGACGAGGTCGGCGGCGGTCCAGCGCGCCGAGCGGTACGAGCGGGGCGGCCGCGCCCAGCGGATCGCCGCGAGCCCCTCTCCCCACTCCGCGAGCCCCTCTCCCCACCCCGCAAGACCCTCTCCCCACTCCGCGAGCCCCTCCCCGAACACCGCGGGATCCGTCAGGACCTCCGCCAGTACCTCCTCCGGCGTCGTCCTCGGCCAGCACCGGTCGAGGAACGCCATCACCGCCCGCGCCCGCTCGATCCTCCGGGCCCAGGCCGCGCCCATGGGCCCCGAGCGGCGTTCGGCCCGGAGCTGGAGGGCGCGGACGACCCGGGCGCGGACCCGCTCGCGGCCGGTCGCGTAGGGCGGCGCCTCCTCCCGTACCGCCGAGACGATCGCGGCGAGCTCCGCCGCCGGGAGCCGCCAGTGGTACGAGCCGTCCGGGACGGCCAGGTCCTCCGCGGGGGCCGGGTCGACCCTGCCGTACAGCGCCCGGTGCAGCACCTCCGCCATCCGGGCGTCGTGCTTGACCCGGGCCGCCGCCTCGCCGTCCTCGGCCCGGACCGGGTGGCGGGCGATCTCCTCGTCGAGGGTGGCCTGCCGGATGCCGGTCTCGCCGAGCGAGGGCAGCACCTCGGAGATGTACGAGAGGAAGGCCCGGTGGGGGCCGAGGACGAGGAGGCCGGAGCGGCGGATCCGCTGCGGATGCGAGTAGAGGAGGTACGCGGCCCGGTGCAGGCCCACCGCGGTCTTGCCGGTGCCGGGGGCGCCCTGCACGCACAGGGAGGCGGCGGGCTCGGAGCGCACGAGGTCGTCCTGTTCGGGCTGGATGGTCGCGGCGATGTCCCGCATGGGGCCGACCCGGGGGCGCTCGATCTCCCCGGTGACGAGGGCGCTCACGGTCCCCGCCCCGCCGCCGTCCGTGAGGCGCTCGTCCTCCAGGGCGGTCAGGTCCTCGGTGGCCCCCTCGCTGTGCGCGGCCCAGCCGAAGCGGCGGCGCCGGAGGACGCCCTGCGGGTCGTGCGCGCCGGCCTGGTAGTAGGCGCGGGAGACGGGCGCGCGCCAGTCGACGACGAGCGGCGGGGCGGCCGGGTGCTCGGCGATCCGGCGGCGGCCGATGTGGTGGATCTGGCCGTCCTCGCGGTCGAGGCGGCCGAAGAACAGCGGTCCGGGCGGCTGTTCGCCCATCTCCTTGGCGCGGCTGCGGAGGTGGTGGCCGAGCACCTCGGCGTCGGCGCCGGAGGCGGCGACGTCCTCGCCGATGACGACCTGGTCGGCGATGTCCTCGGTCATGCGGATCAGGGCGGCGCGGCAGGCGTCGTGGTGGGAGCGTTCGCGGGCGAGCTCGAGGTCCAGTGACGTCATTCCGACAAGCCTAGCGGAAAACGTTACCGGGTTACATTTTTAATCGAGTCACAACGAGTTCAGTACGGCAGCCCCTGCCGCAGCGACCGGAACGCCGCCTCCGCCCCCGCCACCGCGTCCCGCCCCACCTCCTCGATCGGATCGCCGGCCATCAGCCGGGCCACGTTCTCGTTCGCCAGGATCCGCAGCACGGCCACGATCTGCCCGGCCGCGAGCCGCGCCACCAGGGGGTCACCGCCCAGCGCCCGCGCGAGGACCTCCTCCGACCGCTGCTGGTAGCCGTGGATCGCGGCGAGCAGGGCGGGAGTCCCGTACAGCAGCCGGTGGTACGCGAGGACCGCCGGCACATCGCACAGCCCGGTGACCGGATCGCGCCGCCCAAGACCGTCGAGGAGGTGCCCGTACAGCGCGTCGAGCGGCGCCGTGCCCCGCGCCCGCCCGGCCTCCACCACGCGCGCGGACTCGTCCTCGTGGTCGGCGAAACGGTGGAGGACCAGGTCCTCCTTGGCGGGGAAGTACCGGAAGAGCGTCGGCTTCGAGACCTCGGCGGCGGCGGCCACCTCCGCGACGGAGACCCCGTCGAAACCCTTCTCCATGAAGAGCGCGATGGCGGCGTCCGACAGGGCTTGCCGGGTGCGCGCCTTCTTCCGCTCACGCAACCCGGTCGGGTACTCCGGCTTCACCAGACATCTCCTTTGAGAGACGTCCATCCTAGTGAGGCCGGGCCGGGGCAGGACTCAGAAGATGTCCGGCGAGAAGGGCCTCAGCGGAGTACGGAACAGCAGGTCGGCGCGGCCCGCCGCACCGGGCGTCAGCTCCTCGACCCGCCCGAGCCGGGACAGCCGTACGGCCGACTCGTCACCGAACGCGAGCGTGCCCAACTCGGCCACGTCGAAGGCGAGATCGGCGGACCCGGCGGTACGGGCACAGGCCGCGCCCGCCGCGGAGGCGTCGAGCCGGAACCGCCCGCCGGCGAACCCGTCGGCGTCCCGCACCTCCAGGACGAGGCTCTCCTCCACCGGATACGTCCGGCCCTCCAGGACCCGGACCACATCCAGGACCCGGACCCACAGCATGTCCGCGTACGTCACCATCCTGGCCGCGCGCGGGTCGGGCAGGAGCAGCGGCAGCGGGTCGTCGGGCGCCCGGTAGCCGGAGCGGACCGTGGCGATCCAGTCGATCGAGCAGAGGTAGTGCCACAGGGCGCGCTCGGCGGCCGGGGTGACCGCGACGAAGTCGCGCACGGTCGCCGTGTTCATGGGCTGCTTCGCGTCGTCCCACTTGTCGTCGGCGGTGTACGCGGCGTACCCCTCGACCTCGCCGGAGGCCGACCGGTACAGGGCGTAGTACGGCTCCCGCCACGGATCGCTCTGGTAGCCGAGCCCGGTACCGCGCTCCCAGTCCCGCGTCTCGCGGTTCGTGACCCCGGCACGGACGCCGGCCAGCCGGCGATGCACCCCCGGCCCGAGCTTCCGGATCTCGTCGCCGTCCGTCAGGTCGATCCGGCCGCCGTCCTCCGGGCGCCCCGAGCGGCGCGGGTCGAGACCGGCCCGCCGCACGTCCACGCTCCACTCGGCGGTCCAGCTCGCCACACCGAAGCCGAACCGCCCGTAGATCGGGTACTCGGCGGCGATCAGGGTCGCGAGCGCGTCGCCCCGCTCCTTCGCGGCGGCCAGGTCGACGGCCATCATCCGGCTCAGCAGCCCGCGCCTGCGGTGCGTCGGCGCGACCGTGACCTGGGTGATCGCATCGGCGACGAGGCTGCCCCCGCCGACCGTGCTGACCTCCTGCCGGAAGGACCGGAGGGTGGCGACGACCCGGTCCCGGTCGAAGACCCCGAGCGTCCGCGCGAGATCCGCGTGGGCCAGCCGGTCGGCGAACTCCTCGTCGGAGACGACCGGCGTCCGGAGGAAGCCGGTGCGCAGCGCCCGCTGCCACTCACGGAACTCGGACTCCGTCACGGCACGCACGTCGAAGGTCATCCCCCGACCCTACGACCGTCCCGTACGCCCCCGCACCCGACTTTCCCCGTGCTCAGGCGAGCAGGTCGTCGACCTGTGCCTCGCCCTCCCGGTAGCGTCGGGCGATCTCCGCGCTGCAGTCGTCGGCGGTCCGCTGGAGGCGCTGCCGGCGCCGCGAGATCTGCTGCTCGTACCCCGCGAGCCTGCCCATCGCCGCGTGCAGTTCGTCATCGGTCCGGGCCGTCAGGTCCGAGAGCTCGACCTCCGACAGCATCTCGGTCGCGAGCCGCCGGTACTCCTCGCCGCGCGGCGTCGACAGCGTCACGTGCCGCGCCGAACTGCGATGCCGTGAGGGCACGTCGGCGAGGATCTCGGAGAGCCGGTCCAGGACCGGGGCCTCGGGATCGGTCCGCCTCGCCAGCTCGGCCCGCAGGATGTCGATCCGCCCCTGGAGCATCCGGCGTACATAACTCAGGTCGGCCTCGTCGCTCTGCGCGTCCCGGCGCAGCGCGCGCAGCTCGGGCAGCCGCAGGGCACCCAGGTCGGGCTGTGTCCGGTCCGCCGGCTCGGCGGTCCGCTGCACGGGTGGGCGCGTCACGGGTCCTCCACCCGGTCCTCCGCCGCCCGTTCCGGAGCGGATCAGCGGTACGGGGCCGGACGGCGTCGGCCCGGTGCCATGTGCACTCATGAGAATCGTCCCCTCGACCGGTGCGGAACCGCACCGCCTCCCCGCATGGTGCCACTCCTGCATGTGCACGTGCAGGCGCTCTGCACCCGTTCGGCCCTCTTCCGTACCGGGTCGGTAGGTTGGTGCGCATGCGAGCAGTGGTGCAGAGGGTCGACGGCGCGAGCGTCGTCGTCGCAGGGGAGACCGTCGGTGAGATCACGGGCGAGGGGCTGTGCGTCCTGGTCGGGGTGACCCATGACGACACCCGGGAGAAGGCCGCCCAATTGGCCAGAAAGCTCTGGTCCGTCCGGGTACTGGACGGCGAGAAGTCGTGCTCCGACGTGAACGCGCCGCTGCTCGTCATCTCCCAGTTCACCCTCTACGGAGACGCCCGCAAGGGCCGCCGCCCCACCTGGAACGCCGCGGCCCCCGGCCCCGTCGCCGAACCCCTCGTCGACGAGGTCGTCGCCCAGCTCCGCGCCCTCGGCGCCCACGTGGAAACGGGCCGCTTCGGAGCGGACATGCGCGTCTCGCTCACGAACCACGGCCCGTTCACGGTGCTGCTCGACGTGTGATCAGGGCTCGACCACGACCTCCTGCGCGGCCGCCGTCGTGCCGGCGATCAGGGGGGCGTCCACCGGCACGTTCCGCTTGACCAGGGCGAGGGCGATCGGCCCGAGCTCGTGGTGGCGGACGGCCGTCGTGACGAAGCCCAGCTGGCGGCCCTCCTCGCCGTCGGCCGCGAGCCGGAGCGGGGTGCCGTGGGCGGGCAGCAGCACCTCGCTGCCGTCCAGGTGCAGGAAGACCAGACGGCGCGGCGGCTTCCCCAGGTTCTGCACCCGGGCGACGGTCTCCTGGCCCCGGTAGCAGCCCTTCTGCAGGTGGACGGCGCTGCCGATGAGGCCGACCTCGTGCGGGATGGTCCGGTGGTCGGTCTCGAAGCCGAGCCGCGGCCGGTGCGCCTCGACCCGCAGCGCCTCGTAGGCGAGGATCCCGGCGGCCGGCCCGTGCGAGGCCGCGAAGGACTCCAGGTCGGCGCGGGGCAGGAACAGATCGCGGCCGTGCGGGGTCTCCCGTACGACGACGCCCTCGGGCACCTCGGCGATGGACCCGGCCGGAAGGTGGACGACGGCGAGGTCGTCGGTCCGGTCGGCGACCTCCACCCGGTAGAAGAACTTCATCGACTCCAGGTACGCGACGAGCTCCTCGCGCGTCCCCGGCTCGATGTGCGCCCACACCGTCTCGCCGTCGTCGACGAGGTACAGGGCGTGCTCGATGTGCCCGTTCGCGGACAGGATCAGCGCCTCGGTGGCCTGCCCGGGCGGCAGCTCGGTCATGTGCTGGGTGACGAGCAGGTGCAGCCAGCTCAGCCGGTCGTCGCCGGAGACGGCGATGACCCCCCGGTGCGAGAGGTCGACGAAGCCGTTGCCTTCGGCGAGGGCGCGCTGCTCGCGGAACAGGTCGCCGTAGTGCGCGGCGACGCCTTCGTCGCGGCCTTCGGCGGGGACGGCGCCGGGCAGGGACAACAGAGGGCTCTTCATGTACTAGAGCCTACGACTCGGCCGCGGCGTCCTTGTTCGAGCAGTCCCTGCACAGGCCGAAGATCGCGAAGTGCTTCATGTCCGTCTCGAACCCGAAGGTCTCGCGGAGCTTCCCGGTGAACTCGGCGGCCACCTCGACGTCCGCCTCGATCACCTCGGAGCAGTCCCGGCAGACCAGGTGCAGATGATGGTGCCGGTCGGCCAGGTGATAGGTCGGGGCACCGTGCCCCAGATGCGCGTGACTCACGAGCCCGAGCTCCTCCAGGAGCTCCAGGGTCCGGTACACGGTGGAGATGTTCACCCCGGAGGCCGTCCTGCGGACCTCCACGAGGATGTCGTCGGGCGTCGCGTGCTCCAGCTTGTCCACGGCCTCCAGGACAAGCTGACGCTGCGGCGTCAGCCGGTAGCCGCGCTGCCGCAGATCGCTCTTCCAGTCGGTGCTCACCACGCCCCCCAGTGTAGGAGGGCGCGGCGCGCACCCCGGAGTGTCTAGCGGAAGAAGGCGATGCCGTCGTCCGGCATGTCGGGCAGGTTGCGGGCCATCTCCGCGACCTCCTCCGGCGTCACGACCTTCTTCAGGTGCGCCGACATGTACGGGCGGAGCGGGACCTCCGGGGTCGCCTTCTCGCCCACCCACATCAGGTCGCTGTTGACGTAGCCGTAGAGCCGCTTGCCACCGCTGTACGGGCCCGAGGCCGCGGTCCGGGCGACGGCGTCCGTCGCCAGGTCGATCTGCGGCTTCTGGTGGGCCAGCTCGCCGTACCAGATCTCGACGATGCCCTGGTCACGGACCATGACGATCTCGACCTTGCGGTCCTTGTCGATCCGCCAGTAGCCGCTCTCGCTCTCCAGCGGGCGGACCTTGTTGCCCTCGTTGTCCAGGACCCAGGAGTGCGAGTGGTACTCGATGAAGTCCCGGCCGTCGTGGCTGAACGTCACGGACTGGCCGAAGTTGCACTTCTCGGCGCCGGGGAAGTCGGACACGCCCGCGCCCTCCCACGTACCGAGCAGGAACGCGAGGGGGACGAGGTCCGGGTTGAGGTCGGACGGGATCTCGATCATGAGCAGCTCTGGCGTTCTCTAGAAGTGGTTACCGCTGGCCCTGGTACAGCTTCTTCACGGTCAGACCGGCGAAGGCGATCACGCCGACGGCGACCAGGACCAGGAGAGTTTCGAAGAAAACGATCACGGGGTGCTCCTCGACTGAGCGGTGAAGGCGGAACGGGCCGGACCCCAGCTTAGTGGGCGGGGGTCCGGCCCACCCTGTGAGGTGGGTCTAGCGGTGGGTGACTAGCCGAGCAGCTGCGCCTGGAGCGCGACCGTCTGCTGGAACGGCACCGTGAGCGCCCCGCCCTTCCGCGTCTGGGTGACCACCGCGAAGGTGTCCCCGGCCTGGATGTAGGCCCAACGGGTCTGCTCGGGGCCGTACGGCTCGTCCTCCACGTAGGCGTAGAGCGCCTGGTTCGGCACGTCGATGTTCTGCACGGAGGTGTCGATCTCCGACGTGTCGACCCCGACGGGCAGCCGGCCGAGCTGCGACGAGACCTCCTCCATCGTCTTGTCCTTGAACGCCTCGGAGAACGCCACCGACGAGAACCGCAGCAGGTGGATCCGGGTGGTCGTGCCGTCCGGCATGGTCCAGCCGCGGGCGGCGACGTGCCGGAGCGCCGAGTCGGTCAGCTCCGTCTTCACCTCGCCCCGGTCCTTCTCCTTGAGGAGCGCGAGGTAGGAGTCGAGCCCGACCCAGCCGCCGTTCAGCTTCGGGTCGACCGTCGCGCCCGCCGGGGCGGGCAGCAGCAGTTTCCGCAGGTCGGCGTGGTGGATCTCGCCGGCGTTGCCGTCGCTGTACGGACGCGGGGCCCCCTCCGGCAGCGCCGGGAGCGCGAGCTTCGGGTACTCCCAGCGCCCGTCGGACTCGGTCGCGAGCCCCGGCACGTCGGTGCGCTCCATGGCGGTGATCCCCATGGCCGTACCGGCGCCGACCCCGCCGCAGACGAGGACGGCCGCGGTCCAGCGGGCGATGCCCCAGAGCAGCGGCTTCCGGGACTTCCTGGGGGCGGGGGGCGCGGCCGGGGAGGGCTCGGCCGGGGAGGGCGCGGCCGGGGAGGGCTCGGCCGGGGAGGGCGCGTCCAGCGCCGGTGCGGCCACGGGCTGCGCGGCCGCCGGCTGCGCGGCCGCCGGCTGCGCGGCCACCGGCTGCGCGGCCACCGGCTGCGCGGCCACCGGCTCTGCATCCACCGGCTGCGTCGGCGCCGGGATCAGCGCCTCCGTCTGCGTTTCCGTCTGCTCGGTCATACGTACTCCCCCGGGGATGCGATGTGGTCGAGCTGCTGCGTCAGCAGCTTGGCCACGGCCGCCTTGTCGAACGGCTTGGCGCCCGCCGCCTTCATCGTGACGAGGACCTCGGAGTCGTACGCGAGGCAGATCATCTCGTCCAGCGCCGCGGCCCGCTCCTTCTTGTCGAGGGAGTCGTCCTCGGGCGCCAGGTAGCAGACGGCGTTCTTGTGGTCCTTCACCTTGGGTCCCTTCGGGAACTCCAGGACGTCCATGACCTCCTTGCGGATCCGGTAGCTGTTCCTGATCTGCTTCTTGTCCTTCATGCTCGCGAGCTCGAAGGTGACGACGACGTCGCTGTTCAGGTCGGCGAAGGAGCGGACCCCGATGCCCTGGATGCCGAGCTTCTCGACGTCCTTCTCGAACGCGCGCCGCTTCTTCCCGGAGAGCCTCTCGCCCGCCTGCTTCATCAGCGCGGTGGCCTGCGCGGCGCCGAGCTCGCCGTCGTTCCCGTACAGCTCCTCGTCGGGGCCGAACTCGTACCCCTCGGGCAGCGGCAGCAGCAGCTTGCTCAGGGGCGTGCCGGCCTTGCCGCGGGCCAGGGCGGCGGCCGGGTCCTCGTCGTCGCGCGCGTTCTCGTCCGTCTCGCCCCACACCTGCGTCGCCGCGGTGCGGTCGGCGGAGGAGACGGTGACGGCGGTGTACGTGACGCCGCCGCCGATCAGGCCGAGGACGAGCACGGAGGGGAGGACGACGCCGAGCAGGACCCGCCGCGCACCCCGCTTCTTCGGCTCCTGGTCCACCACGGGCTCGGTCACGTCGTTCCGGTCCTCACTCACAGGCGCCCCAGCTGTCGCTCGGCCAGCGAACGGATCTCCTTCTCGGAGATCTTCTTGGTGTCGACGACGAAGATCTCGACGGCGATGTCACCGCGGTGGAAGTAGGCCCTGGCCTCGTAGATGTCCAGGTAGCCGGCCTTCCGCTGCGCGGGGAAGAGGTAGTAGCGGCCGTCGGTGGAGCCCTTGAGCTCCTTGCCCCCGTTGTCGGCGTAGTCCTCGTCCGGCATGTAGCGCTGCTGGTTCTCGATGTACTCCTGCGCGCCGAGGGTGTCGTTCGCGCGGTACTGGACCAGTCGGATCTCGGTCGTCTTGAACTTGCCGGCCGTCCACGACGCGGCCGCGACCCGGCGGATGCCCAGGTCCAGCTGGTTGTCGAGGGCGTTGCCGGGCTCGTTGAACTGCCCGGCGAACTCGTACACCGGCATCCAGCCGTCGCTGGGGCCGAACGCGGCCTTCTTCGCTCCGGCGGGCTTCGGCAGCAGCAGCTTCCGCAGGTCGCCCTGGGCCTTGGCCTGGCGGTCCTCGGACGCCGCGAGCGGCTTCGGCGTCTGCCCCTTGGGCAGCGGCTTCGCCGGGTACGCGAGGCCCGGCTGGTTCAGCGGCGGGAGCGCGGTGGGCTCGCGGTCGGCCTGGATGCCGTAGCCGACGGCGGTGCCGCCGACGAGGCCGATGACGGCGGCGACGGTGATCAGCCCGACGGTACGGAGGACGCGGCGGCGCGGCTTATCTACCGGAGGGGCGGTTTCCGTGGCCTGCACTGGTTCGGGCGGTGATGCTGTATCCGTATTTTGGATACTTTCTTCGATACTCAAGAGTCCCCCCACGAGACCTGAAGCGCGGATTCCGTCATCCGCGCACACAGCTGACACGTGAGAGGTGCATGAGGTTGCACCGCCTCGCATTACAGTTCGGTATATGGCGAAGAAGCTCGTGATCAAGGTGACCGCAGGGGCCGACGCCCCCGAACGCTGCTCCCAGGCCTTCACGGTGGCCGCCGTCGCCGTCGCCAGCGGCGTCGAGGTCTCGCTCTGGCTGACCGGCGAGTCGTCCTGGTTCGCCCTCCCCGGCCGCGCGGCGGAGTTCGAACTCCCGCACGCCGCGCCGCTGCCGGATCTGATCGACTCGATCCTGGCGGCCGGGCGCGTCACGCTCTGCACGCAGTGCGCCGCCCGCCGTGAGATCACGGAGAAGGACGTCCTGGAAGGCGTCCGCATCGCCGGCGCACAGGTCTTCGTCCAGGAAGCCATGTCCGACGAGACCCAGGCACTCGTGTACTGACATCAGCCCACGAGACGCAGGCACTCGTGTACTGACATCAGCCGCACCGCGGCGGGCGTCCGTCGGCTCCGGGCGCACCCGTGCCCTCAGGGCTCGCGGCGCTTCTTGCCGTCCAGCTCGTCCCACCACTCGTCGGACTTCGGGTCGCCCGAAGGGGCGTCCCACCAGCGGTCCTCCGGACCCCGGCGGTTCGCGACCATCGCGGCGAGCGGGGGAATGACCATGGCGACGACGCACATGCCGATGGCGACCGGCATCGAGAACAGCCGCACGACGGCCCAGGCGCCCACGAAAAGCACCAGGCAGACGCCCATCATCCAGAAGTAGACGTGCCGACGTCGCGCGTACACACCTTCAGCGTACGGCCGGGCCCGCCGCCCGTCACCGGCCTGCGCGGCGCGGTGCGGGGAGCGCGGAAGGAAAAGGAGCCGGAGGGCCGTGCCTCAAGTCCTGGAATAGGCGTCCAACCCCCCAGGAGGCACGGCCCTCCGGCCGTTCATTCGTCGCGGATCAGACCGCGATGGCGACCTCCGCCAGGCCGCCCTTCTGGGCGACGACCTTGCGGTCGGCGGTGCCGCCGGGGACCAGGGCGCGGACGGTCCAGGTGCCCTCGGCCGCGTAGAAGCGGAACTGGCCGGTGGCGGAGGTCGGAACCTCGGCCGTGAACTCGCCGGTCGAGTCCAGGAGGCGGACGTAACCGGTGACGGGCTCGCCGTCCTTGGTCACGAAGCCCTGGATCGTGGTCTCACCGGGCTTGATCGTCGAGGCGTCGGGGCCGCCGGGCTGCGCTCCACACATGTCGTTCTGTCCTTACGGTCGAGGGGTCCGGAGAAGGGGAGGGTCCGGAGGATTACTTGTTGGCGCCGAGCTCGATCGGCACGCCGACGAGGGAGCCGTACTCGGTCCAGGAGCCGTCGTAGTTCTTGACGTTCGGGACCTCGAGCAGCTCGTGCAGGACGAACCAGGTCAGCGCGGAGCGCTCGCCGATGCGGCAGTACGCGATGGTGTCCTTCGCCAGGTCGACCTGCTCGTCCTCGTAGAGGGCCTTGAGCTCGTCGTCCGACTTGAAGGTGCCGTCGTCGTTGGCGTTCTTCGACCACGGGATGTTGCGGGCGCTCGGCACGTGACCGGGGCGCTGCGACTGCTCCTGCGGGAGGTGCGCCGGGGCGAGCAGCTTGCCGGAGAACTCGTCGGGCGAGCGGACGTCGACCAGGTTCTGGGCGCCGATCGCGGCCACGACGTCGTCGCGGAAGGCGCGGATCGAGGCGTCCTGGGCCTTGGCCTTGTACTCGGTGGCCGGGCGGGCCGGCACCTCGGCGACGAGGTCGCGGGAGTCGAGCTCCCACTTCTTGCGGCCGCCGTCGAGGAGCTTGACGTCCTGGTGACCGTAGAGCTTGAAGTACCAGTAGGCGTAGGAGGCGAACCAGTTGTTGTTGCCGCCGTAGAGGACGACCGTGGTGTCGTTCGCGATGCCCTTGGCCGAGAGGAGCTTCTCGAAGCCCTCCTGGTCGATGAAGTCGCGGCGGACCGGGTCCTGCAGGTCCTTGGTCCAGTCGATGCGGATGGCGTTGCGGATGTGGTTCTTCTCGTAGGCCGAGGTGTCCTCGTCGACCTCGACGATGGCCACCTGCGGGTTGTCGAGGTTGGCCTCGACCCAGTCCGCGTCGACCAGGACGTCGCTGCGAGCCATGCTGTTCTCCTCCGGGGCAGTGTGCGGGGGTGTGCTGCGGTGGTGCGGGTGTGGTGCGGTACGCGTCGTCGCGGCGTACGGACAGCGGACGTGCGTACGGCTCTGCACAGGGCGGCCCCGACGTCAGTCAACGGGCCTCAGGGATACGGGAGTTGGCGTCCCGCTCAGACTGAGCGACAGAGCATGGCGGCGACGCGGCACAGGTCTACTGCCCGCCGCTTCGTGAGATCCGCCTGTCGCTTCATGCCCTCGATCGTAGGGACGGACAGGCGGCCGTGTCACCGGTGTGTCGTATTTTGAGACGCGATCGTCCGAGATGCGAGACGTGATCTCGGTACGAGTCGGCTGCGGACGCCTCCGGGACGAGGTGTCCGCTTCGCCATCTGCGGATCGGACGGCCGTGTCTCAGCATGTGAAAAACGGCCCCGGAACGGGCGGTGCTCAGCCCGCCAGGACGACGTCCTTGCCGGTCACCATGACCGCCAGGCCGTCCGGGCGCGGCTCGACCTTCTCCACCTTCATGCCGGCGATCAGGCCGATCGGGCGCTCGAAGTCGGTGCGGGCCCGGACCAGGTCCTCCAGGCCCGGGATGCCGCCGCCCGGCACCTCGTCGGCGCGGACCTTGATGGTGTCCCCGTTCACGACGGTGACCGTGGAGAGGACCGAGCGGGTCAGGCTGCGGCCCATGATCTTCACGCTGCCGGTGACCTTCACCTTGCCGTTCCCGCCGTAGGCGACGGTGGCCTCGCGGTCGGAGGCGGCGGTGAGGTCCGCGTACGAGATGAGGGCCGTGCCGCTCGCGGAACCCGCCTTCGCGCCCGCCCAGTCGCCGGTCACGGCCACGTCCCGCAGGGCCACGGTCAGCTCGCCGACCCGGATGTCCTTGTCGCCCGCCGTCGCCGTGACGCCGGTCGCCTTCACGTCGACCTCGTCGAACCGCTTGTCGGCGACCTGGGTGAGGAACGGGAAGCCCTTGATGTCGACCTCGATGGAGTCGCTCTTCGCGGCCGAGAGCTTCACCCGGCTCGACGCCTCCGACTCGGCGTACGACACGGCCAGCCGGTCGATCCCGACGAGGACCCCGCCCAGCACGACGGCCACGATCAACAGAATCCGCAGTGCTCGCATGGGCTGAGCGTCCCCCCGTTTTCGTTCCACCAAAAGTTCCGGCCCCCCGACACGAAGATCGACGTGTCGGGGGGCCGGTTGGTTCCCGTGCCCGAACCGGCGGCGGTACGGACAGAGGTACGGGCCGCAGGTCAGGCCAGGGCGCGGCCCAGCAGGTAGACGGCGGGCGCGGCGGCGGTGAGCGGCAGCGCGACGCCCGCGGTCATGTGCACGAAGCGCGAGGGGTAGTCGTAGCTGGCGGCCCGCAGGCCGACCAGCGCACAGACCCCGACGCCGAGGCCGAGGAGCGCCCCGGAGGTGCCCAGCTCGGTGAGGCCGCCCGCCGCGATCCCGGCGCCCGCCGCGGCGAGCAGCGCGGCGATCAGGGAGACCGGTCCGGGCAGCGGCAGCGCCCGGGCGAGGACGGTGGCGGCGACCGCGATCCCGCCGACGACCACCGCGTCCGGGGCGGCGCCGAGATGCCCGGTGGCGACGACGGTCAGGGCGGCGGAGGCGATGGTGGCCATCAGGCCGTACATGCGCTCGTCGGGGTCGGCGTGGCTGCGCAGCTGGAGGACGAGGCAGAGCAGCACCCAGACGCCGAGCGTGCCCAGGATCGCGGCGGCCGCGTGCTCGCGGCCGGTGGCGAGGAGGGCGGCGTCGGCGACGAGGCCGCCGAGGAAGGCCAGGGCGATGCCCTGCCGGGCGGGCCACATGCCGTTGAGCCGGAACCAGCCGGCGGCGGTGAGGCCCTGGAGCAGGACGAGCGGGACGAGCAGCCCGTACGAGCCGAGGGAGGCGCCGCCGGCGAGCAGCAGGCCGAGGACGGCGGTGAGGGCGGCCGGCTGCATCCCGGGCTCGATGATCGGCGAGCGGCCTTCGGCGCGGGCGCGCTGGGCGTCGGTGATGCGGGCGTTCCCCGAGGTGGTGGGCGAGGAGTAGACGGGCCCGGCCTCCGGAGCCGGAGCGGGGACCGGCGCGGCCGGGGGCGCGGCCACGGGCTCCACGTAGTACGCCTGCTCGTGCGGCTGCTGGTACGGCTGCTGCTGGTACGCCTCCTGAGCCCCGTGGCTCACGGGGGCCTGCGCCTGGGCGGCCCGGATCTGCTCGTACGAGACGGCCGGCTGGTACGAGGTGTCCCAGGTCTGGCCCTCCCACGTCTGCGTGACGTCGGCGGGGTTCTGGGGCCCGTTCGCGTTGGCGTCGGCGTACGGGTCGTACTGCTGCCCGCCGTAGTACTGGTCGTTGCTCATGCTCTGGGGTTCACCCTCCTGCGAACGGGGGGAGCACCTCGACCGTGCCGCCCTCGGCAAGCCGTACCGTCTCATGGCTCCGGGTCCCGACGGGGTCGCCGTCGACCAGGAACGAGCACCGCTTGAGCACCTGGACGAGCTCGCCCGGGTGCTTCGCGCGGGCGGCGTCGAGGGCCTCGGCCAGGGTCCCGGCGGTGTACGGCTCCTCGGCGACACCGGCGGCGGCCTTGGCCGCGGCCCAGTAGCGGATGGTTCCCGCTGCCATAGCGGCGCTCCCTTCGTTCGTGTGCGCGCCGCCCCCCATCATGGGCTATGCGCGCGTGGGCCCGTTCCAGGGCGGGGTGCGCGTGAGCCGCCCCGTCCCCGCGCGCGTGAGCCGGTCCTGCCCTACGCGCGTGAGCCGGTCCTGCCCTACGCGCGTGAGCCGGTCCTGCCCTACGCGCGTGAGCCGGTCCTGCCCTACGCGCGCGTGAGCCAGTCGCCGAGGCGGGCGAGCAGCTTCTCGTCGGCGGCGTTCTCGGCGTGGCCCATGCCGGGCTCCAGCCAGAGTTCCGCCGCACCCGCGGCGGCCAGCATCCGCGGGTGGTCGAGCGGGAAGTACGGGTCCCGGTCGCCGTGCACGATGAGGAGCGGGGTCGGCGCGATCAGCGGGACCGCCTCCACGGGAGACAGGGGCACGGGGTCCCAGGCCCTGCTGTCGATCCGGGTGCCGAGTCCGTACCGCCCGACGAGCCGGCCCGCCGGCCGGGTGACCACCCAGTGGACGCGGCGCATCGGGGCCGTACCCCGGTAGTACCAGCGGGCGGGCGCGGACACGGCGGCGACCGCTTCGGCGCGGCCCTCCGTCCCCCGCTCCAGGGCCGCGTGGCGCAGGACGACGGAGCCGCCCATGGAGAAGCCGACCGTCGCCACGCGCGCGTGGCCGAGCTCACGGGCCCAGCGGACGGCCGCGGTCAGATCGAGGACCTCCCGGTCGCCGACGGTGGAGCGGCCACCCGAGCGGCCGTGCCCGCGGAAGGAGAAGGTGACGACGGCCGCGCCGCGCTCCGCGAGGGCGTGGGCGGCGCGCCGGACGGCGGGCCGGTCGGCCGACCCGGTGAAGCCGTGGGCGAGGACGACCGCCGTATCGGTGACACTTGCCCGTGAGGGTTCGTAAACCGCCTCGATCCGGACACCGTCATCGGTACGCAGCATTGACCGTATGGGACGGGAAGTGAGCGAGGAAACATCCAGGATGTGAAATCGACCCTCTGCCTCGGAACTCATGTGGGCTATTCTGCTTGCCAGAGGATCCGGGCAACGCAGCCCCCGGGTCCTTTTGTGTTTTC
Source organism: Streptomyces sp. NPDC015661 (assembly GCF_043077765.1). Classification (NCBI taxonomy): domain Bacteria; kingdom Bacillati; phylum Actinomycetota; class Actinomycetes; order Kitasatosporales; family Streptomycetaceae; genus Streptomyces; species Streptomyces sp. NPDC015661. The sequence continues at coordinate 40,974 of NZ_JBIBST010000014.1, read as the reverse complement.
CGACCGTTGTTACGGACGGATGAACAAAAGCTCTCAGGGCGCGAGAGCGACACGTGAGCACACATAGACGTCCTCGCAGGGACCGAGGAGGAACCGACGTCATGGACGAGCGAACGACGACGACGCACGACGGACCGACGACGCACGGCGTACCGACGACCGAAGAAGGTGCGGCGCGATGAGTTCACTGCTGCTCCTGACCAACGCCCTCCAGCCGTCGACCGAGGTGCTTCCGGCACTCGGCCTGCTGCTGCACAACGTGCGCGTGGCCCCCGCCGAGGGCCCCGCGCTCGTCGACACCCCCGGCGCGGACGTGATCCTCGTCGACGGCCGGCGGGACCTCCCGCAGGTCCGCTCGCTCTGCCAGCTGCTGCGCTCCACGGGGCCCGGCTGTCCGCTGATCCTCGTCGTCACGGAGGGCGGTCTCGCGGCCGTCACCGCCGACTGGGGCATCGACGACGTCCTCCTCGACACGGCGGGGCCCGCCGAGGTCGAGGCGCGGCTCCGGCTGGCGATGGGCCGCCAGCAGATCGTCTCGGACGACTCCCCGATGGAGATCCGCAACGGCGACCTGTCGGTCGACGAGGCGACGTACAGCGCGAAGCTGAAGGGCCGGGTCCTGGACCTGACCTTCAAGGAGTTCGAGCTGCTCAAGTACCTGGCCCAGCATCCGGGCCGGGTCTTCACCCGCGCGCAGCTCCTGCAGGAGGTGTGGGGGTACGACTACTTCGGCGGCACCCGTACGGTCGACGTCCACGTACGGCGGCTGCGGGCCAAGCTCGGCCCCGAGCACGAGTCGCTCATCGGCACCGTCCGGAACGTCGGCTACCGCTTCGTCACGCCCGAGAAGGTGGAGCGGGCGGCCGAGGAGGCCCGCAAGGAGGAGGCCCGTACGAGCGCCCGCGTCAAGGGAGCCACGGAGGCCGTCACCCTGTCGGAGGACAGGAACGTGGCAGATGCCACAGTGCGACCTGCCGGTAGGTAGGTCCCCCCGCGTAGACTGCCGCGCGTGGCCAAGGTGACGCGGGATGACGTAGCGCGACTTGCAGGTACTTCTACCGCGGTCGTGAGCTACGTCATCAACAACGGACCCAGGCCGGTCGCCCCGGCCACGCGCGAGCGTGTCCTCGCCGCCATCAAGGAGCTGGGCTACCGGCCCGACCGGGTGGCCCAGGCGATGGCCTCGCGGCGCACCGACCTCATAGGCATGATCGTCCCGGACGCCCGGCAGCCGTTCTTCGCCGAGATGGCGCACGCGGTCGAGCAGGCCGCCGCCGAGCGCGGAAAGATGGTCCTCGTCGGGAACTCCGACTACCGGACCGAGCGCGAGGTCCACTATCTGCGGGCCTTCCTCGGGATGCGGGTCTCCGGGCTGATCCTGGTCAGCCAGGGCATGAGCGAGCAGGCCGCGAGCGAGATCGAGGCCTGGGACGCGCGCGTGGTGCTGCTGCACGAGCGGCCCGAGGCGATCGACGACGTGGCCGTCGTGACCGACGACATCGGCGGCGCCCAGCTCGCCACCCGGCACCTCCTGGAGCACGGCCACCCGTACGTGGCGTGCCTCGGCGGCATCCCGAACACCCCGGCCGTCGGCGACCCCGTCGCGGACCACGAGGAGGGCTGGCGGCGGGCCATGCTGGAAGCGGGCCTCTCGATCGAGGGCCGGCTCTTCCAGGCGCCGTACAACCGCTACGACGCCTACCAGGTCGCGCTGAAGCTGCTGTCCGGACCCGACCGGCCGCCGGCCATCTTCTGCTCCACCGACGACCAGGCCTTCGGTGTCCTCCGCGCCGCCCGCGAGCTGCGCATCGAGGTGCCGACGGAGCTGGCGGTCGCGGGCTTCGACGACGTGAAGGAGGCGGCGCTCACCGATCCGCCGCTGACCACGGTCTCCTCTGACCGCCCCGCGATGGCCCGGGCGGCCGTGGACCTGGTCCTCGACGACTCGATCCGCGTGGCGGGCTCGCGCCGCGAGCGGGTGAAGCTCTTCCCGTCGGCCCTGGTCGTCCGCCGCTCCTGCGGCTGCCACGAGTAGGCCCGCGAGACCGCCCTTCGAGACCCGTCTTTATACGGGACATACAGGGTTCTGTCGGGCTTCTCAGCCGCTCCTCAGACGGTTTTCATGTACGGCTCCGAGAGTCATTGCCATGACGGACTTCCAGGAGCAGCAGCCGCAGCAGCCGTACTACCCGCCGAGGCCGCCGTACGAGCCGACGCAGCCGACGCGGGCCCCGTACGAGCAGACGCAGCAGACGCAGCCGACGCGGGCCTACGAGCAGACGCAGCAGACGCACGCCCCGTACGAGTCGACCCGGCCGATCACCACCGAGCCGGGCACGACCATCTGGCCCTCGGGCGGTCACGTGCCGCCGCCGGTGGACCCGCCCCTCGTCGCCACCGTCCCCGCCCCCGTCCCCTCGCCGCGCCGCCGCGCCAAGCGCGGGGTCGGGCTCATGGCGGCCGTCGCCATCGCGGCCGCGGCGGTCGGCGGCGGCACGGCGACGCTCGTGCAGCAGCTCACCTCCGACCCGGTCGCGACCGCCTCCTCCCCCGTCGTGAGCGGCACCAACGTCTCCACCGGAAGCAAGGGCACGGTCGCCGGGGTCGCCGAGGCGGTCTCCCCCTCCATCGTGGAGATCGCCGCGACCTCGACCTCCGGCAAGTCCACCGGCTCGGGCGTGATCATCACCTCCGACGGCGAGATCGTCACCAACAACCACGTGATCTCCGGCGCCTCCTCTGTCACCGTCCAGCTCAGCGACGGCAAGACGTACGAGGCCGAGGTCGTCGGCACGGACCCCGACAAGGACCTCGCCCTGATCAAGCTCAAGGGCGCCTCCGGGCTCAAGGCCGCCACGCTCGGCGACTCCTCGAAGGTGAAGGTCGGCGAGGAGGTCGTCGCGATCGGCTCCCCCGAGGGCCTGACCGGCACCGTCACCAGCGGCATCGTCTCCGCGCTCGACCGGGACGTGACCGTCGCCAAGGACGACAGCGGCCAGGACCAGCAGCAGGAACAGCAGCAGTACGACCCCCGGCAGGGCTGGCCGTTCGAGTTCGGCGGACAGCAGTTCAACGGCGACACCGGCTCGTCGAAGACCACGTACAAGGCGATCCAGACCGACGCCTCGCTCAATCCCGGGAATTCCGGCGGCGCGTTGATCAATATGAACGGCGAGATCATCGGAATCAATTCGGCCATGTATTCGCCCAGTTCTTCGAGCGGCTCCACCGCCGGAAGCGTCGGCCTCGGATTCGCGATCCCGGTCGACACCGTGAAGGCCGACCTGGACAGCCTCCGCTCGGGCGGCGACAACTGAACACGTGGGACGCTGCCCCCATGACGAGACAGCCCATGGGACAGCAGAACGAAGCCGAGCGCATCCTCATCGTCGACGACGAGCCCGCCGTGCGGGAGGCCCTGCGCCGCAGCCTCGCCTTCGAGGGGTACGCGACGAAGGACGCCGTCGACGGCCTCGACGCGCTCGCCGCGATGGAGTCGTACGCCCCCGATCTCGTCGTCCTCGACGTCCAGATGCCCCGCATGGACGGGCTCACGGCGGCCCGCCGGATCCGGGCCGCCGGCTCGACCGTGCCGATCCTCATGCTCACCGCCCGCGACACGGTCGGCGACCGGGTCACCGGCCTCGACGCCGGCGCGGACGACTACCTGGTGAAGCCCTTCGAGCTGGACGAGCTGTTCGCCCGCATCCGGGCCCTGCTCCGCCGCAGCTCCTACGCCGCCGCGACCGCCGCCGCCCCCGCCGAGGACGACGTCCTGGCCTTCGAGGACCTGCGGATGAACCTGGCCACCCGCGAGGTGACCCGGGGCGGGCGGACCGTGGAGCTGACCCGGACCGAGTTCACCCTCCTGGAGATGTTCCTCGCGCACCCGCGCCAGGTCCTGACCCGGGAGCAGATCCTGAAGGCCGTGTGGGGCTTCGACTTCGAACCCAGTTCCAACTCGCTGGACGTGTACGTGATGTATCTGCGGCGCAAGACCGAGGCCGGCGGCGAACCGCGCCTCGTCCACACCGTACGGGGCGTGGGCTACGCGCTGCGGGGAGGAGGCGGGGAGTGACGGGCCCCCTGAGGAAACCGCTGGCCTGGTTCCGCTCGCGGCCGCTGCGCTCGCGGCTCGCGCTGCTGACCGCGGCCGCGGTGGCGTTCGCGGTGGCGGCCGTGTCGCTGGCGTGCTGGTTCGTGACGCGGGCGCAGCTGGAGGCCGAGCTGGACTCCTCGCTGCGGAGCACGCGGCTGAACGAGAACGGCGTGCAGCAACTGCTCACGATGTGCCGCCAGGGCACGACGCCGCCGCCGGTGGGCTCGTACACGGTGCAGGTGATCCTCGCCGACGGCAGCGTGTGCACCTCCGGCCAGGCCGCGATCCCGGTCGGCGCCGCCGACCTCGCGGTGGCCCGGAACCAGCTGGACGACGCCCTGCACACGGTGAAGGACGACTCCGGGCGCGAGATGCGGGTCTACACGTACCGGCAGGACGGGCCGATCGGGCTCGCCGTCTCCCTCGCCCGCCCCCTCTCCGAGATCGACAACTCGATGTCCACGCTCCGCTGGGTGCTGCTCCTGGTCTCCGGGATCGGTGTCGTCGGCGCGGGCGCGGCCGGTCTGTGGGTCGCGCGGACCGGTCTGGAGCCGGTGAACCGACTGACGGACGCGGTCGAGCACGTCGCCGCGACCGAGGACCTGACCGTCCGCATCCCGGTGGAGGGCGAGGACGAGATCGCCCGCCTGTCCCGCTCGTTCAACGCGATGACGGCGGCGCTCGCGAGCTCCCGGGACCGGCAGGCGCAGCTCATCGCGGACGCGGGTCACGAGCTGCGGACGCCGCTGACCTCCCTCCGTACCAACGTCGAACTGCTCGCGCGCAGCGAGGAGACCGGCCGGGCGATCCCGCCGGACGACCGGCGGGCCCTGATGGCCTCGGTGAAGGCGCAGATGACGGAGCTGGCCGCGCTCATCGGCGACCTCCAGGAGCTGGCCCGCCCGGACGCGGTGCAGCCGGGTCCGCTGGAAGTGGTGCCGCTGCACACGATCCTGCGGAACGCCCTGGACCGGGCGCGGCTGCGGGGCCCGGAACTCACGTTCGTCACGGACCTGGCGCCCTGGTACGTACGGGCGGAGACGCCGGCGCTCGAACGGGCCCTGGTGAACGTCCTGGACAACGCGGTGAAGTTCTCGCCGCCCCGGGGCACGGTCGAGGTGACCCTGATGCGGGGCGAGCTGACCGTCCGCGACCAGGGCCCCGGCATCGCCCCGGAGGAACTCCCGCACGTCTTCGACCGCTTCTGGCGCTCCCCGTCGGCCCGCAGCCTGCCGGGCTCGGGCCTCGGCCTGTCGATCGTGGCGCGTACGGTGCAGCAGGCGGGCGGCACGGTGTCGCTCGCCGCGGCGGAGGGCGGCGGCACGGTGGCCACGCTCCGGCTGCCGGGGGCCCCGACGCCGCCGCCGGAGCTGTGAAAACGGGTTCGCCGTCGGGCGGCCCGCGGTCCAGAGTGGGCGCATGGACGACCACGGTCTGAACCCCGACGGAACGATTGCGCGCGAGGGCGCCCTGGACCGCGTGCCGGCGGAGTTCGCGCCGGTCGTCGAGGCGGCGCGGGCCCGGATCTCGGAGGCGTTCGGCCCGGACCGGCTGCACAGCGCGTACCTGTACGGGAGCGTGCCCCGGGGCACGGCGGTGGCCGGCGTCTCCGACCTGGACGTGCAGCTGGCGCTGCACGGGGAGCCCACGGAGGCGGACCGCGCCGCCGCGCGGGAGGCGGAGGCGGCGCTCGACCGGGAGCTGCCGCAGATCGACGGGGCCGGGATCCTGCTGAGCAGCACCGGGACGCTCCTCAGCGCGCTGGAACGCCACGACCTGGGCTTCTTCGTGGCCTGCCTGTGCACCCCGCTCCTGGGCCCCGACCTGGCCGCCGAGCTGCCCCCGTACCGCCCCACGTCCCTCGTCGCGCGCGAGACGAACGGCGACCTGGCGCTGCTCCTGCCGGGCTGGCGGGCCCGCGCGGCCGAGGGCACGGACCTCCGGCTGCTCGGCCGGAACGTCGGCCGCCGCCTGGTCCGTACGGGCTTCACCCTGGTCATGCCGCGGTGGGGCGGCTGGACGAGCGACCTGGACCGTTCGGCGGCGGTCTTCGGCGGCTTCTACCCGGAGCGGGCGGAGCAGATGCGCCTGGCGGTGACGGCCGGCAGGTCACCCTCCCCGGATCCGGAGGTCCTGGATCTGCTCATCGGGGACCTGGCCCCGTGGCTGGCGGCCGAGTACACCGCCGTGCACGGCGTGAAGGCTCCGCGTTAGTTGTGCCGGAGGAGGGCCTCGACGAGCCCGGCCCGGGTGTTGGGGAAGTCCATGGGCACGATCCCGAGCCCGGTCTTCCCGGCGAGCTCGGCGCTGTCGAGGAAGCCGTGCACCCAGGGGTTCAGCCGGTCGGAGTTCCAGCGGGGCGGGAGGTAGGCGGAGGTGCTGACGAAGTTCACGTAGAGCCGGCCGGGCTGGGAGACGGCGGCGCGGAAGTGGGCCTGGATCTTGGGGTACTTGGCGTCGGGGAGGGCGTTCCAGTCGTCCTGGACGGCGAAGACGGCGGGGTCGGCCCACCGGAGTCCGGGCAGCCCGCCGTTGTCGGCGAGGAGCACGACCCGCCCGCGGGCCTCGCCGAGCAGCGGCAGAGCGTCCCCGATCCGGAAGAGGGACCGCCAGCCCCGCCGGTCGAGGTAGTCGTCGAAGACGGAGCGGAAGACGGCGTCGGACTCCTCGGAGTACTCCTGCTTGACCCGCATGAGGACGGTCTCGGAGGGGTGTGCGGCGAGGAAGTCGCGGCAGGCGACGAGGACGTCCCCGAACATCATGTTCTGGTAGGAGGCGCCGTGGTGGATGGCGAACGACCCGCCGGTCACCCGGCACCGCACGTCCAGGAACCGGACACCGCTGTCCAGCTGCTGGGCGATGGTGGTGTTCTGGCACTCGCTCCAGGCCCCGCCGAACCGGGCCCCGGAGTCATGGGTCCCTGGGATGGTCAGCCGCCGCAGATCGGTCCCGTCCCCGTGCACCCCCATCCACGCGCGCGCGTCCACGGCCGAGGCGGCGGGCGCTCCCACGAACAGAGCGGCTCCGGCGCCCGCGGCCCCCACGAGGAATCGTCGTCGGTCCATGAACCCGGACTATGACAGGTCCACAACAACACCACCAGAGCGCGAACACGACAGAAGGGGCGGCGGTCCGCCGAAGCGGTACCGCCGCCCCCTGTGGACCCTACGGGGTCACTTGGTCACGGTGAATCCACACCACGGCGTCCAGTCCGAGGCCTGGTTGCCGCCGATGGTGCGCAGCCGGAACTGGTACGCGCCCGGCTTCAGTTCATCCGCGCCGAGAGCGAGGTTGAAGACCATGCCGTTCGGCCAGATCTTCTCGGTCTTGGTGATGAGCGCGGCCTCGCCGGGCCTGCCGACCTCGAACGTGGCCTTCAGGGAGTGGTAGCTCCTGTTCTTGCCCGCGTCCTTGCCGAACTTCACGGGCGAGGCGGCGAGCGCCCCGCCGCTCGCGCCCGAGATCACCGGTGCCGGGCCGTTCTCGCAGAACTGTGCCTGCTCGTAGGGTCCGGCGAAGACCCGGAGGGTTCCCGGCACGGTGGGCTCGACCTGCGATCCCGTCGCGTTCGTCGCGCTGACGACCGCGACGGAGACGAGCGCGGCGACCACACCGGCGGTCGCGCCGATGCGTCGGAGGTGCTTTCTGTTCACGGGAGGACCATCCTTTCCGGGACTAGCGCGGGGCGTAGTAGAGGTGCGTGGAGCCGTCGTAGCCGTTCGCGCATCCGTAGGAGTTCCAGATGAGCTGGTTGTAGACGTTCTCCGCCCCGTAGTCGTCGCAGTAGTACCAGGAGGCGTGGGCGCCGTCGTAGAAGTTCCCGACGGACGTGGCACCCATGGGCTTGATCAGCCACTGCTTGCCCACCGTGGCGACGCTGGTGCTGCCGTACACGGGTGTCTTGTCGCTGTAACTCGTGGGGCCGTACGAGTTGTTGAGGATCTGGCCGGCGGCCTTTCGGCCCGTCGCGACGCCGAGGTCGCCGTCCCACTGGTAGTGCACCCCGAGGTAGACCCGGCTCCGGGCGTTCTCGGTGGCCGCCGCGCTGAAGTTGGCGAAGGTACGGGTGACCCCGACCGCGTGCGGGTCCTCGGTGGTGCCGGTGAAGGAGATGTCGTCCGTGCCGAAGAACTGCTTCATCGACTCGGCCCAGGCTCCGGCGAAGGTCGCGTGCCCGGAGACGTACGCGGGGAACGGCGGGCTGAAGTGGTTCCCGGCCGCGTCGGCCGAGAGCGGCTGCCAGGAGCTGTTCTGCACGGTGTCCGGGTTGCCGTCCGAATCCGCCAGCCTGACGGCGCTCTCGGGCCGCCACAGATCGATGGCGGTCTGGTACTTCTGGTCCCAGGCGGAGATCCCCGCGTCCGCCATCGCGCCCGCGATCAGCGCGAAGAGCTGGACGTTGGCGATCTGGTCGAGTCCGCGCTGCGTGGAGACGATCCGGGTGTGGGTGAAGAGCTGACCCGGCGGCTTGTAGGTGCCGTTCAGGTCGTTGGCCCAGAACCATGCGATCTGCGTCTGCTCCGGGGTCCGCGTCGTGCTGTTGGCGGCGCCGAGCTCGGCGACCTCCTTGAACTGGGCCGTGTAGGCCGGGCTCTTCAGCAGCTCGGGCATCGTCGCGATCCCGGCGGGCGGCTGCGGACGCAGGTCGGCCGCCGTGGTCTTGGTGTGCGTCCACGGGTAGTCGCCGTAGTCGACGAACTTCTTGACCTTGCCCCAGTTCGGATCCGCCGCGGGACCGGAGCCCGTCGGCCGCCACTGGCCGGGTGCGGTGCTCGGGGTGTACGGCGTGGTGTCCTGCGATCCGTCACCGGTGCGGCGGGCGATCATCGCCGCGGCGGCCTTCTCGCCGACGCTCTTGCCCTCGGTGGTGGTGGCGTCGACCGGCTCGCCCGTGCGGGCCGCCGTGAGGTACGGAGTGAAGTCCAGCGCGGGGAAGGTGGACTTGAGGACGTTGTAGGCGGCGTGGTCCAGGGCCGCGTCGACGTTGGGGGCGACGCCGGCCTTCACGCTGATGCCGGGGGTGTAGAGCGCCCCGATGCAGTTCTCCGGCTTGAATCCGCCGCTGCTGTGACATCGGCTTGCGTTCGCGGCGTCGTACATGGCCAGATGCATCATGGCCCCGGCCCGTGCGAGGGGGCCAGGGGAGCCGCCCACGGCGACGTAGGCGTCGAGCAGCACGTCGTTCCAGTACAGGGCCCGGTCGCCCACGGTCGAACTGGCGTACGCGGGAGTCGATACGCCCGCGGATGCCAGTAACAGGGCCAGGACGACGACGATGGAGCGTCCGACGGGATGTCTCACGGTCTTGCCCCTCCAGAGATCACATAAGTTGATCGTGCACTGACAAGATCACCAGCAGCATAGGGGCGTCCTCCGCCCGGGTCCCGGGTTCGGAGTGAAATGCCCGTGAACCATGCGGCCCGCTCCGGGGGTCGGCTTTCGTGCAGGACGCACGGGACCCCGCCGGCCCTGACGGCCCGGCGGGGTCCCTGCGCTGCGCCCGGAGGCCGGTTACGGCTTGGGGGGGTTCACCACGGTGATGCGGTCCGCCGCCGGCACCTGGAGCGGGGCCGCCGCCGAGGAGTGGGCCGCCAGGTAGCCGTTGAAGAGGTCGAGGTCCGAGGCGCCGACCAGCTTGTTGGTGCCGGTCGCCAGGGCCGCGAAACCGTCGCCGCCGCCCGCGAGGAACTCGTTCATCGCGACGCGGTAGGTCTTCGACGGGTCGATCGCCTCGCCGTTCAGCTTGATCGTGCCGTCGACGACGCGGTCCGCGCCCGTCTTGGTCATGTCGAGGGTGTAGGTCAGACCCCTGGAGACCTGGAGAATCTTCACCGACTTCAGGTTCGAGCCGCTGACCTGCTGCTTGAGCGCGGTGATGAGGTTCGCGCCGGTCAGGTCGACCACGTTCATCATGTTGGTGAAGGGCTGGACCGTGAAGGACTCACGATAGGTCACCACGCCGTCACCCTCGGCGCCGGACGCCTTGTAGACGAGGTCGCTGCGGATGCCGCCCGGATTCATCAGGGCCAGCTGCGCGCCGCCCTTGTCGGCCGGCGCGAGGCCCTCCAGCTGTGCGTCGGCGATCACGTCGCCGAGCGGCTTCTCGTACGCCGTGGAGCCGCGGCCGTTGATGTCGGCGGCGATCCAGCCCTGCGGACGGTTGGCGATCGGGGCCGCCAGCGTGTTCCAGTCCTGGATGAGCTCGGTCATGTCGTCGGCCTTCGGCACGTCGCGCGAGACGACGTGGTTGGCCGAGGCGACCGCGGTGCGCACGATGTCCTTGGTGGCGCGGTCGTAGGTCAGCGTGGTGTCCGTGTACAGCTTGCCGATCGAGGACGCCGAGGTGACCAGGCGCGGGTTGCCCGCCGGGTCCGGGATGCTGCACACGTACGCCTGGTGGGTGTGGCCGGTGACCAGCGCGTCGACCTGCGGCGAGACGTTCTTGGCGATGTCGACGATCGCGCCGGACACGCCCTCGCCGTCCCCGTCGCCGTCCCCGTCACAGTTGTAGTTGAACGCGTCCGAGGCCGGCATGCCGCCCTCGTGGACCAGGGCGACGATGGACTTGACGCCCTTGCGCTCCAGGATCTTGGTGTACTTGTTGATCGTCTCGACCTCGTCACCGAACTTGAGGCCCTTGACGCCCGCGGCGGTGACGACGTTCGGGGTGCCTTCCAGGGTCACACCGATGAAGCCGATCCGGACGCCGTCCTTCTCCCAGATGAAGGTGGGGTCGAGGATCGGCTTGCCCGTCTTCTCGTCCGTCACGTTGGCCGCGAGGTACGGGAAGTCCGCGCCCTGGAAGGTCTTGCCGTCGACGTAGCAGCCGTCGGTCGGGTGACAGCCGCCGTTCTGCATCCGGGCCAGCTCGCGCGCGCCCTCGTCGAACTCGTGGTTGCCGACCGAGGTGACGTCGAGGTCCAGCTCGTTGAGCGCCTCGATGGTGGGCTCGTCGTGGAAGAGACCGGACAGGAGCGGCGAGGCGCCGATCATGTCACCGGCGGCGGCGGTGATGGAGTAACGGTTCCCCTGACGGGCCTGGCGCAGGTGCGTGGCCAGGTACTCGACGCCGCCCGCGTCGATCTTCTCGGTGGTGCCGTCCTCCTTGACCCGGATGACCTGCCCGGACGAACCGGCCGGCGGCTCCAGGTTGCCGTGCAGGTCGTTGAAGGACAGCAGCTGGACGTCGACCATCCGGCCCCATCCCTTGCCGTTCGTCCCCTGCCCGGCGGCGTACTCGTCCCCGGCCGCACCGGCCGACGGCATCGCGGCGACGAGCGCCCCGACGGTCACAAGTCCCGCCCCGGCGGCGAGAATTCGCCGTGCCGTCTTGTTCTTCCTCGGTGTCGCTGCCATCTCTCCCCTAGTCCCCTTGCCCCGTTTCGCGGCCTTGATCTACTCCCCCGTTGCGCGTGCAGCCTAGAGTCAACGCGCGTAGCGCAACAGGGGGTGGCTGGTTACAAGACAGTTGCCGATGGCTGACGAGGTGTCGCCGTAGGCTCGTAACCATGACTTCCGACACGGCACCGGCCCTCGAACCGGGACGGCAGATCCACACGTATGACGAGCTCACGCCCGAGCAGATCCAGGACGTACTGGAGCTGCTCGAGGCCGCCGACCACGCCGACGGCCTGCACGCCGTGTCCGAGCAGGGACGGCTGTACCTGCGCCACGGCCGGCGCGAGGGCGTGCGCCACTTCCTCCTCACCGTCGGCTCCCACCTCTACGGCTACGCCCAGCTGGAGGAGACCGACCCGATCGAGGCCCCGGCCGCCGAGCTGGTCGTCCACCCCTCCCACCGGGGGCGCGGCCACGGCCGGGCGCTCGGCACCGCCCTGCTCTCCGCCTCCGGCAAGCGGCTGCGGGTCTGGGCGCACGGCGGCAAGTCGGCGGCCCGGCACCTCGCCCAGGTCCTCGGCCTGACGCTCTTCCGCGAGCTGCGCCAGCTGCGCCGGCCCCTGGTGCCGCTCGACATCCCGGAGCCGGTGCTGCCCGAGGGCGTCACCGTCCGGACCTTCACGCCCGGAGTCGACGACGCGGCCTGGCTCGCCGTCAACGCCGCCGCGTTCGCGCACCACCCGGAGCAGGGCTCGCTCACGCAGCGGGACCTGGACGACCGGATCGCCGAGCCGTGGTTCGACCCGAAGGGCTTCTTCCTGGCGGAGAAGGACGGTCGCCTGATCGGCTTCCACTGGACGAAGACGCACGCCGAGGAGCAGCTCGGCGAGGTGTACGTGGTGGGCATCCTGCCGGACGCCCAGGGCGGCGGCCTCGGCAAGGCGCTGACCGCGATCGGCCTGCGGCACCTGGCGGCGCAGGGACTGCCGACGGCGATGCTGTACGTGGACGCGGACAACACGGCGGCGGTGACGGTGTACGAGCGGCTCGGGTTCACGACGCACGAGGTGGACCTGATGTACCGCACGGAGTCCTAAGTCCCTCCGGGAAGGGGGCGGTTGACACCGCCCCCTTCTTTCCACCACCCTTTCACTACTTGATTAGTGAAAGGGTGGTGGAAGGGATCGTGGTCGAGTACCGCATCGACCGGCGCAGTGGCGTCGCCACCTACCTCCAGATCGTCCAGCAGACGAAACAGGCCCTCCGGATGGGCCTCCTGGAGCCGGGCGACCGACTGCCCACCGCACGCGAGGTCGTCGAAGCGACGGCCATCAACCCCAACACGGTCCTCAAGGCCTACCGAGAGCTCGAACGCGAAGGCCTCGTCGAGGCCCGCCGAGGCCTCGGCACCTTCGTCCGCGCCACCCTCGGCACCGGCCCCGCCGACTCACCGCTCCGCGGCGAACTCACCGACTGGGCCCGCCGCGCACGCGCCGCGGGCCTGGAGAGGGAGGACGTGGCCGCGCTCTTCACATCCGTACTGAAGGAACACTTCGAGGGGGACGAATGACCGACCCGGTCATCGAGGCCGAGGACCTCGGCCTGCATTACCGACGGCGTGGCGGGGCCTGGGCCCTGAAGGACTGCACATTCGCCCTGCCTGCCGGCCGGGTCGTCGCCGTCGTCGGCCCCAACGGGGCGGGCAAATCGACTCTCCTCACGCTGGCCGCAGGCCTGTTGCGGCCCACGGAGGGCCGGATCACGGCACCCGCACGGGACCGGCTCGCGTACGTCGCCCAGGACAAGCCCTTGTACGGGCAGCTCACCGTCGCCGAGACGCTGCGACTGGGACGCGAGCTCAACCCGGACCGCTGGGACCCGGCCGTCGCCGAGAGCGTCGTCGCAGCCGGCCCCCTGCCCGGGAACGCCCGGGTCCGCTCCCTCTCCGGCGGGCAGCGCACGCGCCTCGCGCTCGCCCTGGCCCTCGGCAAGCGGCCCGAGGTCCTGCTCCTCGACGAACCGATGGCGGACCTCGACCCGCTCGCCCGGCACGAACTCATGGGCGCCCTCATGGCTGACGCCGCCGAACACGGCACGACCGTCGTCATGTCGTCGCACATCCTCACCGAGCTGGAAGGCGCCTGCGACCACCTGCTCCTGGTGCAGAACGGCCGGATCCGCCTCGACGGCGCGATAGACGACCTGCTCGCCTCGCACACCCTGCTGACCGGCCCCGTCGCCGATCTCGCACCGCACACCGTCGTCGACTCCCGCACGACGGGTCGTCAGCTCACGGCGCTGGTACGCAAGGAGGGCCCGGTCGAAGGCCCATGGCAAGCGGCCGAGCCCTCCCTGGAGGAGCTCCTCCTCGCCCACCTCCGCGCATCCCGCACCCCGGAAGGAGCCTCCGCATGACCGCCCTCGCCCTCAAGGGCCCGCACTGGGTGACGACCCGCCAGCACCGACGGGCGCTGTGGTGGTCGCTCGCCCTCGCGGCCGTCGCGGCGGTGGTGATGGTCACCTCACGCATGTGGTCCGACAGCGCCGTGGCCGCGCTGCGGGCGGCAGGCTGCGCCGCCGACAGCGTGGACAGGTCCTGCTTCCAGAGCTCTCGCGACTACGCGGACGACCAGTGGTTCGCCCGCAACCTCCTCACGTACGCCGCCCTGGGCATGCTCGTCCTCCCCGGCCTGCTCGGGGCATTCGTCGCGGGCCCGATGCTCGCCCGCGAACTGGAATCCGGAACGTACAAGCTGGCGTGGACGCAAGCCGTCAGCCCGGCGCGCTGGCTGGCTGCCAAGGTCGCCGTCCCGGCCGCCCTCACCCTCGTGGTCGTCACCCTGCTCAGCCTGGTCTTCTACTGGTCCTGGTCGACAGGCCCCACCAACGACTTCCCCACGTACTGGTACGAGCCGACGATGTTCGTGTCGTTCGGCACCGTGCCGGTGGCGCACGCCCTCCTGGGGCTGGCCCTGGGTACGGTCGTCGGCCTCCTCGTCCGGCGCACCGTCGTCGCGATGGGCGTCGCCGCTCTGGTCATCGGGGTGGCCCTGGCGGCCCTCGCCAGGCTGCGCGACGGCCTCTGGCCGATCCAGACCCTGACCGGCAAGGATCTGTCGCCCCGAGGTGTCGTCTGGCAGCTGGACCATGGCATGCTCACGGCATCCGGCGAGCGCCTGTCCTGGTCCGACTGCTTCGTGACCCAGCCGCAGAACGCCGGACAGTGCATGACCGACCGGGGCGGGGTCGTCGACTTCATCGACGTCCACCCCCACGCGCACTACTGGCCTCTCCAGCTCGTCGAGACCGGCATCTGCCTCGCCCTCGCCGCCCTCGCCCTCTTCGCCGCCTTCCGCGTCCTGCGCACCCGACACCCGTAAGGACGAACCGGGGGCAGGGGCCCGACAAGGGCCCCGCCCCCGATTCCCGTACGACATGTCGTCGTTACCGGCCATTCAGACGCGCTTGCGACGCTCACGCAATGAAGCGCTCCGTGCCCACACCCGGCAGGGTGGTCCTCCCCAAAGGGAGACTTCCCTCCCCCACGGCCCGCTCCGACGCGCCCGACCACCCCTTCGCGCGGAAGAATGGGGCCATGAGCCAGCAGCCCGCCGAGGTCCCGGTCCAGTCCTCCGCCACGCCGTCCGCCCCGACGTCCGGAACGTCGTCCTTCGGTTCCATAACCGCGCACCGCGCGCACGTGGTCAACGGGGCCGTCGTCACCGACATCGAAGCCGATCTCGACGCGGATCCCGACACCTACAAGGACGACGGCTCGCTCGGCGACGAGCTGCCGCAGGGGCGCTTCCTCGACCGCGAGCGCAGCTGGCTCGCCTTCAACGAGCGGGTCCTCGAACTCGCCGAGGACCCGACGACCCCCCTCCTCGAACGGGCGAACTTCCTCGCGATCTTCGCCTCGAACCTCGACGAGTTCTTCATGGTCCGGGTCGCCGGCCTCAAGCGCCGCATCGCCACCGGCGTCGCCACCCGCTCCGCCTCCGGCCTCCAGCCCCGCGAGGTCCTGGACCTGATCTGGACGCGCTCGCGCGAGCTCATGGCCCGGCACGCCGCCTGCTACCAGCAGGACGTCGCCCCGGCCCTCGCCGACGAGGGCATCCACCTCATCCGCTGGCCCGAGCTCACGGAGAAGGAGCAGGCCCGCCTCTTCACCCTGTTCCGCCAGCAGATCTTCCCGGTCCTCACCCCGCTGGCCGTGGACCCGGCGCACCCCTTCCCGTACATCTCCGGCCTGAGCCTCAACCTCGCCGTGGTCGTACGCAACCCGGTCAGCGGCCACCGCCACTTCGCCCGCGTCAAGGTGCCGCCGCTGCTCTCCCGCTTCCTCGAGGCCTCCCCGCAGCGGTACGTCCCGCTGGAGGACGTCATCGCGGCGCACCTGGAGGAGCTGTTCCCCGGCATGGAGGTGCTCGCGCACCACATGTTCCGGGTGACCAGGAACGAGGACCTGGAGGTCGAGGAGGACGACGCCGAGAACCTGCTCCAGGCCCTGGAGAAGGAGCTCATGCGGCGCCGCTTCGGGCCGCCGGTGCGCCTGGAGGTCGAGGAGTCCATCGACCCGTACGTCCTCGACCTGCTCGTCCGCGAGCTGAAGATCTCCGACGCCGAGGTGTACCCGCTGCCCGGCCCGCTCGACCTCACCGGGCTCTTCGGCATCGCCGGGCAGGACCGGCCCGAGCTGAAGTACCCGAAGTTCGTCGCCGGCACCCACCGTGACCTCGCGGAGGTCGAGTCGGCGTCCGCGCCGGACATCTTCGCGGCGCTGCGCGAACGCGACGTCCTCCTCCACCACCCGTACGACAGCTTCTCCACCTCCGTCCAGGCCTTCCTGGAGCAGGCGGCCGCCGACCCGGACGTCCTCGCGATCAAGCAGACGCTGTACCGCACCTCCGGCGACTCCCCGATAGTCGACGCCCTCATCGACGCCGCCGAGTCCGGCAAGCAGGTCCTCGTCCTCGTCGAGATCAAGGCCCGCTTCGACGAGCAGGCCAACATCAAGTGGGCGCGCAAGCTGGAGGAGGCCGGCTGCCACGTCGTGTACGGCCTCGTCGGCCTCAAGACGCACTGCAAGCTGAGCCTCGTCGTCCGCCAGGAAGGCGAACTCCTCCGCCGCTACTCGCACGTCGGCACCGGCAACTACCACCCGAAGACGGCCCGGCTCTACGAGGACCTGGGCCTGCTCACCGCAGACCCGCAGGTCGGCGCGGACCTCTCCGACCTGTTCAACCGGCTCTCCGGCTACTCCCGCCGCGAGACGTACCGCCGCCTGCTCACCGCCCCGAAGTCGCTGCGCGACGGGCTGGTCTCCCGGATCACCAAGGAGATCGCGCACCACCGCGCCGGGCGGCCCGCGTACGTCCGCATCAAGGTCAACTCGATGGTCGACGAGGCCGTCATCGACGCCTGCTACCAGGCCTCGCGGGCCGGCGTCCCGGTCGACATCTGGGTCCGCGGCATCTGCGCCGTACGCCCCGGGGTCACCGGCCTCTCGGAGAACATCCGGGTCCGCTCGATCCTCGGCCGCTTCCTGGAGCACTCCCGGGTCTTCGCCTTCGGCAACGGCGGCGAACCCGAGGTCTGGCTCGGCAGCGCCGACATGATGCACCGCAACCTGGACCGCCGGATCGAGGCCCTCGTACGGGTCTCCGACCCGGCGCACCGGGCCGCTCTCACCCGGCTCCTGGAGACCGGGATGTCCGACACCACCTCCTCCTGGCACCTCGGCCCCGACGGGAACTGGACGCGGCACGCGACCGACCCCGAGGGCCGGCCCCTGCGGCACGTCCAGGAGATGCTCATCGACGCGCGGAGGCGCCGGCGTGCACAACCCTGACCACTCGCAGGACGTCACGGCGGGCGAGGTCCTGGCCCCCTACCTGCACGCCCGGGCCTCGGACTTCCTCCGCGGCCTGCGGCTGCACCGCGAGAGCGGCTCCGACACCGCCGGGGCGGAGGAGGCAGCCCGTACGCTGCGGGGCGCGGCCCGCCGGATCAGCGGCACCCTCCACACCTTCCGGCCGCTGCTCGACACGGCCTGGGCCGACCAGCTGCGCACCGAGCTCGCCTGGCTCTCCGGAACGCTGGCCCTGGAGCAGGCCTGTACGTCCCGGCTCGTCCGCCTGGTGGACGCGCTGTCCCGCCTGTCGAGCGGCGGGGGGCCGGTGCCCGCGGCCAGGGGTACGGAGGGCGGCACCGGCCTCACGGTGGGCGCGGCCCGGGCGGGCGCCCTCCTCGAACGCCAGCTGACCCTGGCCCGTACGCGCGCCCACTCGGCCTCCCTCCAGGCGCTCGGCTCCGCCCGCTTCCACGCGGTCGCGGACGCCGTGGCGCTGCTGGCCTCCGAGGTGCCGCTCGGGCCGGCGGGCGCGGCCCCGGCCGTCGAGGTCATCGACGCGCCCGCCGAGCTCGCCGAGCGGCGCCTCCAGGAAGCGGTCGCGGCGCTCCCCCTCACCCGGGCGGCCCACCCGTACAACGCGGACGCCCTCGCGCTCGCCGCCGCCGAGAGCCAGGACGCGCCCTGGCACCAGACCCGGCTCCTGCTGCGGCTGCACCGGTACGCCACCGAGGCCCTGCACACCGGCGGCGAACCGGACTCCGTCCTGTACGAGGCGGCCAGGGCCCTGGACCGGCACCGCGACGCGGCCGAGGCCGCGGCGGCCGCCGCCACCGCCGCCCGCACCCCCCGGATCGCCCCGGCCACCGCCTACGCCCTGGGCGTCCTCCACGCCGACCAGCGCCACGAGGTGGAGGCGGCACGCTTCGCCTTCCAGCACGCGTGGCGGTGCACGACGGCCCCGGTCCCATGACCACCCCGATCCTGGCCGCGGGCTGCGTCCTGTGGCGTCCGGCGATTTCCGGCCATGGCATCGAGATCGCCCTGGTCCACCGGCCGAAGTGGGACGACTGGTCGCACCCGAAGGGCAAGCGGAAGCGCGGCGAGACGGCGGAGGCGTGCGCGCTGCGCGAGGTCCTGGAGGAGACGGGCCGCCGCTGCGCACTCGGCCCCCGCCTGCCGACCGCCCACTACACGGTGGACGGCCGTCCCAAGGAGGTCGCGTACTGGTCGGCCCGGGCGCTGGAGGGCGGCTTCGTCCCCACGCGGGAGATCGACGCCCTGGTCTGGCTGCCGCCGTCCGCGGCCCGCCACCGCCTGACCCAACCAAGAGACCGCGACCTCCTGGACGCAGCAATGACAACCACCCACCCCTGACGACCCCCGCACACCGCCGGGCCCCACCCCCGTGTGGCCACGGACCCACGGGACGGCACCCCTCGCCCACCCCCGTGTGGGCAATCGTCCCGCTGGGGCGGGACGGGTGGGCACACGGGACGGCGCCCCCAGCGGCGCCTCCGCGCTCCGCGCCCCGACCCGCACCCCCAGCGGCGGCGCACAACGTGGTGCGGGTCCAGGCACAGAAGCCTCTGGCGCCGGCAGGGCGCGGGTCCGTTGTGCCCACCCTCCCCCAATCTCTCGGCTCCGCTCGAGCAGGGGCCCCCATCGCCCCTTGCGGAACGCCTGCCCACAACGAGGGCGGGCACCGCCCGAGCCCCCCGCACCCGCCCTTCCGGCACGGTTCACTTCCCGTTCACCCTCCCCCGCCGACGGCTTCACCTGTTCTGCCTAATTTCGGCCGTACACGGTGCACGGAGCACAGCGCGCACCCACCAACCGACACACGCCGCCGTAGAACAGTCAGGACACGCAAGGTCCGCGACAGGGCGGCTTCTGGAAGGAACACCCGAAAGTGAAGCTTTCGCGCAAGAACGGGCTTCGCGCCTCCGCGATCGGTGCCCTCGTCGTCTCCGGTGCGCTCGTCCTCTCGGCGTGTGGCTCGGACAACAACACGGAGACCCCGACCAAGGACGGCGGCACCAAGACCTCCGCCGCCGCGTCGAACATCGCGTGTGACGGTGCGAAGGGCCAGCTCCTGGCCGCCGGCTCCAGCGCCCAGAAGAACGCGATGGACCTGTGGGTCAAGAACTTCCAGGCCGCGTGCTCCGGCGTCGAGGTCAACTACCAGGCCATCGGTTCCGGCGGCGGCATCACCAAGTTCAACCAGGGCCAGGTGACCTTCGCCGGCTCCGACTCCGCCCTCAAGGACGAAGAGGTCGCCGAGTCGCAGAAGATCTGCAAGGGCGGCAAGGGCGTCAACCTGCCCATGGTCGGGGGCCCGATCGCCATCGGCTATAAGCTGGACGGCGTGGACAATCTGGTCCTGGACGCCCCCACGCTGGCCAAGATCTTCGACACGAAGATCACCAAGTGGAACGACCCGGCCATCGTCAAGCTGAACCCGGGCGCCAAGCTCCCCGACACCACGATCCAGGCCTTCCACCGCTCGGACGAGTCGGGCACCACCCAGAACCTCGGCAAGTACCTCTCGGCCACCGCGAAGGCCGACTGGAAGTACGACCCGAAGACGAAGTCGTGGCCCGCCCCGGGCGGCCAGGCCGCCAACGGCTCCTCCGGTGTCGCCACCGCGGTCAAGGACGCCGAGGGCTCCATCGGCTACTTCGAGCTCTCCTACGCGACGGCCAACAAGATCTCCACGGTCAGCATCAACACCGGCGCCTCCGCCCCGGTCGCCGCCACCACCGAGAACGCCTCCAAGGCCATCGCCGCCGCCAAGGTCAAGGGCACCGGCAGCGACCTGGCCCTCTCCCTCGACTACACGACCAAGGCCGAGGGCGCCTACCCGATCACCCTGGTCACGTACGAGATCGCCTGCGACAAGGGCAACAAGGCGGAGACCCTGCCGACCCTGAAGGCCTTCCTCACCTACACCGCCAGCGAGGAGGGCCAGAAGGTCCTCTCCGACGCCGGCTACGCCCCGCTCCCGGCCGAGATCGCGGCCAAGGTCCGCGAGATCGTTCCCACCCTGTCCTGACCCCCGGCCGGGCCCGGCCCCTCACTTCCCGTGGAGGGGCCGGCCCCGGCATCCGGTGCACCGCCGCCAGGGCCCCGTACTCCCCGTACAGGACCCGCAGACCGGAGAAAACCGATGGCTACCACCTCACCCGACATACAGAGGAGCCGGCGCGCCAAGAGCGCGACCCGCCCCGGGGACCGCATCTTCAGCGGTCTGTCCCGCGGCTCCGGCATCACCCTCCTCGTGATCATGGCCGCGATCGCGGTCTTCCTCACCTACCGTGCCGCCCTCGCCATCTCGAAGGACAGCACGAACTTCTTCACCACCTTCGAGTGGATGCCGGCGAACACCCCGCCGGTCTTCGGCATCGCCGTCCTCGCCTTCGGCACGATCGTCTCCTCGATCATCGCGATGCTCATCGCGGTGCCCGTCGCGATCGGCATCGCGCTCTTCATCTCGCACTACGCCCCGCGCAAGCTGGCCAAGCCGCTCGCGTACGTCGTCGACCTGCTCGCCGCCGTGCCCAGCATCATCTACGGCCTGTGGGGCGCGATCTTCCTCGTCCCGTACCTGGACGGCCTCAACAAGTGGCTCGACCAGTACCTGGGCTGGACGTACATCTTCGACAAGTCCAGCGACGGCGTCGCCCGCAACCTCTTCACCGTGGGCATCCTGCTGGCGATCATGATCCTTCCGATCATCACCAACGTGACCCGCGAGGTCTTCCTCCAGGTCCCGAAGATGCACGAGGAAGCCGCCCTCGCCCTCGGCGCCACGCGCTGGGAGGTCATCCGCATGTCGGTGCTGCCCTTCGGCCGCTCCGGCATCATCTCCGCCTCCATGCTGGGCCTCGGCCGCGCACTCGGCGAGACGATGGCCGTCGCCGTCGTCCTCTCCCCCAGCTTCGTCCTCTCGGGCCACCTGCTCGACCCGGGCGGCGGCACCTTCGCGCAGAACATCGCCGCCAAGTTCAACGAGGCCAACGAGTTCGGCCGCGACGCCCTGATCGCCTCCGGTCTCGTCCTCTTCGTCATCACCCTGCTGGTCAACGGCGCCGCCCGCTGGATCATCGGCCGCCGCAAGGAGTACTCGGGGGCCGCGGCATGAGCCACGCCATACAGGATCGTCCGGTCGCGGCCACCCCGCGCCGCCAGCCCCTCTCCCACGCCCGGCTCCCGCGCTGGACCCCGGCCGCCGTCGCCGCCGGCTCGATCGCCGGAGGCATCGGCATCGGCCTCGCCGCCGGCTGGCACAGCAAGGTCCAGTGGGGCCTGATCGCCGCGCTGCTCTTCGTCCTCGTCACCTTCGCCGTGACCACCAAGGTCGAGGGGCGCCGCCAGGCCAAGGACCGCGTCGCCACCAGCCTCGTCTGGGTCTGCTTCGTCCTCGCCGTCATCCCGCTGCTCTCCCTCGCCTGGGTCACGATCAGCAAGGGAATGGAAGTCCTCGACCTCTACTTCCTGACCCACTCGATGAACGGCGTCCTCGACGCCGAGGCCGGCGGCGGCGTCTACCACGCGCTGCTCGGCACCATCGAGCAGGTCGGCATCGCGACCCTGATCGCCGCGCCGATCGGTCTGCTGACCGCCGTCTACCTCGTCGAGTACGGCAGCGGCAGCAAGCTCGCCCAGGCCGTCACCTTCTTCGTCGACGTCATGACGGGCATCCCGTCGATCGTCGCCGGCCTCTTCATCCTCGCCACCTGGAACCTGATCCTCGGCTTCGGCCCCTCCGGTTTCGCCGGCGCGATGGCCCTCGCCATCCTGATGATGCCGGTCGTGGTCCGCTCCACCGAGGAGATGCTCAAGCTCGTCCCGAACGAGCTCCGCGAGGCCTCCCTCGCCCTCGGCATCCCCAAGTGGCGCACCATCCTGAAGGTGGTCCTGCCCACCGCGATCGGCGGCATCACCACGGGCGTCATGCTCGCGGTCGCCCGCATCACCGGTGAGACGGCCCCGGTCCTGCTCCTCGTGTTCGGTACGAAGCTCATCAACCCGAACCCCTTCGAAGGCGCCCAGTCCTCCCTGCCGCTCTACGTGTACGAGCAGTACGCGGTCGGCACCGACGCCGCCGTGGCCCGCGCCTGGGCCGCCGCGCTCGTCCTGATCGCCTTCGTCATGATCCTCAACCTGGTGGCCCGCGGCATCGCCCGCTGGAAGGCCCCGAAGACCGGCCGCTGACCAGCGGCAATTGGAAGTGATTCACATGGCCAAGCGAATCGACGTCAGCGGCCTCTCCGCCTACTACGGCGCCCACAAGGCGATCGACGACATCTCGATGACCGTCGAGCCCCGCTCCGTGACGGCCTTCATCGGCCCCTCCGGCTGCGGCAAGTCCACCTTCCTGCGCACCCTGAACCGCATGCACGAGGTCACCCCCGGCGGCCGCGTCGAGGGCAAGGTGATGCTGGACGACGAGAACCTGTACGGGACGAACGTCGACCCGGTCGCCGTCCGCCGCACCGTCGGCATGGTCTTCCAGCGCCCGAACCCCTTCCCCACCATGTCGATCTTCGACAACGTGGCGGCGGGCCTGCGCCTCAACGGCAGCTACAAGAAGTCCCAGCTGAGCGACATCGTCGAGCGGTCCCTCAAGGGCGCCAACCTCTGGAACGAGGTCAAGGACCGCCTGAACAAGCCGGGCTCCGGCCTCTCCGGCGGCCAGCAGCAGCGTCTGTGCATCGCCCGAGCCATCGCCGTCGAGCCCGACGTCCTCCTCATGGACGAGCCCTGCTCCGCCCTCGACCCGATCTCCACCCTCGCCATCGAGGACCTGATCGGCGAGCTGAAGGAGCGCTTCACCATCGTCATCGTGACGCACAACATGCAGCAGGCCGCCCGCGTCTCGGACCGTACGGCCTTCTTCAACCTGGCGGCCGTCGGCCAGCCCGGCAAGCTGATCGAGCTGGACGACACCGAGCGCATCTTCTCCAACCCGAGCGTCCAGGCGACCGAGGACTACATCTCCGGCCGCTTCGGATAAAGCCGTCTTACGGTGCTGCATGGCGGTGCCACCGTAATGACGAAGGGCCCGGCTCCCCCACAGGGGAGCCGGGCCCAACCACGTTCCGGGACTCTCAGCCGAAGATCAGCTGCACCACGTAGTAGCTCCCGGCGGCGACCAGCGCCGCCGCCGGCATGGTGATGAACCAGCCGAGGACGATGTTCTTGGCGACGCCCCAGCGGACCGCGTTGACGCGCTTGGTGGCGCCCACACCCATGATCGCGGAGGTGATGACGTGGGTCGTGGAGATCGGCGCGCCGAACATCAGGCCCGCGCCGAACATGATCGAAGCGCCGGTGGTCTCGGCGGCGAAGCCCTGCGGCGGGTCCAGCTCGATGATCTTGCGGCCGAGGGTCCGCATGATCCGCCAGCCACCCGCGTACGTGCCGAGGGAGAGCATCACGGCACAGACGATCTTCACCCACACCGGGATCGGGTCGTCGGCACCCTGGACGTCCGCGATGACCAGGGCCATCACGACGATGCCCATCGTCTTCTGGGCGTCCTGGAGACCGTGGCCGAGCGCCATGCCGGCGGCCGACACGGTCTGCGCGATACGGAAGCCCCGCTTGGCCTTGTGCGGGTTGGACCTGCGGAACATCCACAGGATCGCGGTCATCACCAGGTAACCGGCGATCAGGCCGATGACCGGCGAGACGAACATCGGGATGACGACCTTGTCGAGCACGCCCGACCAGATGACCTCCGTGCCGCCCGCGAGCGCCGCGCCCACCATGCCGCCGAACAGCGCGTGCGAGGAGGACGAGGGAAGACCGAAGTACCAGGTGACCAGGTTCCAGACGATCGCGCCGAGCAGGGCGGCGAAGAGGATGCCCATCCCCTTCTCACCGGTGGGCGTCTCGATGAGGCCGCTGCTGACGGTGTGCGCGACCCCCTGGCCGAGGAAGGCACCGGCGAGGTTCATGACCGCCGCCATAGCGAGCGCCGCCCGGGGGGTCAGCGCGCGGGTGGACACCGAGGTGGCGATGGCGTTGGCGGAATCGTGGAAGCCGTTCGTATACGTGAAGCCGAGCGCGACACCGATGGTCACGATCAGAGCGAAGGTGTCCACGAAGCTCAGGACTCCTTGACCGCGATGGTCTCCACGGTGTTGGCCACGTGCTCGAAGGCGTCGGCCGCCTCTTCCAGCACATCCACGACCTGCTTGAGCTTCAGCACCTCGATGGCGTCGTACTTGCCGTTGAAGAGGTGGGCGAGCAGCTTGCGGTGGATCTGGTCCGCCTGGTTCTCGAGTCGGTTGACCTCGATCCAGTACTCCGTGAGGTTCGCCATCGTCCGCAGGTTCGGCATGGCCTCGGCGGTCAGCTCGGCCGCCCGGGCCAGGACCTCGATCTGCTGCTCGACACCCTTGGGGAGCTCTTCGATGTTGTAGAGGACGACCAGGTCGACGGCCTCTTCCATGAAGTCCATGATGTCGTCGAGGGACGAAGCGAGGGAGTAGATGTCCTCGCGGTCGAACGGCGTGATGAAGGAGGAGTTGAGCTGGTGGAAGATCGCGTGGGTGGCGTCGTCACCGGCGTGCTCCGCTGCCCGCATCCGCTCCGCGATCTCGGCCCGGGCGGAAGGCTCCGCTCCGAGCAGTTCCATCAGGAGCTTGGAGCCCGTGACGATGTTGTCCGCGGACGCGGCAAACATGTCGTAGAAGCTCGTCTCCCTGGGGGTCAGACGAAATCGCACGTGAGGTCCTCGGGGTGCTGGGTTTCGGTCAGGCTGATGCTAGGCGCATCATCCGGCCACGGCTAACCGGCGTATCTCAGTGTCGCCCATCAGGCACAGTGAACTGCACGGGCCCCCGCCCGGATCGGCGGGGATCGGTACCATATACCCACGAGGGGTATACACCCCCTTAATGGACAACGGGAGGACGCGATGACGACCACCGAGGCGGACCAGGTCACCCCCCAGGCCGTCGAGACCGTCGAGGCCGTCGAGGCGGCCGACCACGGGCACGGCGTGCACGGCTACCACAAGCAGAAGGACGAGCACCTCAAGCGGCTCCGCCGGATCGAGGGCCAGATCCGGGGTCTGCAGCGGATGGTCGACGAGGACGTCTACTGCATCGACATACTCACGCAGGTCTCCGCCTCGACGAAGGCGCTGCAGTCCTTCGCCCTCCAGCTCCTGGAGGAGCACCTGCGGCACTGTGTCGCGGACGCGGCGGCGACGGGCGCGGGCATCGACGAGAAGGTCGAGGAGGCCACGAAGGCCATCGCCCGCATGATGCGCACCTGAGCGGGCCCGGTGCGGGGCCGTGCCTCCGGGGCCGTTGTACGGAGGATCCCGTACGGCCCGCCCGCGAGGCGCCCCGCACGGCCCGGCCCCTCAGGCCTCGTGTCCGGACGCGGCCCTTTCCCCCGCCACCCGCAGTACCTCGTCGATCCGGTCGGCGCTGAGACGTTCCCCGTCCGCGGCCGACGCCGCGATGATCAGTTCGCCGCAGAGCTCGATCTCGGCGAGGGCGACGCAGTCCGGGTCTGCGGGCACGGTTGCTGTACCGGGCGGGGCCACGCGCATCCACCTCTTCCTGCCGGCGTCGGTCTCCCAGCGGTCTCCCAGCGTAGGGACGGGGCCACGCGTCGCGCATGACACGTCCGGACCATTTGCCGATGGTCCGCGCCGCCACCGGGCCGGGTCAGGCCTTGATCTTCCCGGCGTAGATGTCCCGGCGGTCCGGGAGCGTCACCTCGACGGGGATCCCGAAGCCGTACAGCAGGGTCGTCGAGGCGACCGCGACCGTCCGGCCCTGGTTGCTGAAGCTGAACTGGTGGCGCACCTTCCGCAGCCGCCCCTCCGCGTCGAGGTACGCGTCGAAGGGCACGGTGTCCTTGGCGAACCCTTTCGCCGCGGCGGCGAGTGCCCCGCGCAGCTGCGGCGAGGCGGCGCGGGCGGCGCGGGCGATGTCGGCGACCCCCCGGTAGTGGCCGACTTTCACCCCTGCGAGCTCGACCTCGCCGAGGTACGTGACCTCGCGGGCGCCCCGCAGCAGCTCGGCCGCGGCGGCCGGATCGGTGGCGCCGTTGGTGACGAGGTTCCCGTCGTCGAGGGTCGTCGTGTCGACCCGCACCCACTTGTCGGCGGGGACACCGGCGCCCCGGTTCTTCATGTAGAGCGCGCCGGGCGTGAGGAGCTCGGTGATCGGCCGGTGTTCGCTCGCCCCCGCCGGGTCCTTCGGCAGCATGACCTGGAGGCGTCCGGTGCGGCGCCGGAAGTCGTAGCCGCCCTCACCCCGGATGGTGACCCGGGTCCCGCCGGCGGCCATCTCCATGGAGGTGCTCGCCTTGGAGGTGCCGGCCTTCGCGAGGACGTCGGCGGCGTTCCGTACGGCGAGGGCGGGGTCGGCCGCCGGCTTCGCGTCGTCGGGGGCGGCGCACCCGGAGAGCGCGGCCGCCCCGACGAGGGACCCGACCAGGACGGCGGTGACGGTGACCGCCCCGCGACCGAGACCGTGCGGACGCCCGTACCGCTGCACCATCATCGCCGCCAACCCCCAACGCCTCACCGCTGTTTGCCCGGGACCCGCCCTTCCCCGGGCCCTCGGGCCCGGGGACACCCGATCCGCATAACGACGGTCGGGGCGTGCCGTCACGCGCAGTACGGTGGTGGGGTGCAGGCGCAGGGATCCACTCACACCACGACGACGACGGAGCGCGGTTCGTTCGCGCTGGCACGGTGCAGCTGTGGCTGGGCGGGCCCGGCCCGCAGATCCCGCGACAGGGCCCGTACGGACGCGGCGGAGCACCTCCGTACGAACGGCGCCTAGGCGGCCAGGTCGTTCTGGCCGCCACCGGCGGCGGGGCCACCGAGGCGGGACTCGGGGATGCCGACGGCCTCGGGGTGGCGCGCCGCGTCGGCCCGGCGGGAGCGGACGAGCCGGGCGCCGCGGCCGGAGCGGGCGACGGCGGAGACGACGGGCGTGAGCAGGGCGAGCGCGACGGGGGCGAGGAGCAGCGCCACGGCCGTGCCGAGGGCGAAGCCGCCGATGACGTCGGTCGGGTAGTGGACGCCCATGTAGACGCGGGCGAAGCCCTCGGCGAGGGCGAGGGCGATGGCGGCGAGGCCGAACTTGCGGTGGGCGACGAAGAGTCCGACGCCGAGCGCCATCGCGAGGGTGGCGTGGTCGCTGACGAAGGAGAAGTCGGTCTTCCCGTCGACGAGGACTTCGAGGCCCTCGTGGTCCTTGAAGGGTCTGGGGCGCTCGACGAAGCCGCGAATGGGAATGTTGACCAGCAGGGCGATGCCGGCGGCCAGCGGGGCCCAGACGAGTCCGGCGACGGCCGAGACGGAGTCGTTGAGGCTGCCGCGCCGGCGGACGCTCCACCAGCACCAGAGCACGACGAGGACCATCGCGAGGACGATGCCGTACTCGCCGACGAACTCCATGACGCGGTCGAACCACGGCGGCGCGGCCTTGGCCAGTCCGTTGATGTCGTAGAGCAGGCCGACATCGGGGTTCACGCCGTCCGATGCGAGTCCAGCCATCTGCTGCGGCCCCTTGCTCTCGTGTCTGGTTTCCAACCCCCGTGGTCAGAGTGGTCGGATCAGGGAACGAACCGCCTGAGGCGCACGTTCCGCTCTCTCCGGTGGATCATGACGACGTTATCGAAGAGTGACGGTTCACCGCAGCTCAGGGCCTGTGCATGACGGAGAGTTCCAGCCATGCCCGATACGCCCCGAAGACGACCCGACAGCCCGTCTGCTTCGCTCAGGACTGCGGAAGATGGGTGGGCAGCGCCGCCGCGCCCTCCTTGGTGACCCGGGTGGCACCGAAGTAGTCGGGGGTGTCGATCCGGTCGAAGCGGATCACCGCACCGGTGCGCGGGGCGTCGATCATGTAGCCGCCGCCGACGTAGATGCCGACGTGCCGGATCGCCCGGGAGTTGGTCAGGTCGTCCGAGAAGAACACGAGGTCGCCCGGCAGCAGCTCGCTCCGGCTCGGGTGCGGTCCGGCGTTGTACTGGTCGTTGGCGACGCGCGGCAGCTGCACGCCGACGCTGTCGTACGCGGCCTGGGTGAGCCCGGAGCAGTCGAAGCGGCCGTTCTGCGCGGCCGTGCCCGTACCGCCCCAGAGGTACGGGGTGCCCAGCTTCTGCTGCGCGTAGTGGATGGCGGCGGCGGCCTGCTGCGAGGGCGCGACGCGGCCCACCGGCCGCGCGAAGCTCTTCTCCAGGGACCGGATGATGCGCACGTAGTTCTGCGTCTCGCTGATGGGCGGCACCCCGCCGTGCTTGATCACCCGGTACGCGCCCGCGTTGTACGCGGCCAGCATGTTGTTCGCCGGGTCGCCGGGCACGTCCTTCACGTATCCGGCGAGCTCGCAGTCGTACGAGGCGGCGGACGGAATCGCGTCCTGCGGGTCCCAGATGTCCCGGTCGCCGTCCCCGTCGCCGTCGATGCCGTGTCCGGCCCAGGTGCCGGGGATGAACTGGGCGATGCCGCGGGCATCGGCCGGGGAGATCGCCCGTGGGTTCCAGCCGCTCTCCTGGTAGAGCTGGGCGGCGAGCAGGGCCGGGTTGATGGCGGGGCACAGATTCCCCCACCGCTGCACGAGCCCCTGGTAGAGGGCGGGGACGGATCCCTTGGCGAGGGCGACGGCACCGCCCTTGGCGCCGCTCGCGCCGGCGATCCCGGCGGCGGCGGAGTACGTGCCGATGACGAGCAGCGCGACGAAGCCGAGACAGACCCCGAGGGCCCCACCGGCCATCAGCCACGCCTTGCCAGCCCTACGCACCGTCAACCACCCCTCGGCTCATGGCAGTACGCCAGGGCCGCCAGTCTAGGTGGCGGCCGACGCCGCCCCAAGAGTGCAACAACGACAATCATTGCCCGGAGTCACTCTCCGTGATACACAGAGTGACCATACGCTTCTTCGCATGGAAACCGGCCATACCGCCGCAGGTCAAGACGGTCAGATCGGTCAAGTGTGCGGGGATCGGGTAAAGAGAGCCGCCAAGCCGTCACACGTGAGCGGTTTCATCAGCGAAGATAGGGCGATGACCCATGCCGTCCGGCAGGGGGAACCAAGTACCCAACAGGGGCGGTGAGTTACATGTACCTGGCGGCCGAAAAGGGCGACATCACCACCATCATCGGTGGAATCGCCCCCAACTGGGGACCTTTCGGGAGCCTGGGCAACGAGGCCAAGGTGATGATCGAGGTCGTGATGGCCGTGGCCATCCTGCTCTGCCTCGGCATCGCCATCTGGGGAGCGGCCAAGCAGCGCATCGGCGCGACCGCCCTCCGTGACACGTTCAGCGCGGAACAGGGCAAGGGCCTGATCGTCGCCGGTCTGACCGGCGTCTTCATCATCGGATCGCTGGGGACGCTGTTCACCATCGTGTACGGGATGGCCGTCTGATCTCCCGTCGGACCCGACCCTCCTGAGAATGCGTTCCCTGATGCCCAGTCATGTTGAAGCACGGCCGTACCCGCGAACGAGTGAGGGGGCGTACCCGGCATGAGTCCCGGCGACGAGCACGACAGCTTCGGCGGCGTGGGCGGCTCGGGCCAGACCCGGACCCGCCTGCCCGAGGGCAACAGCGGCGACGTCTACGGCGGCGCCCGCCGCCCCGTCCGCAGCTCCCGATCCCTCATCACGGTCGTGGGCGTGGTGGTCCTCCTCGTCGCCGCCATCGCCTTCGCCAACCGCGGCGGCGGCGAACCGGCCGACGCGTCCGGCGCCCGCGCCGGCACCCCGGGCAGAACGGCCCCCACCTCGGCGACGGGCGTCCGCCCGGTCACCGGCAAAAACGGCCAGATCCCCACGGGCTACGCCCACGACGACCAGGGCGCACAGAGCGCGGCGACGAACTACGCGGTGGCGCTGGGGTCGGCGGACATGTTCTCGAGCGTGGCACGGAGCGAGATCGTCCACGCCGTCTACGCGCCGGCCGTCGCCGCCGCACGCCAGGGCGACCTCGACAAGGTCTACGCCGACAAGGGCTTCCTCGCCCGGATCGGTCTCCAGGAGGACGGCACCGCCCCGCAGGGCATGACGTTCATCTCCCGCATCGTCCCCGTGGGCTCGAAGGTCGAGAGCTACGCGGACGACAGGGCCACGGTGTCGGTCTGGTACTCGTCCCTGTTCGGCATGGCCGGCGAGGGATCCAAGAACCCCGTCTCCGAAGCCTGGTACACCGGATCGTACGAACTGCAGTGGGTCGACGGCGACTGGAAGGTCACCGGCTTCGACCAGAAGGACGGCCCGGTGCCCGTCGGCCGGGACCAGCAGGCGTCCACGGCGGAGGAGATGAGCGACGCGGTCGGTCAGTTCGGAGGCTTCACCTATGCCCGGTAAGCGCCTCCCGCGCGGCACCAGGATCGCCGCCGCACTCGGCGCGGCACAGACGGCCGTCGTGCTCTTCGCCGGCCGTGCCCTCGCCGCACCCACGCCCACGCCCAGCCCGAACGGCAGCAACAACCCCTGCGACCTGATCCGCGGCCCCGCACGGGAGTACTGCGAGAACGGCCGTGCCGGAACCGGAGGCGCAGCCGACAAGGCTCCCGTCGCCGACCCCACCGCCCTCGACCCCCTCTCCTCCCTCGCCCGCGGCTTCGCCGACGCCGCCATCAAGGTCATCGACGAGCTCTCCAAGGCCGTCAAGGCCACCGCCGACGTCGACTTCACCAACATGCAGTTCCTCGGCCGCTACGCCATCGTCTTCGCCGCCGCCACCTTCCTCACCCTCCTCCTCTGGCTCCTCGCCGTCGCCAAGCGGGCCGTCCGTGGCGTCCCCCTCACCACGGCCCTCTCCGAGGCCATCGGCTTCCTCTGGCTGACGGTCCTCGCCTCCGCGTTCACGCCCCTGATCCTCTACACCGTCGTCAACGCCACCGACGCCATCACCGAGGTCATCGCCTCCGGCACCGGCAAGCAGACCGACATCTTCTTCGGCAGCTTCAAGGAGGCCCTGCAGAAGGGCGACAGCATCGGTGGCGGCCCCATCATGCTGATCATCGTGTCCCTGGTGACCGTCCTCGCGGCCGGCGTGCTCTACCTGGAGCTGTTCCTCCGCGCCGTCCTGCTGTACGTCGGCGCCCTCCTCGGCGTCGTCGTCTACTCCGGCCTCGTCGACAAGAACATGTGGGGCCACGTCCGCCGCTGGGCCGGCATCATGATCGCGATCATCCTGGTCAAACCGGTCATCGTGATCGTCCTCGGCCTGGCCGGCGCGCTCTCCTCCGACGACGGCCCCAACTCCGTCTCCGCCGTCGTCTCCGGCCTCTCGATCATCCTGCTCGCCATCTTCGCCTCCGCGATGATCTACCGCTTCGTCCCCGGCTTCGGCGACGAGATCGCCGCCTCCCGCAACAACCGCCTCCACCGCGCCGGCGAGAACGCGGCCGCGGCCGTCATCTCCTCCCCCGCGTCCCTCGTCTCCCAGGGCATCAAGACCCACAGCACCCGCGACAGCGGCGGAGGCGGCTCCCAGGGCTCCGCGCCCCGCCCCGCCAACGCCGTGTCCGGCGGCATGGCCGCGCACAGCAGCCGCGGCGGAGGCGGCGGAGGCGGTTCCACCGGCGGCTCGACGCCCCCGCCCCGTAGCAGCAGTCCCACCGCGGGTACCCCGCACAGCAACCGCAAGAACTCTGGAGGTGCAGGGCGTTGACGACCCAGTCCCAGCCGGTCGCGCCCCGTCGCACGTATCTCGTCGGCCGTGCCCGGCCGAACGCGATCGTCGGCAAGAACCGCGAGACCGGCGAGATCGCCCTGATCATCGTCGGCGCCTTCCTCGGCATGATGAGCGGACTCCTCGTCCCCGCCCTCCCCCTGCGGATCGCGCTCCTCGCGGGTCTGCCCATGCTCGCGATCGCCGCCGTGTACCTCCCGTACAAGCACCGCACGTTCTACAAGTGGTTCGAGATCAACCGCAGCTACAAGCGGATGCTCAAGCGCGGCACCGCCTACCGTTCCGTCGCCTACGAGGCCGGCACCCGCCTCGACGGCCGCGAGGTCGAGGTCGGCCCGCCCCCCGGCATCGGCCGCGTCGGCTGGCTCGCCGCCCCCTTCGGCCCGGACGAGATCGCCGTCCTCCTGCACGCCGACCGCCGCACCGTCACCGCCGCCATCGAGATCGAGGGCCCCGGCGTCGGCCTGCGCGACAGCGAGGACCAGGAGGCCCTGGTCGACCGCTTCGGCACCCTCCTCAAGCACGTCGCCAACGGCGACGGCTTCGTGACCCGCCTGCAGATGCTCGCCCGTACGCTCCCGGCCGACCCCGACGCGCACGCCAAGGACGTCGGCCAGCGCGGCGACCCGCACGCGCCCGCGTGGCTCCAGGAGTCGTACGACCAGCTCCAGTCGATGGTCTCCACCTCCAGCGAGCAGCACCGCGCCTACCTCGTCGCCTGCATGCACTACACCCGCGAGCTCGCCGCCGAGGCCAACACCATGGCCCGCGCCGCCCGCCACGCCTCCGGCGCCCGCAAGCTCGACCGCGACGCCGGCCTCGCCGTCGTCATGGCCCGCGAGCTCACCGACATCTGCGCCCGCCTCGCCGAGGCCGACATCCGCGTCCGCCAGCCCCTCGGCCAGTCCCGGCTCGCGTCCCTCGTGCACTCCATGTACGACCCGGACCACCCCATCGACCACATCCAGGCCATGACGAAACGAAACGCTTGGCCGGCCGAACTCGACGCGATGGAACCGACCTACCTCCAGGCCAAGACCCGCGAGTCCTCCACCCGCGCCCCCTGGTGCCACGCCACGGCCTGGGTGAAGGAGTGGCCGATGACCCCGGTCGGCGTGAACTTCCTCGCCCCGCTCCTCGTCCACACCCCGGACGTCATCCGCACGGTCGCCGTCACCATGGACCTGGAGCCCACCGAGGTCGCCATCGAGCGCATGCTCACCGAGAAGACCAACGACGAGGCCGAGGCGTCCCGCCAGGCCAAGATGAACCGCACGGTCGACCCCCGCGACATCGCCGCCCACGGCCGGCTCGACCAGCGGGGTGAAGATCTCGCCAGCGGCGCGGCAGGAGTGAACCTCGTCGGGTACATCACGGTGTCGTCGCGTTCGCCCGAGGCCCTCGCCCGGGACAAGCGCACGATCAGGGCCTCCGCCGGCAAGTCGTATCTGAAGCTGGAGTGGTGCGACCGCGAGCACCACCGGGCCTTTGTGAACACCCTGCCGTTCGCGACCGGCATCCGCCGCTAGGGCCGAAGGGGCACAGACCCATGCGAGATCCGCTGTCCGTCCTCACCGAAGCCTTCACCGCCTTCCTCTTCGGGAAGGTGGAGACGACCCGCCTGCCCGTCCGCACCTCCACCGGGCAGGCCCAGGCCGTCTACCTGCCGACCGCCGCACCCGGCCTCGGCGACTCCGGCGTCATCATCGGCCGCGAGGTCTACAGCGGCAAGGGCTACATCTACGACCCCTTCCAGCTGTACGGGCAGCAGCTCCCCGCCCCGCACTGGCTGGTCCTGGGCGAGTCCGGCAACGGCAAGTCGGCGCTGGAGAAGACGTACGTGCTCCGCCAGCTCCGCTTCCGCGACCGGCAGGTCGTCGTCCTCGACGCCCAGGGCGAGGACGGCGTCGGCGAATGGAACCTCATCGCCCAGGAGCTGGGGATAACTCCCATCCGCCTGGACCCGATGG
Organism: Streptomyces sp. NPDC015661; assembly: GCF_043077765.1. Lineage (NCBI taxonomy): Bacteria > Bacillati > Actinomycetota > Actinomycetes > Kitasatosporales > Streptomycetaceae > Streptomyces > Streptomyces sp. NPDC015661. The sequence continues at coordinate 7,028 of NZ_JBIBST010000014.1, read as the reverse complement.
TCGCCAACGACGCCGGGATCCGCCTCAACCCCCTCGACCCCTCGATCACCACGACGGGCCAGCTCGCGCTGCTCCGCACGATCATCGAGGTGGCGATGGGCCACGGCCTCGACGAGCGCTCCGGCTTCGCGCTCAAGGTCGCCCACGCCTACGTCACCGAGCACACCACCGACCGGCAGCCGATCCTCACCGACATCGTCGAACGCCTCCGCCACCCGGAGGCCGAATCGGCGGAGGCGATGAACGTCGACATAGACGATGTACGGGCCTGGGGCCTGGACGTCGCCCTCGTCCTGGACCGCCTCGTCGACGGCGACCTGCGCGGCATGTTCGACGGCCCGACCACGGTCGGCATCGACCTGGACGCCCCGCTCATCGTGTTCGACCTGTCCCACATCGACCGCAACTCCATCGCCATGCCGATCCTCATGGCGATCGTCGGCGTCTGGCTGGAACACACCTGGATCCGCCCCGACCGGAAGAAGCGCATCTTCCTGGTCGAGGAGGCCTGGCACATCATCAACAGCCCCTTCGTGGCCCAGCTGTTCCAGCGCCTCCTCAAGTTCGGCCGCCGCCTCGGCCTGTCCTTCGTCGCCGTCGTCCACCACCTCTCCGACGTCGTCGACGGAGCGGCGGCGAAGGAAGCGGCGGCGATCCTCAAGATGGCCTCCACCCGGACCATCTACGCCCAGAAAGCCGACGAGGCACGCAACACGGGCCGCGTCCTCGGCCTGCCCCGCTGGGCAGTCGAGATCATCCCGACCCTCACCCCCGGCATCGCGGTCTGGGACGTCAACGGCAACGTGCAGGTGGTCAAACACCTCATCACCGAGAAGGAACGCCCCCTCGTCTACACCGACCGCGCCATGACGGAGTCCTCCGTCACGGACCCGGAGCTGGAGTGGGAGACCGAGCAGCGGGCGATCCTCATCGAGCAGCAGATGAACGGCACTTCGCAGTCGACGGTGGCCTAGATGGAACCGGCACGGAAGGGAGGCGGAGGGATCTCCGACGGGCTGCTCCTCAGCCTGTTCGCCCTCCTCCTCTGCCTCACGGTCCTGGTGTGGACGGCGACGGGCCTGGCGGGCCTGTTCGCCCACGGCGCCTGGCCGCAGGGGGTCGCCTTCACGGCCACCCCCTCGGCCATGCGCGCCCTGGCGACGGCCCCGACGGACCTCCCGTCCGCCTGGCCGGCCACCCCGCCGACCCAGCTCTCCGGGTACGGCCTCTTCTGGGGCCTGCTGATCGGTGAGGCGATGATCCTGATGGTCCTCGCGATCTTCGTCCTCGGCACGGTGACCCGCTGGCGCGCGGTCCGCGCGCACCGGAAGGCGGGTGCGTACCGGACGACTCCGGCACGGGTACGGAAGAACTCGGAAGGACGGAAGGACGCGGAGGTACGAGGGGACTCGGAGGTACGGGGAGGCTCGGAAGTACGGGCAGACTCGGAGGTACGGGGAGGCTCGGAGGTACGGGCAGACTCGGAGGTACGGGAGGAACGCACCGCGCCCCCGCCCCCGCGCCGCCCGACGGAGGAGCGCCCACCGCCCCCGGCACGGACGCCCGCACCGGAGGCACCACCGGTCACCCCGACCCCCACCGCCTCCACGCCCACCCCCATAACCACCCCCCGCACGCTCTACGGCCCCCCGGAAACCCGCCGCCCGGCAGCGATCCAGGCGATCCGGGACGCGGAAGGCCCCGTCCTGGTCGTCACCTCCGACCCCGACGTCTGGTCCTCGACCAAGGACGCCCGCGGCAAACTCGGCCCGGTCCTGGTCCACGACCCCGGCCACCTCTGCGACACCCCCGCCCGGCTCCACTGGTCGCCCTCCGAGCGCTGCGAGGACCCGGCGGTGGCGCAGGAACGCGCGACCGCCCTGCTCGCCCCCGTACGCCCGCAGTCCCGCCTCGACGCGGCCACCGCCGACACCGCGGAGACGCTCCTGCGCTGCTGGCTGCACGCCGCCGCCGTCGACGGCCGCCCCTTCCGGCAGGTGCACCGCTGGGCGCAGGGCGCGGGCGCCCACGAGCCCGTACGCATCCTCCGCAGCCACCCGAAGGCCGCCTCGGGCCTGGCCGGCCTCCTGGAGTCGGCACTGACGGCGCACCCGGAAACCCGCCGCCTGGCGCAGGAAGTGACGGCCCGTGCGCTGGCGTCGCTCTCCTCGATCCACATCCGGGAGGCGTGCGTACCGAATCGAACTGATTCGCTGGCACTCGCATCTTTCCCGGCCGAACAGGGCACGCTCTACGTGGTGGGCGAGGCGATCGAGGATCCCCGCACCCACCCCGGCGCGATGCCGCTCCTCACGGCCCTCGCCGCAAGCGTGGTCGAGCACGGCCGCCGCATGGCCGCACGGTCATCCGACGGTCGGCTCGACCCACCACTGACCCTCGTCCTCGAAGACGTAGCCGCAGTGGCCCCGCTCCCCCAACTCCCGGACCTCCTGGCCACCGGCCACCACCAGGGCCTCCCGACGCTGGCCCTGCTGCGCTCGGAGGAACAGTTCAAGTCCCGCTGGCCGAACCCCGTTGTGGGCAATCGTCCTGCCGGAGCGGGACGGGTGGGCACAACGGACGGCGCCCCTGGCCGGGCCTAGGCTCCCGCGCCCTGACCCGCACCACAAGGGCGCCGCTGCTAGCGACCGGTCGGCCGCACCAACTCGTACTCCAGCTCCTGGGCCGAGTCGTCCCCCGGCACCGCCACCCGCTCACCCGTCGCCGCGAACCCGAACCGCCGATAGAACGCCGCGGCCCGCGCGTTCTCCTCGTGCACGTACAGCCGCACCCGCGCCACCGCCGGCTCCGGCAGCGTCCAGGACCACTCCACGCCGGCCCGGAACAGCGCGTCGATCACACCGGTCCCCCGCGCCTCGGGACGTACGTACACGCCGACGATGTGCGTCTGGTCGACCTTCGCCGCCTCGCCGAACCGCACCTCGTCCGACGGCCGCTCCACGAGCAGCGAGATCGTGCCCGCCCAGCTCCCGTCCGGGCCCTCGGCCACGAACTGCCGCACCTTCCCCTCGCCCGTCTCGGACGCGCCCTCCGCCCGGTCCTTCCAGAAGGCGTCGGGCCGCTCGACCGCGTCCTCATACGTGTCGAGGAACGCCAGGTGCGCGACCGGGTCCTGGAGAGCGGCCAGCCGGATCTCGCGGGTCTTCTCCCACTCGTCGGCGCGGATGGTGCGTATCGAATAGTCCATGCCGCCGATCCTGACGACCCACGACCCCCTCTGACAAGGGCATTTCCCCGAGACCATGGCCACCCCGTCGTACCCCGGTACGACGGGTGCCCCGGCACACCCACCCCGGGTCCGACGCCCGTCCCCCGCCCGCTCCCTAGCGTCGAAGGCATGATCCGAGCAGAGAACCTCACCAAGCGGTACGGGGACACCACCGTCGTCCAGGACCTCAGCTTCACCGTCCACCCGGGCTCCGTCACCGGCTTCCTCGGCCCCAACGGCGCCGGAAAGTCCACCACCCTCCGCATGATCCTCGGTCTCGACGCCCCCACCCGCGGCCACGCCACCGTCGACGGCCGCCCCTACGCCGCCCACCGCGCCCCGCTCACCCACGTCGGCGCCCTCCTGGAAGCCGGCTCCGTGCACCCCGGCCGCTCCGCCCACCACCACCTCATGGCACTGGCCCACACGCACGGCATCCCACGCGCCCGCGTGGACCGGGTTCTCGCCCTCACGGGCCTCACCCACGTCGCCCACAAGCGGGTGAAGGGCTTCTCCCTCGGCATGGGCCAGCGCCTCGGCATCGCCGCCGCGCTCCTCGGCGACCCGGCGACCGTCGTCCTCGACGAACCGGTCAACGGCCTCGACCCGGAGGGCGTCCTCTGGATCCGCACCCTCCTCAGAAACCTGGCGGCCGAGGGCCGCACCGTCCTCGTCTCCTCGCACCTGATGAGCGAGATGGCACTCACCGCCGACCACCTGATCGTCATCGGCAAGGGCCGGCTCCTCGCGGACACCACGGTCGACGAACTCGTACGGGCCTCGGGCGGCGCGAGCGTCAAGGTCGTCACCCCGGAGGCGGACCGCCTGCGCACGCTCCTCCCCGACGCCCGCATCACCACGCAGGCCCCGGACACCCTCCTCGTCACCGGCCTGGAAGCACCGGAGATCGGCCGCGCGGCGGCGGCCCACGCCGTCCCCCTCCACGAACTCACCCCACAGGCCCCGTCCCTGGAGCAGGCGTTCATGGACCTCACCCGCGACTCCGTCGAATACCAGGGAGCCCCCGCATGACCACGCCCACGACCACCCCCGGGACCACGATCACCCCGTCCCGGGTCCTCCGCTCGGAGTGGCACAAGCTGTGGACGGTCCGCTCCACCTGGATCACCGGCCTCACCTCCGCCGCGCTCCTCCTCGGCGTCGGCATCCTCATGGGCGCCACGTACACCTCCGACGGCGGCGACTCCGACGTCGACACCGTCGTCCTCACCCTGTACGGCTCCCAGCTCGGCGGCATCGCCCTCGCCGTCCTCGGCATCCTGGTCACCGCCGGCGAGTACGCGACGGGCCTGATCCGCGCGACCCTCACCGCCGTCCCGAGCCGGCTCCCGGTCCTGTGGGCGAAGGCGACGGTCTACACGGCCACGGTCTTCACGCTCTCGTTCCTCACCGCCCTGCTGACCTTCCTCACCGCCCAGGTCTTCCTCTCCGACACCGACCAGGCCGCCTCCCTCACCGACGACGGCGTCCTCGCCGCCGTCGCGGGCAACGCCGCCGGCGTCACCCTCCTCGGCCTGATCGCCCTCGGCCTCGGCGGCGCCCTCCGCTCGGTGCCGGGCGCGATCGGCGCCTTCGTCGGCGGGGTCCTGATCGTCCCCGAGATCCTCGGGATGCTCCCGTACGAGGTGATGGACACGGTCGTCCGGTACTTCCCCACGCAGGCGGCCGGCGCCCTCGGCTCCGCGACCCCGCTCCCCGGCGCGGCCTCGCCCGGCGCGGCCCTCCTGGCCCTGCTCCTGTGGGCGGCCGCGGCACTCGCCGTCCCCGCGCTGCTGCTCAAGCGCCGCGACGTATAGGGATGATGACGGAGTGACGACGGAGACGACAGGCCCCAGCCGATACACCCGGCAGCTCATGGCCCGGGTCCGGGCCTTCGACGCGGCCCGCCCCTGGGTCTGGGACGCCACACTCACCACCGTGTGGACGGCCGCGGCACTGGTGGACGCGGCCGGCGGCTGGCGGAACACCGCCCGGGACCCGTCCGTCCCCGTCTGGCTCGTGGTCACCCTGACCCTGGCGCTCTCCGTCCCCCTCTACTGGCGCCGCCGCCACCCCCTGACAGCCCTGGCGGTGATGGCCGCCGCGGCCCTCGTCAGCGACGCCTCGGGCGCCTTCCTCCAGGCCTCGTACCTCCAGATGCTCCCGGTCTACCACCTGGCACTCAGCCGCCCGCCCCGCGCACTCCTGTGGTCCCTGGCCCTGATCACCCCGCCCCTGGTCACCGGCGCCCTCCGCTTCCAGTCGGAGTCCTGGGACCAGCGCGTTGTCCCCACCCTGTGGGCATACGCACTGGTCGCCCTCCTCGGCATCGCGGTCCGCTCCCGCAGGGACGACCGCGCCCACGAGGTCCGGCTCGCCGCCACCGCCGAACGCGCGAGGATCGCCCGGGAGATGCACGACATCATCGGCCACAACCTGTCCGTCATCACCGGCCTGGCGGACGGCGGCCGGTACGCGGCGGCCAAGAACCCGGAGCGCGCCGCCCAGGCCCTCGACGCCATCGGGACGACGAGCCGCCAGGCCCTCGCCGAACTCCGCCGTCTCCTGAGCGTCCTGCACGAGGACGAGGGCACGGCGGACCGCGCGCCCCAGCCGTCGCTGACCGACCTGGAGCCCCTCATCGAGGGCGTACGGAGAGCAGGTCTGCCGGTCCGGGCCGACCTGCCCGCCACCGACCCGGCGCTCTCGGCCGGCGCACAACTGACGGTCTACCGCGTGCTCCAGGAGGCCCTGACGAACACCCTGAAGCACGCGGGCCCCGGCGCGGAGGCGACCGTGCGCCTCGCGTACGGCCCCGCGGCCCTGGAGCTGGTCGTCACCGACACGGGCACGACGTCGCCGGCCGCCGACCGGGGCCACGGCCTCACCGGAATGCACGAGCGCGCGGCCCGCTACGACGGCACACTCGAAACCGGCCCGCTGCCGACCGGCGGCGGCTGGCGCGTACGGCTCCGACTTCCCCTGGAGGACTCCCCCTCGTGACGACCGTTCTCATCGCGGACGACCAGCCGATGCAGCGCTTCGGCTTCCGCATGCTGCTGGAGAGCCAGGACGACATGACGGTCGTCGGCGAGGCGTCGAACGGCACCGAGGCGATCCGCCTGGTCGACCGGCACCACCCCGACGTCGTCCTGATGGACATCCGGATGCCCGGCCTGGACGGCATCGAGGCCACGCGCCGGATCATCGCGGCGGGCGCCCGCACCCGGATCCTCATCGTCACGACCTTCGACCTCGACGAGTACGCGTACGACGGGCTTCGCGCCGGCGCGAGCGGCTTCCTGGTGAAGGACGCCCAGCCGGAGGAACTCCTCGCGGGCATCCGCGCGGTGGCCGCCGGCGACGCGGTCGTGGCCCCGAGCCTGACCCGCCGTCTCCTGGACGCGTACATCCACCACCTCCCGCCGGCAAAAGCCAAGGCCGCAGCCCCGGCCCCGGAGGAAGACCCCCGCCTCGCCCCCCTCACGGACCGGGAACGCGAAATCCTCACGGTCATCGGGCAGGGCTGGAGCAACACGGAAATCGCGGAACGCCTTCACGTGGCGGAATCCACGGTCAAAACCCACGTGGGCCGCATCCTCGCGAAAACGGGCGCCCGAGACCGCGTCCAGGCAGTGATCCTGGCCTACGACACCCACCTGGTCACCCCGACCTGAGGACGCGCCGGCCTGGAATGGGTCCGGAACGCAGAAAAGCCCCGCACCAGAGGTGCGGGGCTTTCCCACAATGATTGTTCGGCGGCGTCCTACTCTCCCACAGGGTCCCCCCTGCAGTACCA
>NZ_JBIBST010000013.1:0-236111 GCF_043077765.1 Streptomyces sp. NPDC015661 | reverse complement strand
CGGCCACAACGGCTGGCTCGCCCTCGCCTGGTGCCTCGCCCTCGCCACCCTCGGCTACTTCTGGTCCAAGGCGGTGTTCAACCGGGACCCCAAGTAGGCGCGCCGTCAACCGGGCGGGCGGCGTAGGCCGCCCGCCCGGCGACGTCGTGGTCAGCAGCGGAAGCGGAGCCGGTCGCCGGCGGTCACGGCCACGGCGACGTTCAGGACGTCGTCGAGGACGAGGGAGCCGGCGGCGACGAGGCTGGTGCGGCGGCCGAGGTGCGCCCTGGCCACCGCGTAGGATCCGCCGCCGTCCGGGAAGGCGGCGATGACGTGGCGGTACGAGGCCACGAGGACGGCCAGGAGGCCGGCGATGGCCAGCGTGACCGGGAGGGTGAAGCCGAGGCCGTGTCCGCCGACGGCCGCGAGGACGAGGACGAAGGCCTCGGGTCCGTACGCCACGGAGGCCATCCCGTCGAGCGACAGCGCGGCGAGACCGGTGACGGCCGTCAGCCGGTGACGGCCGGGATCCGGGGGTTCCTCGACGGCGGGCGTGGCGCTGTTCTCGGTGGTCAGAGCGGACATGGGGGTGAGCTCCTTCGTGCTCGGGGTCCGCTCGGGGTGTCCCCCGGTCACGGTGGCTCCCGCCGCTCCTGGCACGTTCCTGACGCCGGGCGCCGCGCTCCTCACGCCTTCTTGACGCGAGCCACGGCTCCGTCGGGCCGAGCCGTGAGGAGGTGGCCGCCCCGCGGTGAAGGCCGCCACCCGTGCCTGTGGGTGGCGGCCTTCAGGGGTGCTGTCGCCGTACGGCTAGAGGGCGGAGCACTGCCCGCGACGGGTGCCCGTCACGGTGTTGGGGACGCCCCGGTTGCTCGGCGGGGGCACGTTGCGCGCGCAGCTGAGCGATCCGCCGATGGTGTTGCCGACGATCGCGGCCCGGTTGTCGATCGGGAACGGTCCGCTGCCCGTGGTGCCGTTCACCTGGACGGAGCCGCGGATGTCGTTGGAGACGAGCTCGGCGCCCGAGGTGTTGTCGGACAGCTGTACGCCTCCGGTGATCCGGTTGGCCGCGCAGCCGTCGTCACCGGGGTCGCCGAGGAGGACGAATCCGGTGGCGCGGGCGACGGCGACGGATCCGTCGATCAGGCTGTCGCAGATGGCGAACAGGGTGCCCCGCGTCGACAGGACGCTGCCGTTGACGGTCGAGTTGCCGATGAACAGGGCGCCCTGCGCGATGCCGTGGACCGTGCCGCCCACGTTCGCGTCGATGATGCAGGTGCTCTCACGGCTGGCGAACACGTCCCGGGGGTAGTCGCCGGTGATGGTCCGGGTGCAGGTCACCGTCTGCGTGAGGGTCGCGGGGTCGCCGGCCAGGTAGTTGCCGTCACCGCTGTACTGGGCGGTGACGGTGTGGCTGCCGGGCAGCAGGTTCGCGTGGGTGAGCTGCGCCCGCGCGCAGTTCGTACCGCCGCCGGGGCTCAGTGTCCCGGTGCCGAGGAGGGTGGTGCCGTCCCGGAAGGCGACCGTGCCCGTCGGCGCCGAGGTGGGGCTGGTGCTGGCGCCGCTCGGGCAGACGACGGCCGTGAAGGTCACCGGCTGTCCGTACGAGGACGGATTGGCGCCGGAGGTGAGCGTGGTGACGGTCGGTGCCTTGCTCACCGTCTGGGTGAGGGCGGCGGCGGTGCTGCCCACGAAGTCGGTGGTGCCGCTGTAGGTGGCGTCGACGGTGTGGTCGCCGACGCCGAGCGTGGCGATCGGGTCGGAGGTCGCCGATCCCGTGGTCGTGTCGACCGGTACGGCTCCGCCGAGGGCGTTGCCGTCGACCTTGAAGCTCGCGGTGCCGCCGTCCGGGACGGGCCGGACGGCCGCGGTGAACGTCACCGGCTGGCCGTACACCGACGGGTTGGCCGAGGACGACAGGGAGGTCTCGGTGACCTGCGGGATGCTGAAGAACAGGGCGTGGATCGGCGGCGATCCGACGGGGTCGCGGCCGCCGGTGTGGCCGGGGAAGGCGCCGTAGAAGGTGTTCCCGACGGCCTTCAGCTGCTGGTAGTCGCCGAGGACGCGCTGCCGGGCGCAGCTGAGGTTCGGCGGGTTCGGGTTCGGCGGCTGCGGGCGGGTGTCGCAGCCGGTCTGGTCCGTCTGGGGTGACGAGAAGGTCTGCAGGAGGGTGTCGGTGAACGTGGCGCCGTGGTCGGTGCTGCGGGCCAGGTGTGCGGAGAACACCGGGAATCCGGCGGTGTTGGTGCCGTCGAAGGTGTCGTACAGGACGCCGATGGTGCCGTTGTCGAGGATCGCGACGGACGGCAGTGCCGCGTCGGTCGACGCCGAGATGTTCACCGCCCCGCCGATGTTCAGACCGCCGGAGCCGTTGGGGGTGAGCCGGCGCATCCGCAGCTGGTTGTTGCCGGTGGCGGTGTCGGCGCCGTACGCGACGTACACGTCACCGTTGCCGGGGTCGACGGCCGCGTGGTTGTTGCCGCCGAGCAGGGCGTTCACGCCGCCGAACTTGAAGCCGAGGCCCTGGTCGCTGTTCTCGGCGGCGACGACGATGCCGTTGGTGTCGCCGTTGAGGGTCCAGGTCTGGCCGTTGTCCGTCGACCGGTTGAGCCGCCAGTTGACGCTGACGGGCTGGTTGCGGAGCACGCTGTTGGTCTGGTTCGTGCCGGTCGAGGTCTGGTACAGCGCGTACATCGTGCCGTTGCGCGGGTCCTTGGCCAGCCGCAGGGCCCCGTTGGTGACCAGGGGGCTCATGGTGCCGGCGATGTTGTCCCGGCTGACCGCGGCGGGCTGGGAGGCGGCCGCGCCGTCGTAGACGGCCACCCGTGCGTCCGGGGCGCCGCCGAAGTCCTGCAGGCCGACGTAGACGTTGTCCTGGGCGGCGTTCGCGGTGTCCCGGTTGACCAGCATCCACGGCTGGTCGGTCCCGGTGCGGGTGCCGCTCGTGGCCTGGGTGGGCGGGTTGCCGAACCAGCGCCAGTGCGTCGCGTCCGTCGGGTCGTCCGTCGATCCGGTCACCACATGGGAGGTGGCGCAGAACGCGGCCGTCGTGGTGGCGGAGCTGCAGGTGAGGAACGAGCCGTGGAGGTTGCCGTTGCGGTCGAAGTCGACGGTCTGGTCGTTGGGGCCGTTCGTCGTGTCGGTGAGGCCGTGGAAGGGGATGGTGGCGCGGTTCGTCCAGGTGATGCCGCCGTCGAGGGAGTGGAGCAGATCCGCGTTGCTGCCGCCGACTCCCGACCAGGACCCGTTGAACCGGGTGATGACGATCTCTTTGGGGTCGGCCGGGTTGATCGCGATGGACGTTTCGTTGCCGCCGCCGCTGGAAGCCGACGCCGACGCGTCGATGACGGCGACTCCGGGGGTGGCCTGCGCGACCAGTCGGGCGGGGCCGGTGCTCTTCGGACGGGGCAGCTTGGTGAGGTCCGTCGGGCTGCTGAGCAGGTGCCGGTCGGCCGGGGCGGGTGCGGGAGGGGGTGTGTGCGCCCACGCCTGGAGGGGGGCCGTCAGCCCCAGGGTGAGAGTGGCGGCGAGTACGCGGCCCAGGACCGATCGGGACCGTCTGATGCCGGGGCGAGCCGGTGCATCGTTCACGCGCGGATCTCCTCGTCGGGAGGTCGGGTGGTATCGAGACGAGCAGCAGCGTGATCACCGAGCGTGAGGTGCGCCAGACGCGGAGCGTCGCAGACACTCCTTCGCCGGAGAACTGCACCCTTTCGGTCGAGTGTGGGCGGACGGCCGCCACTCGCGCGGCCGTCACTCGGGCGGCTCCCACTCAGGCGGACGTCGCTCAGGCGGACGCGACGGTCAGGGTCACGGAGACGGTTTCACCCGCCCGTACGCGTACCTGCGCGGCGGCGCCGAAGATGTCCTCCGTGATCCGGTACGTGCCCGGCGGCAGATCGAACCGGAAGCCGCCGTCGGGCGGCGCGCTGACCGTGCTCGCCACCACGCGGCCGTGCTCGTCCCGCGCCCGCACCGGGTCCCCGTTCACCGGCACGCGGGCCGTGTCCGAGCCGTCCGTCGCGCCTCCGCCGGACCTCGGGTCCCGGCCGGGCGGCCGTACGACCGTGCCGCGTACGGTCCCGGTGCTCTGCTCCGCCCCCGGGCCGCAGCCCACCATTGCCGCGGCCGCGAGCAGCAGCCCGAACATCACCAGCGCCTTGGCGCCCCGGCCGACCCGCGCGTCCATCGCGTTCACCTCCGCCGGCAGGTATGCCCCGCGGAGGGGCTGCCGTCTCCTTCAGTGGATGCGCGGGCGGAGGAGCGCTTCGGCGCGGTCCCCGTGCGAGACGGTGACGGGCTCGGGCGGTGGAGGGGCGGCGGGACCGGTCACGCTCCCGCCCGGAAGGGCGGGAAGGCGGGCGGGAACAGCGTGTCGGCGTCCCGGCGCAGGGTGTCGCGTTCGCCGTACGCCGCCCGCATCTTGTCGAACAGGTCCTGTGCCCGTTCCTGCAGGGCTGCCAGGTCCACTCCGGGGATGCCGCGGTCGAGGAGGACGGGGCGGCCGGCGACGACGGAGTCCGTGGCCTGCCGTGCGGTGCCGCTGAGCAGGAAGGTGCGGACGGGGTCGTCCTGCACGCCGTCGCGGATGTCGCCGAGTCGGAAGGCGACGAGATCCGCCTGGGCGCCTGCCTGGAGCCGGCCCAGGTCGGTGCGGCCCAGGGCGCGGGCTCCGCCGAGCGTGGCGGCCTCGACGTACCGCTCGACCGGGGCCGCGTCCATCCGGCCGTCGACGACCTTGGCGAGGTGGACGCCGAGGTCCATGCCGCGGATCAGGTCGGGCGGGAAGGAGTCGGTGCCGAGGCAGATGTTGATGCCGGCCTGCCGGTAGGCGCCGAAGGAGTGCAGGACGTCCCCGTAGCGCAGGGAGGTCAGGGGGCAGTGCACGACGGACACCCCGGCGCGGGCCAGCGCGGCCAGATCGCCCCGGTCCTCGCCGTGCACATCGGGGTGCCGGTCGACGAGCACGGTGTGCGGTACGAGCAGCCGGGTGCCGAACAGGCCCGTACTGCCGATCAGTTCGAGGGGTGTCTTCCCGTGCCGGTCGCGGACCAGGTCCCGCTCCAGGGTGCCCTGGAGGGCGTGCAGGCGTACGAGGACGTCGCGTCGGCGGGCCGTGGCGGCCGTCTCGCGCAGCAGTTCCTCGGTGAGGGTCTCGATGCGGCAGGGCAGCAGTACGCCGGTCAGCAGCGGGTCGGCGAGCTTGTCGAGGTGGTCGAGGAACCGGACGGCGTCGCGCAGGCCGGCGCGGCCCCGGTCCTCGTCGAAGGCCACGCCCCGGCTGCCGTCGGGCAGCGTCACGTTGACACCGGAGCGGTAGGCGGGGCCGAGGTAGCCGCGGAGCCCGAGCCGGCGCGAGGTCTCGGCCATGGCCACGAGCTCGTCGTACGGCTCGGCCCAGGCGCTGTGGACCTCGGAGGCGATCGGCATGTAGGTGGTGACGCCGTGCAGCGCGAGCTGCACGAGGGCGTACTCGCGGATCGTGTGCCGCTCCTCGGGTGTGAACACGTCGTGCCGGCGGTGGGTGAAGTAGTCCAGGGACCACTGGAGTCCACGGCCGCGTTCGGGGTCGGACCAGGAGTCGAGCACGAGGTGGTCGATGTCGGTGAGCGCGTCGAGGTCGATCAGACCCGGCATGACGAGGGAGTGCCCGAGGTCGCGGTCCTCGTCGAGCGGGCCGTCGTAGTGGGGGCCGACGTACACGAGGGCGTCGTCCTCCCACACCACCTCGCCGTCCCGCAGCAGTGCGTGACCGCCGTCCTGGTGGGCGAGTACGTGGCGGGCGCGCCAACGGGTGCGCATACGACCTCCTGGGGCTCATGACCGGGCCGCCATCGTAGGCCTTGGTATACGGAATGGAAGATGGCACCTTCTCAATGGGGCCAAGCCCCGTTGATGACGCACTCCTTTGGTATGCCATCCCGACCATCCCCTCCCCCGAATACCGAAGGGCCGACGTGCCGGATCCGCACGAGTCGCCGATCCGTACGCACCACCGCACCGCGGCCGTGAAGACCGGGCCGCCTCCCGCGACCGGGCCGACCTGCTGCTCGTGGACGGCGGGACCCCCACCAGTGCCGTGATGGACCGCGGCACCGACCGCACCGTCCTGCACGACGGAGTCGTCGTCGCCGACCGGACGGAGCTGGTGGGCCGGCGGCCGTGACGGTCCCTCAGTGACTCCGCGGGCGCCGGGCGCCCCCGCGCGCGCGGCCGGTCCTCGGCGGGGCCACCGAGTCACGGACGACGATGTGCGTCCCCAGCCGGTGGGGGCCCGAGACCGGCGCCTGCCAGGCGTCGTCGTCCTCGTCCGCCGGGGTGGCCAGCCGTACGGCCTGACGCCCCATCTCCTCCAGGGGGATGTGCACGGTGGTCAGCCGCGGACGCATCTCCTGGGCGACGGGCACGTCGTCGTACCCGACGAGGGAGACGTCCTCGGGAACGCGGAGGCCCGCCTCCTCCAGCGCCTGCGCCGCGCCGGCCGCCACGATGTCGTTCGCCGCGAAGATCGCCGTGAAGTCGGGCCCCTCGGCGAGGAGTTCGAGGGTCCTGCGGTAGCCGAAGGCCCTGCTGAAGGCGCCGGTGTGCACGAGGGCCTCGTCCGACGGGACGCCGCGCAGGTCGAGCGCCCGCCGGTAGCCGGCCAGACGGTCCAGCGTGGTCGACACGGCGGGCGGACCCCCGAGGTAGAGGATCCGCCGGTGGCCCTGGGTCAGCAGGTGGTCGGTGATGGCGAAGGCCCCGCCCTCGTTGTCGTACTCCACGACCGCCGCGGGCACCTTTCCGCCGAGCGACGGCCGGCCGCACAGCACCAGGGACGACCCTCCGGCGTGCAGCTCCTCCGCCCGGCGGGTGAGTTCGGCCGTGTAGGCGCGGTCGACGACGCTGCCCCCGACCAGGACGACGACGTCGGCGCGCTGCTCGTGCAGGAGGTCGACGAAGGCCAGCTCGCGCTTGGCGTCGCCCTGCGTGCAGCAGACCAGGCACAGCCGTCCGGTGCGGGCCGCCTCGCGCTCGACGCCCCGCGCGATGTACGCGAAGAACGGGTCGACGATCTCGCTGACGATGATCCCCACGGTGCGATTGGAGGTGCCGGCGAGCGCCCGCGCGTGCGCGTTCACCACATAGCCGAGCTCCCGCATCGCGCCCTCGACCCGGTCGCGGGTCTCCTCCGCCACCGGATAGTTGCGGTTGAGCACCCGAGACACCGTCGCCGTCGACACACCGGCGCGTGCGGCCACGTCCCTGATGGTTGCGCGCCGCGGCTCCCCCGCCGGCTGCTGTCGGCTCCCCTTCATCGGTCCCGCCTCTCTGTGTGCGCCTCGGCGGAGAGCGTTTACTGCTCGATGCTCCGGCAACTCCCGTACTGCATCGTAGTAAATCTTAGAAACTCCGGCCCTCCTCTTGCCTGGCACAGAAAACGCTTACATCCTGTCGGGCAGTCTGTTCAGGCCCTCCGTCCCCGAGGAGACCGGATGCCCCACCGCCCCGCTGTCGACCGTCGTTCCGTCCTCACGGGCCTGGCCGGCGCCGGCGCGGCCGCCCTCCTGGGCACCGCCCCGGCCCACGCCGCCACCGCCCCGGAACAAGCCCAGGCCGCTCCCGCCGGCCTGCCCGTGACCGTCACCGTGACCGCGCGACCAGACGCGGAGAGCGAGCGGCTCCGCCTCGCCCAGGCGCTGCGCGGCAGCGAGTTCACCGCGACCGGTCTGTACGTCCCGCCGGGCGCCGAGCTCGGCCTCAACGTGCTGCCGTACGACGAACTCGTGCCGACGCTGTGGATCGGCCTGTGGGACAACTACGGCACCATCACCGCGCCGCGCTCCTATCCGCTCAAGCCCGGCGCCAACACCGTCACCGACCCGCACGGCGGCCCCGTCTACCTGACCCTGGCCGGTGAGGGGCAGCGCGCCGCCGTCATGTTCCGGTCCGGGGCGGTGCCGATGGCCACGCTCGACCTGGGCCGCACCACCGAGGCCGAGTACCAGGCCGCACTCGACGCGCTCACGGACGTCCCGTACGTCGAGCTGACCGCGCCGCACACGATCCTCACCCTCACCCGCGAGGGCGCGCTGCTCCACCGCGACCAGGACCACGAGGCGCTGCTGCGGCTCCTGGAGACCGTCATCGACTCGCACGCGGCGATCAGCGGCCTCGACGGATCCGCGCCGGTGCACCGCCGCAAGGCCGGCCCCTACCACTTCACCGAGGTCTCCCGGGTCCCCACCGGGGTCGGCGCCTACGCCACCCACGGCTACAACGGCTTCCCGCGCGCCTATCTCGACCGGCTCACCACCGTCGAGGGCCTGCGCACCCGGGGCTGGGGTCTGTACCACGAGCTCGGGCACCTCCATCAGCAGATGGCGTACAAGCCCAGCGGTCTCACCGAAGTGACCGTGAACATCTACTCCCTGGCGGCGCAGCGCACCCTGGGCCAGCCGTCGAACCTGCTCACCGTCAACGCCACCACCGGCCTCAACCCCTTCCAGTCGGCGCGGGCGAAGTTCGGCAGCGCGGGCCTCGCCTACGAGAAGTCCTTCTCCGCGTACGAGAAGCTCGTCCCTCTGCGTCAGCTGGAGCTGGCGTTCGGCGAGGACTTCTGGCCGCGTCTGCACCGGCTGGTCCGCGAGGAGAACCCGCAGTCCGACTGGACGGAGACGGCCAAGCGGTACCGCGCGCTGGCGACGTACTCCAGCCGGGTCGCCGGCCGCGACCTCACCACGTTCTTCCTCGACCGCTGGGCGTTCCCGGTCGACGCCGCCGGCAGGGCCGAGATCGCCGCCCTGAACCTGCCCGCGCCCACCGTCGACCCGAGCACCCTGACCGACTGACGCCTGTCCGGGAGGACGACCGTGACCGACTTCAAGACCCGCAGACGCACCCTGCTCGCCGCCGGCATCGGCGCCCTCCTCCTCCCGGTCACCACCGGGACGGGCGCCGCCCACGCCGACCCCGCTCCCCCGGCGCCCGACCCCTTCGCCGCCCTGCGGGCCCGCGCGGCGGAGCTGGCCACCGGCGGCGCCATCGACCCCCTCGACCCGGTGTACGCCACCGCGCTGACGTCCCTGAACGCCTCGGCGTCGGCGCAGTGGGAGGCCCTGGACCGGAGCACCGCCCGCACGGCCCTCTGGACGGACCTCGCGCCCGTCGCCGCACCGTCCAACTTCGCCCTCTCGTACGGTCGGCTGCTCACCCTGGCCACCGCCTGGGCCACTCCGGGTGCCGTGCTGCACGGCGACGAGGAGGTCGCGGCGGCGGTCGTCGAGGCGCTGGGTTTCCTCTTCGACCGGGCCTACAATCCCGCGAAGCCGGAGTCCGGCAACTGGTGGTTCTGGGAGATCGGCGCGCCGCGCAGCCTCATGGACGTGTGCGTCCTGCTCCACGACCGCATCGCTCCCGGGCGGATCGCGGACTACTGCGCCGTCGTGGACCGGTTCTGCGCGAATCCCGACCGTCGCACCAACCTGCCCAGCCTCGCCGAGACCGGCGCCAACCGGGCCGACAAGGCGGCGATCGTCGCACTGCGCGGCATCGTCGGGGGCAGTGCCGACAAGCTCGCCCTGGCCCGTGACGGGCTGTCCGACACCCGCGACGCGGGCCGGAACAGCCTGTTCCGGTACGTTGCCTCGGGCGACGGCTTCTACCCCGACGGCTCGTTCGTCCAGCACGACTACGTCGCCTACACCGGCACCTACGGCAACGTCCTGCTCAGCAGGGTCGCCTACCTCACGGCGCTGCTCGCCGACTCGGAGTGGCGCATCACCGACACCGGCGTCTCCGTGATCCACGAGGCCGTCGAGCGGAGTTTCGCCGCCGTCACCTTCGACGGGCTGATGATGGACGCGGTACGAGGCCGGGCGATCTCCCGGAACCGGGAGCGGGACTTCCACACCGGCGCCGGCACGACCTCCAACATGCTGCTCCTCGCCATGGGCGCGCCCCCGCAGCATGCCGCCCGATGGCGTGCGATCGCCAAGGGCTGGATCGAGCGCAACACCACGACGCCCTACCTCCCGCTCCTCGGCATCGCCGCGACCCGCCGGGCGAGCGCCGTCCTCACCGACCCGGCGATCCCGGCCGCCCCGCCCGCCGTCGGTCACACGGTCTTCGCCGACATGGACCGGATCGTGCACCGCCGCCCGGGATGGACGCTGGCCCTCAGCCTGTCGTCGAAGCGGATCGCCGCTTACGAGGCGGGCAACGGCGAGAACCTGCACGGCTGGTACACCGGCGACGGGATGACGTACCTGTACGACGCCGATCGCGCCCAGTACTCCGACGACTTCTGGCCCACCGTCGACCCGTACCGGCTGCCCGGGACCACCGTGGACACGCGGCCGCGCGCCGACGCGGGCAGCGCGCCGGGGACGAGCACGTACCGGCCCGCCAACGCCGTCGCCGGCGGGGCCGTCCTCGACGGCCGCTACGGGGCCGCCGCGATGGAGCTGATCGGGAACGGCAGCACACTGCGGGCCCGCAAGGCGTGGTTCTGCCTGGACGACGCGGTGGTCGCGCTCGGGGCCGGGATCACGGCCTCCGACGGCCGCGCGGTCGAGACCGTCGTCGAGAACCGCAATCTGCACGCCGGAGGCGCGAACCGGCTCACCGTCGACGGGCGGGACGTGACCGGCACCCTCGTCCCCGGAGCGCGCTGGGCCCACCTGGAGGGCGTGGGCGGCTACGTCTTCCCCGGCGGGGCCGACGTACACGCCCTGCGCGAGGATCGCACCGGCGCCTGGAGCGACATCAACACCGGTGCGGACACCGGAGGTTCGGACGAGACGACCACCCGGCGCTATGCGACGCTCTGGTTCGACCACGGCGTCTCGCCGGCCGGCGCGGGCTACGCCTACGTGCTGCTGCCCGGCTTCGGCGCGGCCCGTACCGCCTCCTGGGCGGCGTCCCGCCCGGTGGAGGTCGTCGCCAACACCCCCGCGGCACAGGCGATCCAGGTGCGTGCGCTCGGGCTGATCGCCGTGCACTTCTGGGCCGCGGGCACCGCCGCCGGGATCACCGCGAGCGGCCCCGGCACGGTCCTGCTCCGGCGACGCGACGACGGCGTGTCCGTGGCGGTCGCCGACCCGGGCCGCACGGGCGGCACGCTCACCGTCGAACTGCCGTGGCCGGTAGAGGGCGTGCGGAGCGCCGACGACACGGTCACGGTCGCCCCCGGCCGCCGCCCGGTCCTGACCGTCCGGGTGGGCGGCTCGCGCGGACACACGCACGCCGCCGAACTGTACTGACCTCCGAGGCCCGTTCCCACGCAGCCGCCCCGACCAGGAAGTGAGGGGTTCCATGCCCGCGCCCCATGTGTCCCTGCCGCCCACCGACCGGATGCTCTCGCCGCGCACCGGGTGGACCCGCGCCCACTGGGAGGCGGTGGCCGACGCCCTGCTCGCGGGCGTGGCGCCGTACGCCACGCCCGGCTTCGCCCAGTACCGGCTGCCGGGCCGGGCCAGTTGGTCGGGGATCGTCTGCGACGGTCTCGAAGGCTACGCGCGCACGTTCCTGCTCGCGGCCTTCCGCATCGCCGGGGCGGGCGGCGACGCGGATCCCCGGCTCGTCGAGCGGTACGCGGCGGGGCTCGCGGCCGGGACCGATCCGGCGTCCGGGGAGGCCTGGCCACGGCTCACGGACTGCTCGCAGCAGATGGTCGAGGCCGCGTCGATCGCGATCGGCCTGCACGAGACCCGGCCCTGGATCTGGGACCGGCTGGATCACCGGGTCCAGGAGCGGGTCGCCGACTGGTTCTCCGGCTTCGTCGGCGGCCGGACCTGGGACAACAACTGGCGGCTCTTCCAGGTCGTCTCCGAGCAGTTCCTCGCCTCCGTCGGGGCCCCGTACGACCAGACGGACATCGACGGCGGACTGGACCGGATCGAGGACTGGTACCTCGGCGACGGCTGGTACACCGACGGCGACGGCCAAAACTTCGACTACTACAACGGCTGGGCCCTGCACCTGTACCCGCTGCTGTGGGCACGGATCGCCGGAGACGAGGACGGTGGCCGGGCGAAGGTCTACAAGGAGCGCCTCACCGCCTTCCTCCGCGACCATGTGCACTTCTTCGGCGGCGACGGCGCGCCCGTGCACCACGGCCGCTCGCTGGCGTACCGGTACGCCGCCCTCGCGCCGGTCTGGATGGGCGCGCTGACCGGGGCCACCCCGTACGCGCCCGGACTGACGCGGCGTCTGGCATCCGGTGCCGTACGGCACTTCACCGAGCGGGGCGTCCCCGACGAGCGCGGGCTGCTCCCGCTGGGCTGGTACGACACCTTCCTGCCCGGCACCCAGCCGTACTCGGGACCCGCCTCGCCGTACTGGGCGAGCAAGGGCTTCCTCGGGCTGCTGCTGCCGGCCGACCACGAGGTGTGGACGGCACGGGAGCTGCCCCTGCCCGTCGAGGGGGACGATCAGTACACGGCCCTGCCGGTGCCGGGCTGGCTGCTGCACGGCACCCGGCACGACGGGATCGTCCGGCTGGTCAACCACGGCAGCGACCACCATCCGCCCGAGCCCGCGGAGGTCTCGGCCGATCCGCACTACGCGGCCCTCGCCTACTCCACCCACACGGCGCCGCAGAGCGCCCCGCACGCCTGGGAGCGGGCGGTCGACAACCACATCGCCCTGGTCGACGCCGACGGCGCCGTCAGCCGCCGGGTCCGCATCCACCCCCTCGGCGCCTCGGAACGCCGGGCCTCCTCGTGGCACGCGGCCCGGCTCCCCGGCGACGACACCGCGTACCGCATCGAGACGACCTCGCTGCTGCACGGGCCGTGGGAGGTCCGGGTGCACCGCGTCGAGGCACCGCCCGGTGTCACCGTGCGCGAAGGGGGGCACGCGGTCGCCGGGACGGAGCGGCCGGCCGGGCACACCGGACCGCACTGGGCCACGGCCCGCCGGCCCGACGGCCTGACCAGCGCGGTCGTCGGTCTGTACGGGTGGGACGAGACGGCCGCCGTGGCCCGCGACGTCGAGGCCAACGCCTTCGGCCCGCACTCGGCGGTCCCGTACGTCCGGTCCGCCGCCCACCCGGGAGGGCGCAGCGTCCACGTGACCCTGGTGGTCCTCTCGGGCGACGCCGTCCATCCCCGGGAACTCCGCGAGGCCGTCCGGGTCGCGGTCCTCGACGGCGACGGCACGGACACCGCCGCCGTGACCATCCGCTTCCCGGACGGGACCGAACTGCACGCCTGACATCGACAGCAAGCGATGGAGGAGAGATGACACGTTCGTCCGTACGACGGCGCGCCGCCCGGCCCGCCGCCCTCATGACCGCGATCGTCGCGCTCGGGGCGCTGGTCTCGTACGCGCCGGCGACGGCCGCGCCGCCGGTCCGGCAGGCCGAGGCCGAGGCCGCGGGCTACTCGCTCGTCGGCAACAGGTACAAGGCGGACGCGGGAGCGGGGAACTGCCTGCGCGCGTTCAGCGGCACCAACACCGTCGAGGTGGGCGCCTGCACCCCGGGCGCCGGCGAGTACACCTCCATGCGGCAGTGGCAGGCGGTGGACCAGGGCAACGGCTACGTCCTCCTGCAGAACAAGTACAAGGCCGACGCCGGAGCGGGGAACTGCCTGCGCGCGTTCAGCGGCACCAACACCGTCGAGGTGGGCGCCTGCACCCCGGCCGCCGGCGAATACACCTCCATGCGCCTGTGGAAGGCGGTCGACCAGGGCAACGGCTACGTCCAGCTGCAGAACAAGTACAAGGCCGACGCCGGAGCGGGGAACTGCCTGCGCACCTTCAGCGGCGGCAGCATCGTCCAGACCGGCGCCTGCGCCCCCGCCGCGGGCGAGTACACCTCCATGCGGCTGTGGGACGGCGACACGTTCCGCTCCGGCTGGCCGGTCCGTCCCGTAACCGGGCAGAAGCGGGCCCTGGTGATGGCGACCCACTGGAACGACGCCACCCCCGCCGATCCGGCCGCGGTGCTCCAGGCGACGCTGGGCGACGCGTACCCCTCGCTCCGCTCGTACCTCCAGGAGGTGTCCGGAGGCGCGCTCGACCTCAGGGGCGACCTGCTCGCCGACGTCGACCTGGGCACGCGCCCGGCCACGTGCGACACGACGGCGATCCGGAGCTCGGCCGAAGCCGCCGCGCTCGCACGGGGCGTCGACCCGGACACGTACGACTACCTCTTCATCGACATCTCCCGCCACTCGGGCTGCGCCTTCGAGGGCCTCGCCTCCATGCCGGGGAACTGGATCATCTCGAACGGCGTGGGCCACAAGACCTGGATGTGGACGCACGAGTTCGGCCGCAACCTCGGCTTCCAGCACTCCGACACGCTCAGGGCCTGCCCCACCGCCGGAAGCATCACCCGGGTGACCACGGCCTGCACGGTCGGCGGCGGCGCGGATCCCACGGACACCATGGGTGGCGGCGGCATGCACCTCTACCCCGTCGACTACCGGCACTTCGCCGGCTGGGTGCCGGACACCCAGGTCGTGAAGGTCGAGTCGAGCGGCAGCCGGCAGCTGGGCGTGCTCGGGGAGAGCGGGATCCAGGAGTACCGGATCGCGCGCGGTGACGGCAGCTACCTGTCGCTGGAGTACCGCCGCGCCACACCCCCGTACGACGACTACCTCTCGACCGACCCGCTGGTCAACGGCGTGATCGTCCGCATCGTCACCACCGGCGGCACCGTCCACAACCGGCTCGTGGACACGACGCCCGCCACGACGACGACGGCCGACGCCCCGCTCACCGCGGGCATGACGCTCGCCGACGAGATCGCCGGCGCGGCGGTGACGGTCTGCTCGGTGGGAGCCCAGGGTGCGGACCTCCGGGTCTCCGTCGGCGGAACGACACCGCCCGGCTGCTGACGTGCGCCCGGGGAGGCCTCGGCGGCCGGGGCCTCCCTCCCCCGTCAATGCAGTTGCTTGAGGCGGTCCCGGTCCTTGAAGCCGGGGCTGCCGTGTATCGCGGACGTTTCGACAATCCCCTACGCCACCACAACAGTCTTCCGTCTTCAGTGGAGGCACGGACCGCAGCAGACCTGCGGCGGTCGGTTTGTCGATCGGGAGAGGATCGTGATCATGGACTCGGATTCCGTACGTGGTCTCGGCCGGCGGCGGCTGTTCGGGTGGGGCGGGTGGGCAGCCGCCGGCGTGGTGGCGGCCGCCGCGCCGGTGGTGGGCGCCCGGCCCGACCAAGCCGTGGCTGCGGGACAGCACCGTCCGGCCCCGACCCACCCCGACGTCCCACCGGACACCCGTCCCGGCGGAGCCTACGACCGGTACGTGGCGAAGCTGGCCGCCGAAGGCAGGTTCTCCGGCGTGGTGCTGTTGTCGCACCAGGGCAGGACGGTGCTGTCCCGCAGCTACGGCACGGCCGACGAGGAGAAGGGGATCCGCAATCACGAGGGCGTCGCGTTCAGCCTCGGTTCGGCGGGCAAGCCGTTCGGCGCGGTGGCCGTCCTGCAGTTGGCGCAGCAGGGCAAGCTGAAGCTGTCGGACACGGTGGGCACCCATCTGCGGGGCTTCGCCGAGGACATCGCCGAGCAGGTGACCATCCACCACCTGCTCTCCGGCACCTCCGGACTGGACAGCCCGGACGAAGACGTGCAACGCGTCTTCCAGAGCCGGGACGAGGTGCACCAGTACTACGCGCGGCGGGCCCGGCAGGCGAAGCTGGTGAGCGTCCCGGGCACCGCCGCCGCCGACCACGCGGAGGCGGAGGTCACCCTTTCCGCGCTGATCGTGGAGGCCGTGGCCGGCACGACGTACTGGGACTACGTCGAGGAACACGTCTTCAAGCGCTGCGGCATGACGGGCGCGGCGTTCTCCACCAGGCCGCAGTGGCTCACCGACACGCACCTCGCGCACCCGTACATGACGCTGGCCGACGGCAGCCAGGTCGACGCCGTCCGCAATCTGGACCAGAGCAGCCCGGACCCGAACGTACTCGGGAGGAATCCGGGCCGCGCCTTCATCGATGCCCCCGGGGACGGTGGCTTCGCCACCGCGCCGGATCTGGTCCGGTTCGCGCGCGCACTGGGTGACGGCACGCTCCTCGACCGGCCCTGGGCCGACGTGCTCACCGGGGCCAAGCTCCCCCACGGACCGGCGAGGTTCGGCGCGTACGGGATTCCGGTCTCCATCGTCAACGGCCAGTGGCAGTACCAGCGCGCCGGAGGCAACCCCGGTGTCGCCGCCAACTGGACCATCTACCCGTACACCGGCTGGGTCGGCGTCATCCTCGGCAACATCGACGGCGTGCCGCTGCGGGACATGATCGGGCGGGAGACACAGGCCGTCACCGGGGCTTCGCCCGGCGGCGGGTCAGGTGGCTGAGGTGATCCGGCGGCCGGCACTCTGCCCGCCCTCGAAGTAGGCGACCAGCTCCGGGGCGAGGGGCGGGACCTCGCGGGGGCTGCCGCCGTCGCGGAGCGACTCGGTGGCCCGGACGCCGGTCGCGACGGCCATGCGGGCCGCGACCGGCGAGGTGTCGGTGCGGCCGCCCTCGCGGACGAAGCGCAGGAACTCGTCGACGAGCAGCGGGTCGGCGCCGCCGTGGCCGGCGTTGTCCTCGGCCGCCGGCACGGGGTACTCGGCGTCGGCCTCGGGGCGGTGTCCGGAGCGGCGCGCGTTCCACACCTTCACCACTCCCCCCGGTCCGTCGCCGAAGTTCTCCAGGCGGCCCGCGTCGCCGATGACGGTGTAGTTGCGCCAGTAGTCGGGGGTGAAGTGGCACTGCTGGTAGGCGGCGAGCACACCGTTGTCGAGGCGCATGTTGACCAGCGACACGTCCTCGACGTCGATGACGGGGTTGAGGCCGCGCTGGGTGTGCGGGGGCCAGTGGCCGTCCTTGGTGTACCAGTCGTCCGGCTTGGGTTCGCCGGGTGCGCGGCGGTGCGGGTTGTCGCCGTACACCATGAGGTCGCCGAGGGCCTGGACCCGCCGTGTCCAGCCGTTCGCCAGCCAGTGCAGGACGTCGATGTCGTGGGCGGCCTTCTGTAGCAACAGCCCGGTGGTGCAGCGCTGTTCGGCGTGCCAGTCCTTGAAGTACCAGTCGCCTCCGTAGCCGACGAAGTGCCGTACCCACACGGTCTTGACCTCGCCGATCTCGCCGCGCGCGATGATGTCGCGCATCAGGCGGACGACCGGCATGTGGCGCATGTTGTGGCCGACGTAGAGGCGGGTGCCGGTCTCGTACGCGGTGCGGAGGATCTCGTCGCAGCGTTCGACGCCGATGTCGAGGGGCTTCTCGACGAAGACGGGCCTGCCCGCCCGCAGTGCCTGGCAGGCGAGGTCGGCGTGGGTGTGGTCGGGGGTGAGGACGAGGACCGCGTCGACGTCGGGGTCGGCGATCACCTTCCGGTGGTCGCCGCTGATCGTGGCGCCGGGGAAGGCGAGGGCCCCCGCCGTCCGCGCCGCGGCGTCGTGGTCCGCGAGTGCGGTGACGCGGGAGCCGGCGCCCGGCCGGTGGGCGGTGCGGGCGAGGGAGCCGCGCAGTCCGTAGCCGAGGACGCCGAGGCGCAGATCGGTGGGGGCGTTCATGGGCCTGCCTTCTCTCGTACGAGGGTTTACGAGGGTTTACGAGGGTTACGAGGGTTACGGGTGGACCAGGACGTGCGACAGGGCGACGCGCCCGGTTCCGGTGAGCCGGATCCGTACGTACCGGGCCTCGGTGACGGTGTCGGTGTCGGTGTCGGTGTCGGTGTCGGTGTCGGTGTCGGTGTCGGTGTCGAGCAGGGTGGGTCGCAGCGCCCGGCCCGTGACGTGGAGCGTCGTCGCGTCGGAGAAGTCGGCCGCGGTCGCGAGCAGGACGTCGAAGTCGGCAGTGGTCATGGAGCTGTTGTTCCACACCTCGATCTGTCCGATGCGGCGCACGGCGCCGAGGTCCAGCTGCCACCAGGCACCGGGCTCGGCGAGCGTGCGGGTGTCGGTGGTGGTGTCGCCGTCGGTGGCGCGTGCGGCGACGGCGGTGCCGTCCGTGGACGACTGGGTCGCCGTGGCGGTCCGGGCCAGGTCCGGGCGGAGCTGTTCCACGCGGCCGCGGCCGCCCGCGCCCGCCGCTTCGGCGACCGCGAGGGCTTCGGCGGGCAGGAGGTCGAGCCCGGTCAGGTTGTCGGTCATGGTGGAGCCCGTGCCGGCGAGGGCGGGGGCCGCGGTGTCGGTCCAGTTGCCGGTGGCGTGGTTGTCGATGCCGTAGTCGGCCCAGTTGGAGACCCACTTGTAGCCGACGCGGGTGATCACGTTGCGGGTGACGGTGATGTGGCTGGACTGTTCGTCGAGGTAGATGCCGTTGCCGTCGCGTTCGGTGTTGCCGTACGCGCTGCGGTTGACGTAGTTGCCGGAGACGACGGTGCCGGGCTGGGCGCCCTGGGTGTAGATCGCGCCGCCGTCGTGCTGGTCGTACGCGGCGCGCATGACGTTGGTGATGCGGTTGTTCGTGATGCGGTTGTCGCGCAGGACGGAGTCCCGGGCCTCGGGCTGGTTCCAGCCCCAGCCGACGGAGATGCCGGAGTACGGCAGGTCGTCGAGCGTGTTGTGGTCGATGACGGTCCCGGCCTCGTAGCCCGCCCAGATGCCGACGGCGTCGGTGTACTCCACGCCGGTGCGGCGGACGGTGTTGTACGACACCGTGTTGCGGGCCCCCGTGAGCTCGGCGGCCGGTGCGGGCTCGGTGTCGCCGATGTAGGCGGCGCCGGAGGAGAGGTCGCTGAAGCGGGAGCGGGTGAGCGTCGAGTCCTGGGTTCCCCGCTCGAAGATCACGCCCGCGCCGCCGAGCCGGCTGAACACGGCTCCTTCGACGAGGACGTTCCTGCCGCCGCGGACGGTGAGCGCTGCGGCGGGCTTGGTGTAGTGCCGGCCGGCGTGGTCCACGGGCCCGGTGGCGCCGGTCAGGGTGAGGCCGGCCTGGGTGCCCGCGTAGCCCCCGTCGGTGGAGGGCTGCCGGTAGGCGGCGTACGTGAAACCGATGCCGGTGACGCGGACGTCGTGGGCGCCGTCGAGCGCGAGCAGGTTCTCGGTGACCGGGGTGACGGCCTTGGCGTGGCGCATGTCCTCGCCCGCGCGCGGCAGGTAGGTGACCGTGCGCGCGGCGGAGTCCCAGACGAACTCGCCCGGTTCGTCGAGGAGTTCGCGGGCGTTCTCGAAGAAGGAGACCTCGGTGTAGCGGGTCGAGTCGACGGTGGTGGTGTCCCAGGCGGGTCCCGTGCGGTCGGTGCCTCCGGACGAGTTGGTCCAGCAGGGCTGGGCGAAGGTCATCGTGTCGCCGCTGACGCCGGCGATCCGGCAGTGGTAGTTCCGCCATCGGACGCGGATGACGGCCTCCGCGTCGGTGGGCCGGGCCCAGTCGGCGATGCCGGTGGCCCGCGCGCCGGTCATGCCGGTCCTGGTGGCGTCGCAGACGGCGGCGGGGCAGGCCTCGCCGCGGGCCCGGACGGCCCGCTCGCCGTCGACGAAGAGCTGGCGGGGCGTGACGCCCTCGGGAGCCCGGGCCGTCCAGGTGCCGTCCGGGTTCGCGAACCAGCCGGTGAGCGCCCGGCCGCCGGAGAGCACCGGGTCGGCTTCGGGTGCGGCGGTCCAGGTGACGGTGTGCCCGTCGCGTCCGGAGTCGGCCGCGCCGAGCTCCAGCGGACGGCTCAACACATAGGTGCCGTCGGCCAGTTCGATGCGTACGTCGCGGCCGTCGACGGTGCGGGCGGCGTCGCGGGCGCCTTCGAGCGAGCAGGGCCGGGCGGGGGTGCAGGACGAGCCCGCGCCGTCGGGAGCGGCGTGGAGTGTGCGAGGGGCCGGATCGGCGTGCGCGGCCGGCGCGGAGGTCAGCAGGGTGGCGGCGACGGCGAGCCCCGTCGCCAGGCGGACGCGGTTCATGGTGGGCCTCAGCTCCAGTCGGGGTGTCCGGGCATGGCCGGGTTGTCCTCGCCGAACAGCCAGTCCTCCAGGAAGGGCCGCAGGCCGGCGTCGTGGGTGACGCGTACGGCGTTGTCGATGAAGTCCTGGGAGCCGGCGTTGTCGTGCCGGTTCTTGAGCAGCCAGGACTTCATGATCGCGTCGAACTCCTGCTGCCCGACGCGCTGGTTCAGGGCGTAGAGGGTGACCGCGGCGCCGTCGTAGATGTTGAACCCGCCGAGTGCGGTGGGCAGTCCGGGCGGTCCGTCGGTCTTGCGGACGGCGTCGAGCTTCCCGTACGCCGTGCGCATCTTGGCCTCCAGGGAGGCGGTGCCCCGCTGGTCGGCCCAGAGCGCCGCGTAGTAGACGGCCGGTCCTTCGTTCAGCCAGGCGTTCTGCCAGTCGGTCGGAGTGACCGAGTCGCCGAACCACTGGTGGGTCAGCTCGTGGATCATGACGTTCGTGTACGTCGTCGAGGTGGCGGCGTTCTTGAACCAGCCCGGTCCGAACAGCGACAGGGTCTGGTTCTCCAGGGCGTCGCCGTAGCCGTCGCGGATGATCTGCATCCCGTACGTGTCGAAGGGGTAGCGGACGCCGAGGGTCTGCTCCAGCCAGGCGATCTGGTCGCCGGTCTGTTCGACGATCGGACGGTACGTGTCGACCTGGTCGGCCGGAACGTAGTGGCGGAGCCGCACGCCGTGCGGTCCGTCCCCGGTCAGGAGGGTCTGCTTCGCCACGGAGATGCCGAGGAGTTCGGAGGCCATGGGGGCGTCGAGGCGGAAGTCGTACGTGGTCCTCCCCTCGCCGGCGGGGCGGGTGCCCGTGGCCGTGCCGTTGGCGGCGGGCGTCCAGCCGTCGGGCGCGGTGAGGTGGAACGTCCAGCTCGCCTTGTCCCCCGGGGTGTCGTTGACGGGGGCGAAGGTGTCCGCGCGGGAGGACTGCGCCGCGGAGACGAAGCCGCCGTCGCTCACGTAGCGCCAGCCGGGGGCGCTGATCGGCTTGGTCCTCCCGTTCCCGTGGTAGCGGACGGCGACGTCGAAGGGGCGGTGCTCGTGCAGACCGCCGGCGGGGATCACGGTGAGTTCCTGGCCGCTCCTGCCCGGCGAGACGGTCCAGGCCGCGTTCTCGCCGTTCACCGTGACCGCGTCGACGGCGAGGGAGTCGACGTCGAGGTTGAAGGAGGAGAGGTCCTGGGTGGCCGTGGCGGAGATCTTCATGGTGCCGGTGAAGTCGTAGGTCACCGGCGTGAAGTCGAACGACAGGTCGTAGTGCCGGACGTCGTAGCCGCCGTTGCCGAGTGTCGGGAACAGCGGGTCGCCGACGCCGTCGGAGCCGGGCTTCGGATCGAACGGCTCGGCCTGGGCCGGGGCGGCGAGCGCGAGGAGCGCCACGGCCGAGACGGTGGCGAGGGCGGCACGGAGGGTTCGGGTCACTGGCCGGCTCCCTTCCGGGCGGCTTCCTTCTGGGCGCTTTCCTTCTGGGCGCTTTCCTTCTGGGCGGCTTCCTCGAA
The DNA here is from genome assembly GCF_043077765.1 of Streptomyces sp. NPDC015661. Classification (NCBI taxonomy): domain Bacteria; kingdom Bacillati; phylum Actinomycetota; class Actinomycetes; order Kitasatosporales; family Streptomycetaceae; genus Streptomyces; species Streptomyces sp. NPDC015661. The sequence continues at coordinate 214,781 of NZ_JBIBST010000013.1, read as the reverse complement.
CTCGCCGCGGCACTTCTCCCCGCCCTTGGCGAGGTAGTCCTTGACCAGGGCGTCGTAGTCCTTCATGGACTTGCGGCCGGAGATGATGTCCTTGAGGCCGTCCAGCTTCAGGGTCGCCAGGCTGCCGCTTCCCTTGGAGTCCCAGGTCGGCGACGTGTAGTTCAGGAAGTCGGCCTGGACGAGCTTCGGAATCATCCTGGTGTACGCCTCGTGGACGTGGCGGACGGCGTCCTGGGAGGTCGTGGAGAAGAGCGCGGGGACACCGGAGGCGAGCTTGCCCCAGGGGACGGCGACGTCCTGGCTGCCCTGCTCGGTGAGCACCGGGTTGCCCCGGGCGTCGCGCCGGTGGTCGGTGCCCTCGACCCCGTACGTGATGAGGGTGTACTCCTCGGTCCCGAAGGGGGCCGCGATGAAGTCGAGGAGCCTCAGGACCTGCTCGACCCGTTCCTCGGACGCCTTCTTGAGGTACGACTGACTGAGGGTGGCGTTGTTCGTCCAGGAGACGGCCTTCGCGCCGACGGGGACGAACGGCCGCACGTCGAAGCTCTTGTCGATGGCCGCCATCGCGTCCACGTACCCGGTGGACGGCTGGAGGTAGGCGGGGATCCCGTCGAAGACGTAGGCACCCCGGCCGTTCTTGAAGAGGTCCGTGTACTGCGCCTTCTGCGCGCCGGACATGGCGAGCGTGCCGGGGTAGTAACAGCCGGCCTCGTACAGCCTGGCGGCCGTCTCGACCGCGGATCGGTACTCGTCGGTCTCGAGGTCGACGGTGAACTTCCCGGTCTTCCTGTCCATCGCCCAGGCGTACGGCGCTCCCGCCGACATGGCGAGCATGGTGGTGGCCCCGGCGACGATGGCGTACTGCTGCTTCTTCGGCCGCGTCAGCTCCTTGCAGACCTCGAAGAAGCGCTCCAGGTCGGTGATCTCGTCGAGGCTGTCCACGCCGACCTGCCGGAAGAGGTCGTGCCGGTAGAAGCCGGCGCCCGCGGTTCCCCAGCGGGTGATGGGCACGCCGTACAGCTTGTCGCCGTACAGCCCCTGCTGCCAGGCGGTCGCCGGGATCGCCGCGAGGTTCGGGTACGCCTTGACCGCGTCCCCGCCCAGGAACGGTGTCAGGTCCGCGCAGGTGGCGGCGAGGAAGGCCGCCTTCTGGTCAACGCCTCCGGTCTCGGGGTACATGAAGACGTCCGCGAGGTCGCCGCCGGCGACCATGGTGGAGAACTTCGCCGGGTAGTCGTCGGCCGCGACGGCGACGACGTCGACGGTGCCGCCGAGCCGCTTCTCGATGGCCTGCCAGGCGGCGTTCTTGTCGCGGGCGGCCCCCGGGGGCGCGAAGGTCTCGGTCATGGCCCGCACCGGCCGGGCGCCCTTGAGCGGGGTTCCCCGGACGGAGCGGACGGGTGTCCTGGGGTAGGTGTAGAAGCCGTTGGGGACTCCGGCGGGCGTCCCCGGCAGGTCGGCGCGGACGCTGTTCGCCGGGACGGTGGCCGGAAGCGCGCTCCGGTTCTTCGCGGTGGACTTCCCGGCCGCCGCGCCGTCGCCGCAGGCGGTGAGCAGCGGGGTGGCGGCGAGCCCGATGCCGAGGCCCAGGGTGGTGCGGAGCACGGTCCTGCGGTTGATGGGGGTGGAGCGCGACACGGTGAACTCCTCGATGGGGAGGTGACATGAACGCGGGGGGTGGGGTGGTGGCTGCCGCGTCCCTCGTCGGGTGGCGCGGACGGGGGACGTCAGCCCTTGACGGCTCCGGTGAGGACGCCCTTGGTGAAGTAGCGCTGCAGGAAGGGGTAGACGCAGAGGATGGGTACGACGGCGATGACGAGGACCGCCATCTGCACGGACTGCTGCGGGGCGAGCGTTTCGCCGGCGGAGGCGCCCTCCAGGGACTGGCCCTGCAGGACGAAGGTGCGCAGGACCATCGCCAGTGGCCAGTTCTGGCTGTCGTTGAGGTAGAGCATGGCGTTGAAGAAGGCGTTCCAGTACGTCACCGCGTAGAAGAGGCTGATGACGGCGAGGACCGCCTTGGACAGCGGCAGGACCACCTGGATCAGGATGCGGAGGTCGCCGGCGCCGTCGACCTTCGCGGCGTCGTACAGCTCCTCGGGCAGGTTCATGAAGAAGGAGCGCAGGACGACCAGGTTGAAGGCGCTGACCAGCGTCGGCATGACGAGCGACGCCAGGGTGTCGTAGAGGCCGAGTTCCTTGACCGTGAGGAACTTGGGGATGATCCCGGGGTCGAACAGCATGGTGAGGAGGGCGGTCATCAGGATGAACCGGGAGCCCGTGACGTCGCGGCGGGACAGGCCGTAGGCCATGCCGATCGTCACCAGGACGCTGCACGCCGTCCCCACCAGGGTGACACCGATGCTGATGAGCAGCGCGTGGGTGACGACCCCGCCGCCGAGGACCGTGCGGTAGGCCTCGGTGGTCGGGTGCTCCGGCCAGAGCACCAGGCCGGGGCTCTTGATGATGTCGCTCTGCGAGGCGAAGCTCGTGCCGATGACGCCGAGCAGGGGGTAGGCGACGGCCGCGACGACGAGGGTGAGGACGATCCCCTTGCCCAGCAGGCCGATGCGCGTGGGCTTCTCCATCCACGGGGGCCGGCCGCCGGAGTCCTTGACCCGTAGGGGGCGAGGCGCCTCGGCCGTACGGAGCCGGGGGCGGGTGGTCGTCCGCTTCTCCTTGTTCTTGTCCTTCTTCTTGTCCTTCTTCTTGTCCTTGTTCTTGTCCTTCTGCTTCTGCTTCTGCTTCTGCTTCTGCTGCTCAGCGGTCAGCACCGCGGTACACCCCTTCGTGGCCGAGCCGGTGGGCGAAGGTGTTCGCGCCGAGGACGAGCGCGGTGCCGATGACCGCCTTGACGAGCCCGACGGCGGCGGCCGTGCCCCATTCGCTGTTCTGGATGCCGTGGAAGAACACGTAGGTGTCGAGTACTTCGCCCGCGTCGGGGCCCACCGCGTCCCGCTGGAGCAGGACCTGCTCGAAGCCCACGGACAGGATCTGGCCGAGGTTGAGGATCAGCAGCAGGACGATGACCGGGGAGAGCCCGGGGAGCGTGACGTGCCACAGGCGCCGCCAGCGTCCGGCGCCGTCGATGGCGGACGCCTCGTAGAGCCCGCGGTCGATGTTGAGCAGGGCGGCGAGCATGATGATCGTGCCCCAGCCGGCGTCCTTCCAGGCCACCTGGAGCGCGAGCAGCCAGGGGAACGCGTCGGGGTCGGTCGTCATGTCGTAGCGCGGCAGGCCGAGTTGTCCGAGGAGGTCGGGCACGACGCCCGCGCCGCCGAGTATCTGCTGGAAGATCGAGACGATGATGACCCAGCCGATGAAGTGCGGGAGGTAGACGACGCTCTGCACGAAGCGGCGCACCCGGTCGCTGACGATGCTGTGGAGGAGCAGCGCGAGGGCGATCGGCACGGGGAAGAAGAACACCAGCTGGACAAGGGCGATTTTCAGGGTGTTGCCGGTGGCGGACCAGAAGGCCCGGTCGGCGAAGGCGGAGGAGAAGTTCTCGACGCCCGCCCAGGCGCTGTGCAGGTAGCCCAGGTACGGCTGGTAGTCCTGGAAGGCGACGACGTAGCCGAGCAACGGCACGTAGTGGAAGACGACGAAGTACAGCAGCCCCGGCAGGGTGAGCAGCAGCATCACCTTGTCGCGCCGAAGCCGCTGCCGCAGCGACAGACGGTGGACGGCCGGCGGCGGGGAGTGCGTGGAATCAGCCATGAGCGGTCCTGTTCGGCGGGGAGGCGCCCCGATCGGGCCAGGGGCATGGAGCGGTCATCTGTCGGCGGAAGGTAGTAAGCGCTTAACCCACTCGTCAAGAGGAGCGGCGCGAATCGACACACTCCCCCAAGGGGATTGCCACCGAGTTCGCCCAAGTAGGCCCGGTCATAGCGCCCTTCACTCCACAAGGCCACCCTTGACGCCCCGTCGGATGCGTCCCTAACGTGCCCCTTCCCGGCAGTACACGTTTACTATCTGGAGCCAAGGTGGATATCAGCGACGAGCCGCCCCAGCAGATGCGTGCCGACTCCGATGCGTCAGCGGCGGCCGCAACCCTCCACCGACCACGCACCGCTCTCGCCATGGACCCCTCGAACGTCGAGAGCGTCTTCCCGCCCGACGTGCACGCACGGCTGCTGTCGACCGCGGATCTGCTGCACCCCGGACCCGTCACGGACTTCGCGTCGACGACGGCACGGTCGGTTCTCGCCGAGGCGGAGGTGCTGCTCACCGGCTGGGGGTGCCCCCCGATCGACACCGAGGTCCTCGAAGCCGCGCCGCGGCTCCGGGCGGTGATCCACGCGGCCGGCACGGTCAAGACCTTCCTCAGCCCGGAGGTGCACGCCCGCGGCATCGCCGTCTCCTCGGCGGCCGCCGCCAACGCGGTTCCCGTCGCCGAATTCGCCTTCGCCGCGATCGTGTTCGGAGCCAAACGCGCCTTCCCCCTGGCCGGCTCCTTCCGGACGCGGCGCACCCACCGCACCCCCGCCGACCTGAGCATCCGCCCCTGGCTCGGCTCACACGGGCTGACCATCGGGATCATCGGCGCCTCGTACACCGGCCGCCGACTGCTCGGCATGCTGCGCATGCTCGACGCCACGGTCCTGCTCCACGACCCGTACGTGAGCCGTGCCGAGGCCGAGCGCGAGGGCTGGACCCTGGTCGACCTGGACACCCTGGCCGCGACCAGCGACGTGGTGTCGATCCACGCGCCGCACACCCCGGACACACACCACCTGCTCGACCGCCGCCTGCTGGGCCTGATGCGTCCCGGGACGGTCGTGGTCAACACCGCGCGCGGCGCGCTCGTCGACACGGACGCGCTCACCGAGCAACTGATCGCCGGACGCCTCGACGCCGTCCTCGACGTGACCTCCCCCGAGCCCCTGCCCCCGGACCACCCCCTGTGGTCCCTGCCGAACGCCTTCCTCACGCCGCACCTCGCGGGCGCCCTGGGGAACGAGATCGGCCGGCTGGGCGCGCTGGCGGTGGACGAGCTCGCGCGCCACGCACGGGGCGAGCCGTTTCTGCACCCGGTCCGCCACGAGGACCTGGCCCGCCGCGCCTGACCGCGCGCGACCCGAGTCTCCGACATCGTCGAAGAGGCAGGGCTGTCGCGCCCGACGGTCTACGAGTACGTCGGGAGCAAGGAGGAGGCGATCGTCAGGGTCGTCCAGTCCCTGCTGGAACGGGCCGGTGCGGCCTCACGGGCGGCGGCCGAGGCCGCGGGCACGCCGGAGGCGAAGGTCCTTGCCGTGCTCACGGTGAAGCTGGAGGTCGCCCTACGGCTCTGGCAGGACGGCCCCGCACACGCCCAGGAGCTGCTGTAGGCCGCCACCGCCCAGGCACCCGAACTGGTCGCCACCTCCATCGACGGCCTGGCGGCACTCCTGACCTCGGCCCTGTCGGAGATCACCCCGGACACCGCGCGGCAGGCCGCCGCCATCCTGCCCACCTTCACCCGGGGCCTGGAGGACGACCTGCGCGACGTCGACGCCGTGCGCCACGAGCTCCGGGCAGGCGTACGGACGATCACCGCGGGGCCCTCCCCCACCCCGCGCCCACCCCCACCTGACATGCCCGTCAGACCTGTCGGAAAGCGCCCCCTCATGAACACCACCCCCACCCCTACCCCCACGCACTACCGCGACCAGCAGGCAGGGCGCGACCTCCAGCGGTTCCTGCCCGAGCGGCTGCGCCTGACCGACGCCACCGCGCCCGAGGAGGAGTTCCGGGACTGGCGCGGCCACCGCGTCCATCTCGACCGCTACCGCAACCCCGACGCGAAGGCCAAGGTCGTCCTTCACCACGGCGTCGGCACCAAGGGCCGGCAGATGTCCCTCATCCTCGGCGCCCCGCTCGCCCAGCGCGGCTTCGAGACCGTCGCCCGGGACGACCTCGGCTACGGCCTCACCCGGGTCAAGCCCGGGACCACGCCTCCTACGACGGCTGGGGCGACCTCCCGCCGAGGACCGCCGGACCCCCACCACCTCAGCGTGCCGGTCCTCTCCCGCATCACCAAGGTTCCCGTCCACAGCGTGATGCTCGACAACGCGGGCCACTACCCCCTCGAAGACCCGGGCCCGCGGCAGATGGAGGGCGCCGTCGCGGACTTCGTCGCCAGGAACACCGCCTGACCCCGGTCCAGCCGCGAGGGCCAGGCCATCCGGGCCGAACAGCCCCCCTCCCCCGAACCGCACGGGCCCCGCGCGCCCGGCGTCCTGACGACGCCGGGCGCGCTTTCTCGTCCGGTCCGGATGCACGGAGACCTTGACGGCACCCGACCGGCGATTAAACTCGAAGTCGATTCGAGCTCGAATCTCATGCCTTCGGTCGTCCTGGACCGCCGACGGCGACACGGATTCGCCGCGCGTGCACGGCGAGGCATCAGAACGGAGCGGGTCATGGCCCACTGTTTCCACGTCGTGGCGTTCAAGCTCGGAGGCGTCGCATGACCGCGCGACGGGTCGTCTTCATCGGCGCCGCCGGCGAGATGTGCAAGATCGCCATCGAGCGCTTCGCCAAGGCGGACGGCGACTGGCACCTCGTCCTCTGCGACATCCGGCCGGAGCTCGTCCACCCGCTGGCCAAGCGGCTGCCGGCCGGCCGGACCACGGTCCGTCAACTCGACCTCTACAACCCCACCGCGCTGCGCGAGGTCATCGACGGCGCCGCCCTCGTCGTCCTCGGCGCGGGGCCCTACATCCGCACCTCCGAGCCGGTGATCACGGCCTGCCTGGAGGCCAGGGTGCCGTACCTCGACTTCGACGACGACGTCGAGAGCACCCAGCACGCGCTCTCCCTCGAGGACAAGGCCAAGGAGGCCGGCATACCGATCTACGTCGGCTGCGGCGCCTCGCCCGGCATGAGCAACGTGCTGGCCGCCGACGCCGCGAGCGAACTCGACACCGTCGAGAACATCGACCTCGGCTGGCTCGTCGGCGACGAGCGGCCCAACGTGGGCCGGGCCGTGCTCCAGCACCTGATGCACATCGCCGCCGGCGACTGCCTCACCTGGCGCCACGGCGGCCCGGTCGTCCACGAGTCGTACGTCGAGACCGTCACCATGTCGATGGGCGGCGGCGTCGGCGACATCCTCCTGTACGAGACCGCGCACCCCGAACCGGTCACCCTGCCCCGCAAATACCCCACGGCACAGCGCATCCGCTGTGTCGGCGGCCTCGACCCGGCGCCGTTCAACGGCCTCGCACGCGGACTGGCCCTCGCCATCGAGCACGGCAGGCTCACGACCGACGAGGCCGTCGACTACATCATCGAGGTCCTCAACAACCGCTTCTTCGGCAACACCCGCGCCCTGAAGGCGATGCTGGGCGGCATGATCGCCCAGGTCCGGCGGGGCGAGAGCAGCGCGGGCACACTGATCAGGTTCCTGGTGCTGTCCGCCCTGCGCCGCAGGTACGCGTGGCGCGGCGGCCTGGTCGCCCGCGTCACCGGCACCCGGGACGGCCGGCCGGCCGTGGCGGTCCGGCGTACATCGGTCAGCGGACCGCACACCTACCTGGTGGCCAGCATGGGGACCCTGACGGGCACCGCCTGCGCCGCGTTCATGGTGCTGGCCCTCGACGAGGCCGGGAAGCGTGCCGGTGCGTTCTCCCCCGAGGACTGGGCCGACCCCGAGGCGTTCTACACGGCCCTGGAGCGGGTCGGCACGCCCCGCTCCGAGATCGTCGAGTCCGTGCGCTGACGGACGCCTCCGGCCTCGACACCGGCCGGGGCACCACCGCAGCCGCACGCGAGGGCGGCCGGCGGCGGTGCCCCGGCTGATTTCATCGGGTCATACGAGAGCCACTGCCTCGGTGTGAACGGGAGCCGGGTGCAGGCCGTTCGTGGCGGCGATGTACTCGACCGTGGTCGGTGTTCTCCGGCGAGATCGGGGGCCACTGATCGGGTGACCTGGTGGGGCTGGACGGAGTGCCCAAGGGGGCTGGAGCGGGGTTGTCGGTAGGACTCGGCGCCCTCGCCTCGTACTCCCGTCGTGCAGTCGACGCCGACTTCGCCCTGATCAAGTCCCTGCACACCAGCCACGTGGTCGACTGCCCCAACTGCGCGTGATTCCCTCGCGTACGCCGACAGGTGCGTCAGCCCTGGTGGGGAAAGGGAGATTCCTGGGTGGTCTGGAGGCGGTAGGACTCGGTGCCGGTCCGGATCGGCGTGCAGCGGAACGTTCGGTGAAGATCTGGAACAGCAGCTTCGCGCCCTTGCGGTCGAGGGCTTCCCATGCTCCGCGGGTTCTTCAAGCCCAGCTGCGCGACCAGGTGCGATGGGGCGCACGCGCTGCGGCAGCGGGACACGGGTCTGCCCCGAACGGCTGCGGCCCCGGTGGACATCTGCATGTCCACCGGGGCCGATCGTGTTGCTCCGGCGGCCGGCCGGGTCAGCCCTGTCGCTCGCGCGCCTCCGGGGCGTAGGTCTGCAAGTAAGCGGTGACCAGCCGCCGGGCCTCGGCCATCGTGGCGTCGTCGCCGGTCGGGGAGCGCCGGAAGGCCACGTCGAAGAGCCGGCTGCCGGCCTCGAAGGCGAGCTGGATGACGAGCACGGGGGTGTCGGGGCGGATGCGCCCGCGTGCGATGAGGACGTGCCAGAGCCGCACGGCCTGTGCCTCGTCGAAGGCGCGCACCATGTCGTCGATCGCCTCGCTGCGCCCCCTGAACCAGAGTTCCGTGCAGCTCGGATGCTCACGGAAGTAGTCGAGGATGGGGGTCACCACGGAGTCGACGGCTTCGGGCAGCGCGTCCGCTCCGGGACGTTCGAGCGAGGCGACGATACGGTCCTCCAGCGCCTCCGTATGGCGCTGGAGCAGCTCGACATCGACCTGGTGGCGGTCGGGGAAGTAGTGGTACATGGACGCGACCGGGATTCCCGCCCGCTCGCCGATCGCTTTGAGCGTGGCGGCCTCGTAGCCCTGCTCGGCCAGCAGCGCCTCGGCGGCGTCGAGGATGGCCTTCCTCCGCTCCACACCACGGCGCTGTACCCCGGCCGGTCGGGTGGATTCCTGAGATTTCGACTTTTTCTCGAACACGATTTGAGATCGTATCAGTCAAGGCCGGGTCATCCCCGCAGCAGGAAGGCCGCCCGCGAGGCGGGCCTAGAGGCTCGCCAGGACCGCCTTGGCGGCTGCTTCCCCCGAGGCGGCGGCGTCGGCCAGGGAGGGGATGTCGAGCTGGTAGTCGCCCGCGAGGTGCACGGGGCCGAACGGCTTCCTCAGAACCGGCAGCGACACGCGCTTGCCGGCGCTCCAGAAGGGAACCACGCGGTGGTGGCGGCTCACGATCGGCGTTCCCAGCTTCCCCTCGAGTTCGGGATAGAGCCCCAGCAGATCCCGGCCGAACCGTTCGGCGATCTCCGCGTCGGTGCAGGCGAAGAGCGCGTCCGCCTTGCCGCCCCCGGCGAAGCACACCAGGGCACCGCCCGGCTTGCGCACGCCGTCGCCGCGCAGCGCGGCCGCGTGGTTGAACATCGCCTGGAACGACAACTGGGGCGTGGACACGCCGTAGTAGTCGTCCCACCTTTGCGGGCCGTCCTCGTCCGTGAAGTACCCGACGACCACGTACCTGCCGTACGAGATGTCGGCGCAGGCGTCCCGGTGCGCCTGCGGCATGGCGGTGACGATCCGCGTGGCGACGTCGACGGGAACCGCGAGGATCGCACGCTTCGCCCGCAGCACCGCCGGACCCTCCGCGTCCGAGTAGCGGACGGTCACCTCGCCGTCCCGCCATTCCACCGCCTCCACGGCCGAGCCGAGCCGGAGCCGGTCGCCGAGATCCCCCGCGAGGATGTCGGTGAGGGTCTGGTTGCCCCCCTCGGGCAGCGAGAAGTTGGGAACCTTCGCCGGGTCGGCCAGGGCGATCGAGACGGAGATGACGAACTGGGTCGCCGCGGTCTCCCCCGGATCACAGCCCATCCACTGCCCGGACCACGAACGGACCATCGCGTGGGCGACCTGCGAGCCCACTCCGCGCAGGAAGTAGGACGCCGACTCCCTGTCGAGCCGCCTGCGCATCCGCCTGTCGAGCGCGCGGCGCAGCCGGCCGCCGCCCGGCTCCATCTCCAGATTCACCGCGGCCCAGATGATGCGGGCGCCGACCCGGGCCAGTCCGATCCGGTCCTTCATGGACATGCGGGCGCGCAGCATCAGGGCGATGGGGTTGGCGGTGTCCACCAGCCGCCCGTTGAGGCCGAGCGCCACCTTCTTGCCCGCCAGGCTGCCGCGCACCACGCCGTGGCGGTCGAGGGCCTCGATCAGCGTTCCGGTGCCCTCGGTGAACTGGGTTCCCATGTTGAGCCAGTAGCCGTCCTTGCGCACCGATTCCACGCGTCCGCCCGCGCGATCCGCGGCCTCCAGCACGACGACGTCGGCCTTGTCGGCGAGGGTGTTCGCCGCCATCAGGCCGGCGATGCCCGCGCCGACCACGACGACCTCACAGGCCTGCTCGCGTACCGCATTCATGGAAGCCATGCGTCAACTCCTCTGCTCGAACCTCGAACCTCGGACCTCGGACCTCGGACCTCGGACCTCGGACGTCGGACCGCGGACCTCGGACCGCGGACCGCGGATGTAAACTCGAACTCGATTCTATATCGAGTTCATTGAAGGTTCCGTAACGAGTGGATCGCGACCCGTACGGCGACAGAACCATCACTCGGCGTCACCGCCAGCGCCCGCACCTCTCGCCGATCGGGCGTGACCGGCATCACATCCCTCCGTCATGGCGAGCGAGCAGCGTTTCGCGGCGCGCGCGCCGTCTGGAGGGTGGACGGGACGCGCCCGTCCATGGATGTGAGGAGAATCCGTGACATCAGTGAGCCGGAACAAGCGCAAGTTGTCGGCGCGTTCGGTCGTCGCCGTCGCCGGAGCGGTGCTCGTGGTGGCCGGCGGTGGGGTCTCCTTCGCCGCGGCCCAGGGCTCGACGGCCCCGAAGCAGGTTCCCGCCCTGACCTCCCTGACCCCGGCGACGCCGGCGACGGACCCGAGGACGGTGCGCCCGGGCGAGAAGGTCGAGCCGGGCCTCGGCCACACGATGTGGCTGAACCGGCAGGGCATGGTCCTCGCGACGCCGAGCGTGTCGGGCGGCTCCGAGACGCGGCTGACGAAGGCGTCCGAGGTGCCCGGTGGGACGATCTCCGCCACCGCGTCCGCGGACCGTTCGGGCACCTTGTGGGCCGGCGTCTACCGCGGCCCCGGAACGCCTGCGAAGGTGACCGTGGAGATCGACGGCAGGACGCTGACCGGCAAGGTGGTCACCCTCGCGGGCAAGCCCGGATGGGCCGCCTTCTACGCCGTCGACCCGAGGACGGGCTCCACGGCGCCGGAGATCACCGTCGAGGCCGCCGACGGGACCGTTCTCGCCCGGATGGTGAAGAAGACGTCCTGAACCGGCCCTGCCCGCGCTGCTCCGTGCCTCGGCGCGGAGCGGCGCGGGCGCGCGACACCACACAGCAGAGGCGCTCCGGGAGCAGGGCGAGGTCCGAACGAAGAGTGAACACCGACACCGACACCGACACCGACGACGAGTTCCACCGGTTCATGACCGACCGGTGGCCGAGCCTGCTGCGGACGGCCTACCTGCTGACCGGAAGCCATCACGACGCCGAGGACCTGGCCCAGACGGCACTGGCCCGGGCGTACGCGAAGTGGGACAAGGTCCGGCGCAGCGACGACATGACCGCGTACATCCGCAAGATCATGGTTCATGTCAACGCGGACCGGTTCCGCAGGCGTACGGTCCGCGAATGGTTCACCCCCTGGGTGCCCGAGACCGCGGCCGAGGACCGGAACGCACAGCTGGAGCACCGCGGCGCTCTCATGGCGGCGCTGGCCCGGCTGCCCGTTCGGCAGCGGACCGCGGTGGTGCTCCACTACTTCGAGGACCTGCCGCACGGTCGGATCGCCGCCGCCCTCGGCACGAGGGAGAGCACCGTACGCAGTCAGATCGCGCGTGGTCTGGCCAGGCTCCGCGCCGACGGTGTCCTCACCGACCTGGCCGGAGCACCACGGCGACCGAAACCGTCGGAGCCACAGCAGCGGAAGCAGAAGCAGAAAGCGGTGTCCCGATGACCCCTGACGAGGCCCTGACCGCCGCGCTCCGCGAGGCCGCGGCACATGCGCCGACGACATCGGCGCCGACGGCCGCCGTCATGCGCCGGGGCAAGGCCATCCGGCGGCGGCACCGGGTGACGCGCTCGGCGGTCCTGGTCGCCGCGCTGCTCGTTCCCGTGGCCGGAGCGGCCACGCTCTCCCTGAGGCCGCCCGGCTCCGACAGCGCACCGGCCGTGCCCGCCGTCCCGCCGGCGTCCTCGGAGGTGACGGTGGTGGATCCTGGCGAACGGATCCCTCTGGCCGGACATCACGCGATGTGGCTGACCGACCAGGGCGTGTTCCTGGAGGTGCCGACGGCCGGCAGGGCCGAAGTACGGCTGACGAAGGCGTCCGAGGTGCCCGGCGGGACGATCTCCACCTCCGTCTCCGCGGACGCCTCGGGCACCCTGTGGACCGGCGTCTACCGCGGCCCCGGAGCCCCGGCCCGGGTCACCGTGTCCGTCGACGGCAGGAGCATGGACGCCCGGGTCGTCACCCTGTCCGGCGCTCCCGGCTGGGTCGCCTTCCACGCGGACGACGCGCACGCCGGGGCGACGAGCCGGTCGGGGGTCACCATCACGGTACGAGCGACGGACGGCACGGTCCTGGCGTCGTTGACCAAGAAGCCCCGGAGCTGAACCGAGTGACCCGGCCGCTGGTCCCAGGACCGGGAGCCGGGTCTTCTCACGGCCAACTCTTGTCCACCGAACGCCCGATCCCCCCGTTCCACTGAATTCGTACAACCATCCGCACGATCAGGGAGTCATGTAGGGCGAGTGCGCCGGAGGCGCGTTCGTTTTCGTTTCCAGGGGGGACCCACATGACTCACCACATATCCCTGCGTGCCCGCGTGCTTCCGGCCGTGGTCGCCGCGGGGATGCTCGTGCCCGTCGTCGCGGGCGCGGCGCCCGCTTCGGCCGCCACCGCGCCGCAGGTCAGCTGCACGTCGGGCAAGGCCGGGCTCGCCGCCAAGCTGCAGAGGGACATCACCGCCGCCCTCGCCACGCGCACCGGCACGGTGGCCGTCGGCCTGCGCGACCGCACGACGAACACCACCTGCACCCTGCGCGCCACGACCTCGTACGACTCGGCCAGCGTCGTGAAGGTGACCGTCCTCGCCACGCTCCTCTGGGACGCCAAGAAGACCAACCGGTACCTGACCTCCCGCGAGGCGAGCCTCGCCACCGCCATGATCACCAAGTCGGACAACGCGGCCACCACCTCGCTGTGGAACCAGCTCGGCGTCACCAAGGTGAAGGGCTTCCTGGCGGCTGCCGGCATGACGCGGACGGTGCCGGGGTCCGGCGGCTACTGGGGGCTCACCCGGATCAACGTCAACGACGAGCAGCGGCTGCTCTCGCTGATCACCGCCAGGAACACCGTCCTGAGCGACAACTCCCGCGCCTACATCCTCAAGCTCATGGGGAACGTCATCACCTCGCAGAGGTGGGGCACCCCCGCCGGCGCGCCCTCCTCCGTGTCCGTGCACGTCAAGAACGGCTGGCTGCAGCGCGCCACGCGCGGCTGGCGCGTGCACAGCATCGGCACGTTCAACGGCGGCGGCCACGACTACACCATCACCGTGCTCACCGACGGCAACAGCACGATGAACTACGGCGTGACCACGATCCAGGCCGTGGCCAAGGTCATCCACCGGGACCTGATCCCGACCGCGACCACCGCCACCCGGTACACGCCGACCACCACGCCCCAGGAGGCGTACGTGGCGGTGCCCCAGGGCTGACGCCCGGATCGCGCGGGAAGAGGGCGAACGGGAGCACGCCGGCCGGACGCTCGGCAGCGCCTTCCGCCGCTTCCCGGGAAACGCCCATGGCATGACCGAGGCCCGCACCGAAAGCGCTGGTGCGGGCCTCGGTCACACCGGTCTCGGGGCCCTCCTCAGGAGGAGGCGGCAGAAGTGCCGTAACTCTTTGACGCTTTCGCGGGGGCGGTGCTCTACTCCCTGGCATGACCACTCCAACAAAGCTTCTGCCGGCCCCTGTCGTCGACGAGACGGCTCGGCTGCTGACCGAGCAGTACGTCTTCCCCGAGACAGCCGAGCAGCTCGCCGGCCTGCTGCAACGACGCCTCGCCGAGGGCGCCTACGACGTCGACGACGCCGAGGAACTCGCCCGGCTGGTCACCACGGACCTGCAGTCCGTCAACGGTGACCGGCACCTGAGACTGAAGCACCACGCCGACCAGGTGCCCACGAAGCAGGGGGCGGCCACCCTGGACGCCATGCGCCGGGACTTCGACGCCTCGCTGGGCGGTGCGCCCCGGGTGCAGCTGCTCGACGGAGGGGTGGCCGTGGTGGAGCTGGCCCCGATGCTGTTTCCGCTGGAGTGGGCCGCCGAACCGCTGAGCGCCGCGCTCACCCTGGCCTCCCGCGCCCAGGCGCTGATCGTGGACCTCCGCGCCAACCGCGGCGGCGACCCGGACACGGTCGCCTTCGTCTGCAGCTACCTGCTCGACGAGCCCACCCACCTCAACACCATGCAATGGCGCGGCGGCAAGCGCACCGAACAGTCCTGGAGCCTCCCGCACGTCCCCGGCGCGCGCTTCGGCGGCGGCAAGCCGCTGTACGTCCTGTCCAGCGACAGCACCTTCTCCGCCGCCGAGGAGCTGGCGTACGACCTCCAGCAGCTCGGCCGCGCCACGGTCGTCGGCGAGCCCACCCGCGGCGGCGCACATCCGTGCAACGGCTGGACCGTGCACCCGCACCTGGAAGCCACCATCCCCGTCGGCCGCGCCGTCAACCCCGTCTCCGGCACGAACTGGGAGGGCACCGGTGTGCAGCCGGACATCCCGTGCGCCGCCGCCGACTCCCTCGACCGCGCTCACTCCCTGGCCCTCGCCCGACTGGCAGGCTGACCCGGTCCAGCGCGTCGAGAGCACGGCGTGCCCTCCTGGACGGCCACGGGTCCGGCAGCCGGGTGCATCAGCCGGAGCCGAAGTCGCCGTTCATCGGGAAGGGCCCCCTTCGGAGCAACATGGGGCCCGGATGGCGGTCGCTCCGGGAACTCCGCGTGCCCGGGGGCGGTCACGGGCCTAGCGTGTTGGCCGAACGGAAGTGACGCGCAGCCCGCCGTGCCATGGTTCCGGAAGGACTCCTGACGGTCGGGCACCGGCACGAGCAGTGGCGGAGACCCTCACGACCACCCGGTGCGCGCCTTCGTCATCACCCGCACCCTCCGGGAGTTCGGAATGTCCCGTATCACCATCAACGGCGTGACGGTGGACCCGCTGTCCCAGTCCGAGGAGATGGCCACCGCCTGGCTGGTGTCAGAGGACGCCGCCGCGTCCGACTACGTGCTCGTCCAGACCACACACCCGCCCACGGCCGAGGAGAAGGACGAGCTCACGGCGCTCGGGGTGGCCATCCACGAATACGTTCCGGACGACACCTATCTGTGCGGCTTCCGGTCCACGGATCTGGACGCGGTACGCGCCCTGCCCTTCGTGGCCTGGGCGGACGTGTACTTCAAGGGCTTCAAGATCGCCCAGTCGCTGCGGTCGAACCGCCTCCGCCCCGGGGTCGCCGTGCTGGCCGACCCCCTGGAGGCGGTGGGTTCCCGGCCCCGGACCGTCGACATCGTGCTGCACGACGACGTCGAGGTGAGCGCGGACGGGCTGCGCGACCGGATCGCGGCTGCGGCCGGTGTCAGCCCCGGCGCCGTGGAGCCCGACGGCGACAAGGTCCGCATGACGGTCCGTGAGGAGGACCTGCCCGCGCTGGCCGCGCTCGACGAGGTGAAGGAGATCGAGGAAGTTCCCGAGAGGGTGCTGTACAACACCGTCGCCGGGAACCTCATGCACGCCCATGTGTCCCTCAACGGCACGAAGTTCCGCGGCGAGGGCCAGATCGTGTGTGTCGCGGACACCGGGTTCGACAAGGGGTCGACCACCCATGTGCACCCCGCCTTCACCGGCCGGGTCAAGCGTCTGGTCGCCCTGGGCCGTACGAGCCCCGCGAGGACGGACGACCCCGACGGGCACGGCACCCATGTGGCGGGCTCGGTTCTCGGCGACGGCACGTCGGCGTCGATGGGCGGCGCCATCACCGGCACGGCTCCCGAGGCACGACTGGTCCTGCAGTCCGTGCTGGCGGACGACGGCTCGCTGTCCGGCATCCCGATCAACCTGCGCAGTCTGTTCGAGCCGCCGTTCCTGGAGGACGGGGTGCGCATCCACACGAACTCGTGGGGTCCGGTCACCCCGGGCCTTCCGTACAACAAGAGCGCGCGCGAGGTCGACCAGTTCGTCTGGGACAACAAGGACTTCGTCATCTGCTTCGCCGCGGGCAACGACGGTACGGACCACGACGGTGACGGCCGGATCAACCTGAGGGCCGTCAGCGGGGAGACCGGCGCCAAGAACATCATCACCGTCGGCGCCAGTGAGGGCGACCGTCCCCAGATCCCCCACACCTACGACGACCTGAGGCCGCTCTCCTACCCCGCCCCTCCGATCCGCGGCGACAGGATGGCGGACAACCCCGGCGGGATGGCGGCCTTCAGCAGCCGCGGGCCCACCCAGGAAGGGCGGATCAAGCCCGAGATCGTCGCTCCCGGCACGGCGATCCTCTCCACGCGCTCGCGGATCGCGCCCGACAACGGTCTCTTCGGCGTCTCCACGGATCCCGCGTTCATGTTCGACAGCGGCACCAGCATGGCCACCCCGCTGGTCGCCGGCTGCGTGGCGGTGCTGCGCGAGACGCTGGTGAAGAACGGCACGCCCAAGCCCAGCGCGGCGCTCATCAAAGCCATGCTGATCAACGGCGCCGACGAACTGAAGGGTCAGTACGTCCCCAGCGAGGCGGGCCCCTCCCCCAACAACAACTCCGGCTTCGGCATCGTCAACCTCCAGCAGGCCGTCGTCCTGCCGACGGATGCCGGCCGGGCGGGCTTCACCGACGCCAAGGAGCTGGAGCAGGGAGAAGAGCGTGCGTTCCTCATCCCGATCCCTGAAGGGGCGGCCCGCCTGAAGGTCACCCTCGTCTGGTCGGACCCTCCCGGCAAGGCCCTGCAGAACGACCTCGACCTGATCGTCCGGGCGGGCGGCCAGGAGCGCCACGGCAACATGGGCACGGATCCCGGGTTCGACCGCGTCAACAACGTCGAGCAGGTCGACTGGCGGAACATCCCGGCCGGGGAGGCGGAGGTCGTCGTCAGCGCCTTCAGGATCACCCAGTTCGCCCAGCCGTACGCCGTCGCCTGGCGCATTCTCTGAGGCGTACGACGCCGGTGGAAAGGCGGGCCGCCACGGAACCGGCGGCCCGCCCGCGAGCGCCCGCATGTCCGGGAGCACCACGGACTCGCCGCCGAGACGCCTTCGGACGGACACGTCCGATCAGCTGACCAACCCGTCACGGAGACACGCTCTAGGTGCCCGGGGCGGTCAGCTGCGCCAGCCAGTGCCGGGCCTCGAAGAGGGGTGTGGTGGCGCCGCCGACGGGCTCGCACGACAGCGTCCGTCTCCCCTTCTCCTCGCTCTCCCGGAAGGACAACGAGGGGGCGCTCTTGGCGCAGCCCGACGGCTGCTTGCCGTCGGCGAGCTCCGCGGGCGCGGTGCGGAGCAGGGCCGACTCCTGGGAGAACACCCGCGCCGTGTACTCGCACCTCTCCCCGATCCCGCTGATGGACACGAGTCGGATGTCGCGTTTCGTCGCCCCCCGGCCCATCGTGGCTTCGAGGCTGTAGGTGCCGTCCTGTCCCCGGCCGCTCCACGAGCCCCGATAGTTCGCCGGCAGCGCGCCCTCGGCGGACGACGCCTTCACGAACGTGTCGGGTTCGTAGAGCGTCTGCCCGTCGTTGCGGTGGTCGTAGTAGCCCGGGTCGTCCTCCCACTTGTACGTCCCGTCCCATGCGGCTACGAACGCCCCCGTGCCGTCCGGGGTGGAGGAGCCGTAGTCATCGGTGTTGTCCTCGCAGCGACCCGCCTCTGACGTGGGGCTTGCGCTCTTCAGCCGACTCGAGCCGAGCTTGACCGAGTCGCTTGTGGAGTCGGTGATGGTGCTGTCCCAGACACACAGCCGGTCCTTGTTCAGCAGGGAGTACTCGGCGGTGCCCTTCGCGTCGATGAGCAGGCGTGCGGTCACCCCTTCGATGCGGAGGCCGTCGGTGTCCCTCAGGTCGAGAGCCGCCTCCCAGCTCCCCTGCAACGCCTTCGGAGCAGTCAGCGACGGTGATTCCCCCGTCCCGTGCTTGCCGCTCTGCCACGGGCGGAGCGCGAGCAGTCCGCCGACGGTGACGAGCACCACGACGGCTGCCACCCCCGCCACGACGGCCGGACGACGCGGCCGGTCCGGGGCCTGCTCCGGACCGTACGAGCGTGCCGTTTCGTCGTGTCCCGGCCCGACCGTGAGCGCGTACGCGAGCGCGTCCGGCGGGGATGCGGCAGGCGCTCGCAGGGGCTGAGGTGCGGCGGGCGCTCGCAAGGGTCGGGGTGTGGGCGCGGGCGCTTGCACGGGTCGGGGTGTGGACGCGGGCGCTTGCACGGGTCGGGGTGTGGACGCGGGCCGGTCAGGCACCGACGGAAGGGGACCCTGGCCCGGCACGAGGGCCGTGTGCGGGCGCAGCGGGTCGAAGTCCAGCAACTGCGCGGCGTGCCGTCCCAGTCGACCGAGCAACGCGCCCGGCAGCCATT
Organism: Streptomyces sp. NPDC015661; assembly: GCF_043077765.1. Lineage (NCBI taxonomy): Bacteria > Bacillati > Actinomycetota > Actinomycetes > Kitasatosporales > Streptomycetaceae > Streptomyces > Streptomyces sp. NPDC015661. The sequence continues at coordinate 196,039 of NZ_JBIBST010000013.1, read as the reverse complement.
CGCCGGCGCCTTCTGTGGCGGTGCGGGCGGCGACCTGCTCCGGCGTGGGGCGTTGCGCCGGGTCCTTCCGCAGGCATTCCCGTACGAGTCCGAGGAGCGCCTCCGGCAGCCCGTCCAGGTCCGGATCTTCCTCGGCGACCCGGAACAACTGGGCGTGCAGCCCGTTGCCGCTCGCCCCGAAGGGCTGGCGCCCCGTGGCGGCGTAGGCGAGGACCGACCCCAGGCAGAACACATCGGAGGCGGCCGTGACGTGGAGCCCGCGCACCTGCTCCGGCGACATGAAGCCGGGCGAGCCGATCACCATGCCCGTGCGGGTCTGCAGGCTGTCCCCGCTGACGCTGTCCAGCGCCCGGGCGATACCGAAGTCGATGACCCGGGGCCCGTCCACGGTGACCAGGACATTGGACGGCTTGAGGTCGCGGTGGACGAGGCCCGCCCCGTGGATGGCCTGCAGGGCGAGCGCGAGCCGGTTGGCCAGGACCCGCACCGACTGCTCGGGCAACGGCCCATACTGCTCGGCGACGACGGCGTGCAGATCGGGACCGGGAACGTACTGCGTCGCGACCCAGGGCGTCTCCGCGTCCGTGTCCGCGTCGAGCACGGCCGCGGTCCAGGCCCCACCGACCCGCTTCGCCGCGGTGACCTCGCGTGCGAACCGCGCGCGGAATTCGGCGTGTTGGGCGAACTCGCCCTGCACGACCTTGACCGCGACGGTGCGCCCGCCTTCGGAGCGGGCGAGGTAGACCCGGCCCATGCCGCCGGCGCCTAAGCGGGCGATGAGGCGGTAGGGGCCTATGTGGGGCGGGTCTTCGGCGATCAACTGGTCCACGAGGATGGAGGGTAGCCCAGCTGTCGCGGTCAGTCCGCGCCGACCATCATGCGCGTCATCGCGCAGTAGCGCTCCGCCAGTTGCTGCGGGCTGTACTCGCCCTCGGGCCGGTACCACTGGGACACGCCGGTGCACATGGTGACGATCGCCCTGCTGACCTCGCGGGGGTACTCGGTCGTGAAGGCCTTCCCCGCGACGCCGTCCTGGAGCACCTGGTCCATCAGGCGCTGCTGACGGTCACGGGCACCGATGTAGGTGTCGCGCACCTCTCCGACGAGGCTGCGGATCTCGCTGTAGGCGATGAACGCGAGATCCCGCCGGTAGGCGTGGAACAGAACGAGGCACTCCACGAGCAGGTCGAGCCGTCGCCGGACGTCGGCACCGGCTTCCTCCAGAGCCGCGGTGCTGCGTTCCCACAGGTCGTCCATGGCGTGCGAGACGATCGCGACCAGCAGGTCCTGCTTCGCCGGGTAGTGGTGGTACAGCCCGGGCACCGAGAGCTCCGCGCGCGCGGCCACTTCCCGGACCGTGGTCCCGTGGTAGCCGTGCTCCATGAAGCACGCGAGCGCGCTCATGAGGATCGGCGGCAGTCCGCTGCCCAGGTACGACCTCCAGTCCGTTGTGGCGTCGGTGTCCGTCACAGCCCTCTCCTTCCCCCGTTTCCCGATCGCGTCGGCACAGTATGCAGCGCCGCCCCACCCGGTCCGACAGCAGCCCTCTTGACATACCTCCGGCACTTCCCTTCACTTTACCGAACGGCCGCTCGGTAACCGAGCGACCGCTCGGTACGCCCGCCGGTGACGGTGTCGAAGACCTCGCGGCGGTGTTCGGCATCGTCGGCCTTTCGGCCCGGCTTTCCCCTCGAAGGACTGATCCATGAGCGACCACCACACCGACCAGGGCCGTTTCTCGGGCCGCACCGCCGTCGTGACCGGCGCGAGCCGGGGCATCGGCCTTGCCGTCGCCGAACGGCTCGTCGCCGAAGGGGCGCGCGTGTGTCTCACCGCCCGCAAGGCCGGACCGCTCGAAGAAGCCGCGGCCGCTCTCCCCCGGGGCAGCGTCATCACCGTCGCCGGGAAGGCCGACGATCCCGTCCACCGCCGCGAGGTCTTCGACACCGTCGCGCGCGAGTTCGGCGGGCTCGACGTCCTCGTGAACAACGCGGGCATCAACCCGGCGTACGGCCCCCTCGTCGGCCTGGACCTCGATGTCGCCCGCAAGGTGCTGGAGGTCAACGTCCTCGCCACCCTCGCCTGGGTCCAGGACGCGGTGGCCCACCAGGGCCTGCGTTTCACCGAGCGCCACGGCACCGTCGTGAACCTCTCCTCGGTGACCGGCGACACCCCCGCTCCCGGCATCGGCCTCTACGGAGTGAGCAAGGCGGCGGTGTCCCACCTGACCAGGACCCTGGCCGTCGAACTCGGCCCGGAGATCCGTGTCAACGCCGTGGCTCCCGCCGTGGTGAAGACGCGGTTCGCCGAAGCCCTGTACGAGGGCAAGGAGGCCGAGGTCGCCGAGGACTACCCCCTGCGGCGCCTGGGCGTGCCTTCGGACATCGCCTCCGCCGTGGCCTATCTGGCCTCGACGGACTCCTCCTGGGTCACCGGCCACGTCCTCACCGTCGACGGCGGCCTCACGGTCGCCGGCGGCACCGCGTAACGACCGCGCCCACCCCCGAAAGGACTGTCATGACTTTCACCCACCTTCCCCCCGAAGTGGCGGAGCTGCGCGAGCGCACCCGCCGGTTCATCCGCGAGGTCGTCATCGACTCCGAGCCCGCACCCGGCGGACGTCTCGACCAGGTCACGCGTGACCGGCTGCAGGCGGCCGCGAAGGAGGCCGGCGTCTTCGCGCCCCACGTGCCGAAGGAGTACGGCGGACAGGGTCTGCCCATCGAGCACTGGTCGCCGATCCTGCAGGAGGCCGGGTACTCGCCGATCGGCCCCAGCGTGCTCAACTGCATGGCCCCCGACGAGGGGAACATGCACATGCTCAACCTCATCGCGACCGAGGAGCAGAAGAAGCTCTATCTCGCGCCTCTGGCCGCGGGGGACGTACGGTCGTGCTTCGGCATGACCGAGCCCCACCCCGGAGCGGGCTCCGACCCGGCGGCGCTGCGGACCACGGCCGTGCGTGCCGACGGCGGCTGGATCATCGACGGTCACAAGCGGTTCACCAGCGGTGCCGTCGGCGCGGCGTTCTGCATCGTCATGGCGCGAACGCCGGCCGTGGACGGCTCCCCCGAAGGGGCCACCATGTTCCTGGTCGACATGGACAACCCCGGCATCCGGATCGGTGAGGCGATCCACACCGTCGACCGCTCCATCGACGGCGGCCACCCGCACCTGTACATCGAGGACTGCTTCGTCCCCGACGCGGCGGTGCTCGGCGAGGTGGGGCTCGGCTTCCGCTACGCCCAGGTCCGGCTCGGACCGGCCCGTCTCACGCACTGCATGCGGTGGCTGGGGCTGGCGCGCCGCGCGCACGACATCGCGCTGGACCGGGCCGCGAAGCGGGAGCTGTTCGGCGGTCCGATCGACTCGCTCGGCCTGGCACAGCACCTGATCGCCGAGTCGGTGATCGACATCGAGACGTCCGACGCGATCATCACCAAGACGGCGGCGCTGCTGCACGACGCCCCGAAGGCGGGGTCCGCGATGTCGTCGATCGCGAAGGTCCACTGCTCCGAGGCGATCTACCGGGTGATCGACCGCGCCATCCAGATCTGCGGCGGCGACGGGGTCTCCGACGGGCTCCCGCTGGCGCAGTACCTCAACGAGGTCCGCCCGTTCCGCATCTACGACGGCTCCAACGAGACCCACCGGTGGGCCATCGCCCGCCGGGCCTCGGCCGGCCGCGGCGCCGCGGTCCGCGCCGGTGAGCCGTACCGGGGCGACGCCCTCGTCGGCCGGGACGGGGGTGCCTGATGGACACCGTCCCCGACGGCGTGGAGGTCGTCGCGAGCCGGGAGGAGGCCCGTCACCTCGACAGTCCTCCGCTGCTGGTCCTCGACGCGATCGCCGGCTTCCTCGACGCACACGGCATCGGCAGCGGCCCGCTCGCGTGGCAGCGCATCGGCGACGGCCACTCCAACATCACCTATCTGATCGAGCGCGGTGGCGATCGCGTCGTCCTGCGCCGCGGCCCGCGGCCACCGCTGCCGAAGTCGACGCACGACATGGTGCGCGAGGCCCGCATCCAGAAGATCCTCGGCGGGCACGGGGTGCCGGTGCCGGAGATCGTCGCCGTCTGCGAGGACGAGTCGCTCCTGGGCGTGCCGTTCTACCTCATGTCCCGCATCGACGGGACGGTCGTCACCGACACGATCCCGGCCCACCTCTCCCCCGCCGAACAGCGCCGGGCCACCAGCGAGGCCGTCGTCGACGCCCTCGTGGCCCTGCACGGCATCGACGTGACCGGAGGGGAACTCGCCACCCTGGGCTCCCCCGAGGGATACCTCCGGCGCCAGGTCGACAGGTTCCGCGGGCTCTGGGAGGTCAACACCACACGCAGTCTGCCCGCGGTGGAGCGCATCTCGGACTGGCTCACCCGCAACCTGCCGGCGAGCCAGGCGGCCTCGGTGGTGCACGGCGACTACCGCATGGGCAACCTCATGTTCGCCCCGCAGGCACCCGCCCGGGTCCTCGCGATCCTGGACTGGGAGATGGCGACGCTCGGTGACCCGTTGGCGGATCTGGGGTACCTCACGGCCACCTACTCCGAGGCAGGCCGCCCCACCACCCCGCTCGAACTCACCAAGGTGACCCGGTCGCCCGGCTACCTCACCCAGCTTCAGCTGGCAGAGCGCTACCAGCGCCGCACGGGCCTGGACCTGACGTCTCTGCCCTGGTACCAGACCCTCGCGCTGTGGAAGGCGGCGATCTTCTGCGAGGCCATCTACACCCGCTGGCAGCGTGGTGAGCGTCCCCACGACACGGTCTTCGGCCCCTCGCTCGAGACGGGTGTCCCCCGTCTGCTGGAGCGGGCCGGGCAATACGCCTGCCTGTCGGCGACCAGTCGCCGCTGACGCCCGACGGTGTCGGCCGCTCCTGGACGTCGTTGGTGGCGGGGCCTCCCTCACGGAGGCCCCGCCACCCTCATGACCGGGGTTCGGGGCGCCCCGTGGACTCAGCCGGTGACACCGCTCCGGGTTCGCCGGATCGGGGCGGTCCCCCTCCACGGACGCGTGCTGCCGAGCCATCCCAGGAGGAAGGCCGCCGGTACGGAGACCACCCCGGGGGTGTCGAACGGGAACAGGTCGAAGTCCTCCTGGGGCAGGAGCGCGTAGACCGTCCCGGAGACACCGGGTGAGAAAAGGGTCAGGAGTATGCAGAGGGACAGTCCTCCGTACACCTGCCACAGGAGCCCCTGCCGGTTGAAGCCGGGCCAGAGAAAGGAGTAGACGAGCGCGGGGAACACGCACGAGGCCGCGACGCTCATGGAGAAGGCGAGCAGGAACTCGATGGGGTAGCGGTGTGCGGCGACGGTCAGGACCAGACTCACCGCGCAGAGCGCGACGACGGAGAGCCGCAGGACTCCCAGCTCTCCGATCCCGCTCCTGGAACGGTCCTTCCGTCCGAACAGGTCGCGGGCCATGGAGACGCCGGCGGCGAAGGTCACGCCGGCCACGGCTGTGAGCACGGCGAGGAAGGCGACGCAGGCCACGAGCGTGATGAGGACGACCCGGCCCGTGGAGTGGTGGGGCAGGACGCTCGACGCCAGCAGGATCAGGGCGCCCTGTCCCTTCGCGTCGACCGCCCCGATCTGTCCGCTGCCCACCACCGCGGCCGCGGCGAAGCCTGTCGTGATCAGGAGCAGGAAGAAGAGACCGCTCAGTGCTACGGCGATGCTCATGGAGCGCCGGGCGGCGGGCACGTCCCGGCCTGCGCTGACGCGCAGGATCAGGTGGGGCATCATCGCGGTGCCAAGGATGACGACGATGTGGTCGCTGATCGCGCTGAGAGGCCCGAGGCCCGTGGTGTGTGCCCACAGCCCCGGACTGAGGTACCCGTGCGGGGACGTGCTCTGGTGCACGGCGGCCGACAGCAGGTCTCCGGGGCTCCAGGCGAAGACGCGGAGCGCCAGCAGGGTCACCACGGCGAGCGTCGCCAGGGCCACGGGCACCTTGACGACCTGCACGAAGCTGGTGCCGCGCAGATCGGCCACGCCGGCGAAGCAGGCGATCAGGCATCCCATCATGACCGTGCACACCACCTGGGCCGTCTCGCTCGGCATGCCGATCAGGAGAGCCGTGGTGACGCCGCCGGCGCGCAGTTGGACCATGAGCAGAGGGATGGCGATCCACAGGGTGACCACCGCGCCCGCCGTCCGGGCCGCGGGCCCCTCGGCACGCAGGGAGAACAGCCGGCCGAGGGTGTAGCGGCCGGTGCCGCGGATCCTCGGGGCGAGGAGCAGGAAGACGCCGAGGGCGAGGGCGCTGTCGACGGCGATCGAGACCCCGTCGTAGCCGAAGAGGGCGATGGATCCCGGCAGGGTGACCAGGATGACGACCGTGATCTGTTCGCCGGCCATGGCGACGCCGTTGAAGACGGGGGCGAGGGACCGGTCGGCGACGTAGAGACCTTCCAGGTCGTCGCCCTGGGTGGCGAGCATGAAGATCCACAGCAGGCAGACGCCGATGAAGACGAGGAACGCGCTGATCACGGCGCCCCTCGCCTCGGAGCCGATCGGGTCGAGCGAGCCGGCGCCCAGGAGGTGAACGGTCATCGCGCTTCACCGACCGCAGGAGAGGCGGCGGTCGTCGCCGACGCCGATGCGCAGGAGGACGCGGTCCGGTGCTCGTACCGGCATGTCCCGCCGACGAGGACGGCGAGCTGCACGAACGCCCATCCCAGGCCGAGCGTGAGGCGTCCGTACACGGCGGTCGCTCCGAGGGCCGTGGAGCAGGAGAGCAGGACGCCGACGGCGAGCGGCAGCGCGTTGATCGTGACCAGCGTCCGCGTGTCACGAGGGGACGAGTGGGGCGGTGGCGTGAAAAGCCCCCGTCGCGGGACGGGGGGTCGGGAGGAAACGGAGGGCACAGGACCTCTCTCCGGAAGGAGGAGGACGGCCACGGCGCACGGGGGTGGGGGCGGTCGCAGCCGTCGGGGACGGGCGACAGGAGTCGGTCGGCTGCGGCCCCCACCGATCGGGAGAGGGGACGGCCTGATGCCGAGGCGCCGGTCCGGCGTCACAACGGCAGTTGACGAGGGATTGATGAAGGATTGATGAGGGTTGGTCGCCTTGCGGCGTGGCACAGGAGGCCGGATACAGGCGTGCGAGACGCCGGATGCGCGGGGTGTCGATCAGGATGTCGACGACGTCGGGCAGCGCGGGGCGGTCAGCCCGCTGCGGGCCCCCGCAGCTGACGCAGAACCTTGTCGAGGGCGTCGGCGGTGGCGTCGATGTCCGTCTGGCGGTGCGCAGTGCTGAGGAAGATCTTGCCCGAGGGCATGAACATCACGCCGTGGGCGAGCATCCCGCCCAGAATCTGCGGCCAGAGGCCGCCCGTCCCGTGCAGGCCGGTGGCATCGAGCTCCGGGACGAACTGGAGCAGGGAACCGACGCGGTTGAGGCGGGCAGGTTGGGGCGCGGAGGCCAGCAGGTTCCCGATCGCGAGTTCGAACTGGGCGGAGACGCTCTCCAGCGTTTCGTGGACGGAGGGGTCCTCGAGTACGCGCATGGTCGCCTGTACCGCAGCCAGCGCGACGGGATTTCCGTTGAACGTCCCGGCGTGGACCACGCCGTCGGTCACCTGGTCGATCAGGTCCGCTCGACCGACGACGGCGCTCTGGGTGAAGCCGCCGGCCATGGCCTTGCCGAAGACGGACAGGTCGGGGTGCACCCCGAAGCGCTCGGCCGCGCCACCGCGGGCGATCCGGAATCCGGCGATCACCTCGTCGTAGATGAGCACCACCCCGTGCTGGTCGCAACGGGATCGCAAGGTCTGCAGGAAGTCCTGCGTGGGTGCCTCGACGCCGGCATTGCTCATGATCGGGTCGACGAGCACAGCGGCGATGTCCCGTTCGACGGCGTCCGCGAGAATGCGCTCGATCATCTCCACATCGTTGAACCGCGCCACCACGAGGTCGTCGAGCACGCTGGGGCTCTGGCCTCGACTCGCCGGCATCGCGACCTCGTCCTTGTCGGCGTCGGGGTCCGTGTCGGTCAGGCCTGCGTACACCGTGTCGTGCCATCCGTGGTAGCTCTTGGCGAACTTCACCACCCGCCGACGGCCCGTGGCCGCCCGCGCCAGGCGCAGCGCGACCTGGACCGCCTCGGTCCCGGTGTTGCTCCAGAGCAGGCGTTCGCCGTGCGGGACGGCTTGGAGAACCGCCTCCGCCGCCGCGTACTCGAGGACGTGGCCGGTGCCGACGACCTGCATCCGCGTGACCACATCGCGTACGGCGTCCACGATGCGGGGGTCGCCGTGTCCGAGGACGAGGGGACCCCACGCCATGACGTAGTCGATGTAGCGGTCGCCGTCCAGGTCCCAGACATGGGCTCCCCGTGCTTCGCTCACGAAGAGCGGATGCGGCTGCATGGCCGCGCGGAGGCCGGAGCCCACGCCTGCTCCCACGCTGCGCCGGGCTCGCTCGAAGGCGATGCGCGATGACTCCAGGCTCATCTGACGTTTCTTCCTTTCTCAGGCACCCGGTTCCCCCGGGCGAGGTGTTGCGGGAGCCTCAGGGGGCGAAGCGGGCACCCTTGCTGGCCAGGGCGCCCACCGGCAGGTCCTCGACGGTGCGGAAACCCGGCTCCGCCTCGACGACCGCGGTCACGGCGTTCGATGCCATGGCCACGGTGGAGAGGAAGCTCTCGAACCCGCCGGGCACGACGACTTCGATCGTCTGCTCGCGACCGACGAGGAGGAGGCCGTCGCCGCGTTCGACGGCGTCCTCCGGGTCGAAGATGCCGAACCGGGTGGCCAGTTCGATGACGGCCTTGCCCCGTATCAGTCCGCGGGCCCGGTGCAGGACGCTCGTCACGGTTCCCGCGGGGATGACGGCGTGCTGCCCGTTGCGTTCCGCTTCCGCGATCAGGTCCCGCTCGACGATGTCGACCTCGATCGCATCGAGATCCCACTCCAGTCCACGGGCCAGGGCGCTGATGCTCTGCGCGAAGCCGACGTGCCCCATGACGCGGCCGGCATCGCGCTCGGTGTCGAACTCGGCCGGCGTGAGACCCAGCCCGAACTTCTTGAGGATCGCTCCGTAGCGGCTCATGTCCGCAGTGCGCCGCACGGACACACGGTCCACTCCGAGCGTGAGGCCGCTCAGCACCAGCGGAAGCGTGTCCATGAGCATCCCCGGATTGCAGCCGGTGCCGAGTACGGAGACGCCGTGTTCGCGCGCGAGCCGGTCCAGGCGGGCCACGGCCTGGGCGTGGCTCCGGGTCGGATCCCGCAGCTCCTCGCAGATCGACACGACGTTCGTCCCCCGCTCGATGAGGGCGGTGAGCGTCGGTTCTATCGCGTCCACCCAGGACGACGTGGCGACGACGGCGACGTCGGCAGGCGGCAGCTCCGCGACGGAAGAGACCACGGGGACGGGCGGCGCACCGGCGACGAAGTCGGCGAGGGGCACCCCTGCCTTGTCGATCCCGATGTCCAGCGCACCCAGGAGTGCGCAGTCGCGTCGGCTCACCAGCGACTCGGCGATGGCGATGCCCGTGGCTCCGAGTCCGACGAGAACGACACCGGTCGGCTTGGTCATGTTCGAGTGCCTCCTTCAGCACACGCGGGACGGCGGCACCGAATCCGGCGTCCCGTAGATCGATGAGCGGGAACGAGGGCCGGACCTGGACGACGTCCCGCAGAAGGCCCGTGGAGGGCTCTCTGCGGGACGTCTCGCTCACGGGGCCTCGACGACGAGGCCGCGTGAGCCGGTCAGGTCGGCCTCAGAGGTTGAGGTAGTCGCCCAGGTCGGCGTAGTCGACCTGCCACAGGCCGGGCGAGCCCGTCGGGTACTGGGAGCGGAAGCCGAGGATGCGCTGGACACGCGGCGAGAGCGTCCGGGCGATCTCCATGTCGACCAGGAAGGGGTACGCCTCCTCGCCGGTGAGGAAGCCCGGGTTGAGGGCGAAGGCCACGGCACGCCGGTACTCGTCCCCGGTCCGGTTCGCCCCACCGCCGTGCACGGTCTTGCCGCTGAAGAGAAGGACGTCACCGGCGTTCATGATCGCGGGAACCGTCTGATCGGGAGTTCCGCGGTCCTCGAAGTCGCTCCAGTGGTTGCTTCCGGGGATGACGCGGGTGGCGCCGTTCTCCTCGGTGAAGTCGGTCAGGGCGATCAGGAAGTTGATGGTGACCTCCGGACCGCTGGGCCCCATCCCGATGAACGGGAACCAGTTCTCCAGGTCGCGGTGCAGCATCTGCGCCTGGCTGTCGGGGCCGATCTCGATGACCTGTGCGGTGGTCATCCAGTACGTGCCCGACTCCGGGAGGAAGGTGAGGTCACAGACCTCGTGGACCAGGGGGTGTTCGAGGATCTCGTTGCGGAACGTGGCGCTGTGCGTCACCAGGTTCGTGAGGCGCTTGGTGTTGCTGCCGTGGAACGCGGCCACGATCTCGTTCTCATGGGTCGAGCCCGGGCGAAGCGCCTGCATCGGCGGCTCGATGTCGGTGTTGAAGCGTGCGATCTGCTCCTGCGTCAGGAAGCTCTTGACGATGACGCCGCCGTCGCGGGTCACGATCTTGAGAATCTCTTCCGTCGGCGTGTCGTTCGCCACCGACGTCAGGGCCTGGGCCTTCTTCTGTGTTGCCATGGGAATTCTCTCTCTCCATCTGAATCACGGTTGATCGACCGCTCGATCAGCCGCGGGTATTCCGGCTCCCTGGTCTCCTGCGCACCGTCTTCGCGACGGATCAGGCGAGTTCGATCCAGGTCGTCTTCAGGGTCGTGAACTTGTCGAGGCCGTGAAGGCTCCGGTCCGACCCGTGACCGGAGAGCTTCCGACCGCCGAAGGGCACCGAGGTGTCGCCCTCCTCGTAGCAGTTGACCCAGACCAGGCCGGCCTGGATGTCCCGCGCCATGCGGTGGGCCCGGGCGAGGTCGCCGGTCCAGATGGCGGACCCGAGTCCGTAGTCGGAGTTGTTGGCGATCGCGATCGCCTCGGCTTCGTCGCGGAACGTCGTGACCGACAGCACAGGGCCGAAGATCTCGTGCTGGGCGAGGCGGCTGTGCTGGTCCACGTCCACGAAGACCACCGGATCCACGTACAGGCCGTCGGTCCTCTTCCGGTCCGATCCGAGGACGAGCCGGGCTCCGTCCGCGATCCCCTTGCGCACCTCGTCCAGCACGTCGTCGCGATGCCGCTCGTAGGCCAGCGGCCCCATCGTGGTCTCCGGGTCCAGCGGATCGCCGATCCGGTGACGGCCGAGATGATCGACGACCCTGGCGACCAGCTCGTCACGGATGTCCTCGTGCACGAGAAGCCTGGAACCCGCCGTGCACATCTGCCCGCTGTTGAAGGAGATCGCCCAGGCCGCCATCCGCGCGGCCTCGTCGAGGTCCGGCGCGTCGGGGAAGACGATGTTCGGGGACTTGCCTCCCAGTTCCAGCCAGACCGGCTTCGCGTTGGACTGTCCGGAGTAGGTCAGCAGCTGCTTTCCGACCTCGGTCGAGCCGGTGAAGGTCAGCGTGGCGACGTCGTTGTGCAGGGCCAGGGCCGAGCCGACCGTCGCACCGCTGCCGGTGACGACCTGGAGCACCCCGGCCGGCAGGCCTGCCTCGGCGGACAGTTCCGCCGCGCGCAGGAGGGAGAGCGGTGTCTGTGTCGCGGGCTTGACGACGACGCTGTTTCCCGACACGAGAGCCGCGGGAATCTTGAACATCGACAGTGTCATCGGGAAGTTCCACGGCGTGATCGCGCCCACGACTCCCAGCGGCTCCCGCGTCACCAGGGCGACGGAGTTGTTGCGGCCGCGCGGCGACTCGTCCATCAGCTTGTCCGCGACCTCGCCGTACCAGCGGATCGTGTTGATGGCGGTACGCAGTTCGACGGACCATGCCACCGTGACCGGCTTGCCCATCTCGAGCGCGACCAGCAGGGCCAGTTCGTCACGGTGCTTGTCGAGCAGGTCCGCCCAGCGGATGAGCACGGCGCCGCGCTCGCGGGGCTCCAGACCCGCCCAGACCCGGGACGAGAACGCCTGCTTGGCTCCTTGGACGGCCCGGTCCACGTCGTCGCGGTCCGCGCTGGGGACGTCCGCGAAGGGCAGTCCGTCGCGCGGGCTGACGAGGGTGGCCGTCCGGCCGGTCCTCGATTCGGCCCGTTCGCCGTTGATCCACATTCCGCGGGACGGACTCAGCCGGCTCTTGAGAGCGAGCCAGTCGTCCAGTGAGCGTGCGGCGCCGGTTCGTTCCGTGTTCACCACGTCGCGCCTCCTGTCATGGCGGGTCCGAGGGCGTTCGCCGCCGACTGGTCGACGAGCCAGTCGAAGACGGGGTCGGGGGAGGCCATCCACTCGGGATGCCACTGCACCCCCACCACCGGGCTGTCGGCCAGCCCGATGGCTTCGACGACGCCGTCGGCGGTGGTTCCCATGACGGCGAGGCCTCGGCCGAGGCGGTCGACCGCCTGGTGGTGCCAGGAGTTGACGACGCGCCGAGGTCCGTAGAGCGTGTGGGCGAGGCTTCCCGGCGTGAAGCTGACGGTGTGTGCGTCATCGCCGTCGTCACGCGCGAAGTTCGGGGACGCGTGGACGATCGGGCCCTCTTCGATGTGCTCGACGAGCGTGCCGCCGAGGACGATGTTGAGCAGCTGGTGACCGCGGCACACACCCAGGAGCGGAATGTTCGCCTGGAGCGCGGCCACGATCAGGGCCGCCTCGTACTCGTCTCGTTCGAGGTCCGGCACGTCGTGGTGCCACCTCGGGTCGGCCTCGGGGTCGACCTGGGCGTTTCCGCCCCAGCGGGAAGGGTGGACGTCCTGCCCGCCGGTGACGATGAGTCCGTCGAGTCGCTCGACCACGTCTTCGGCGTCGCAATGGAACGGCAGGTTGACCGGTATTCCGCCCGCGGCCACCACCTTGTCGCCGAAGGCGCTGAAGTAGGAGTTGATGAACTCGAATTGGAAGCGGCGGGACGTCCCCTTCACCATGCCCAGGCTCAGGCGGCGTCCCGTGATTCCGATCAACGGCTTCATGCGCACACCTCCCCGACCCGGGCGACGACGCGAATCTCCCGTCCGGACGCCAGGGCCTTGAATCCTTCGTTGATGGTGGCCAGATCGCACCTGGCCGTCACCAGGTCGTCGAGCTGGAGCAGTCCCATGCGGTTGAAGTGCGCATACAACGGGACATCGACCTTGAAGTGGTTGGATCCCATGAACGAGCCCTGGATGCGCTTCTCCTCAAGGAACAGCTCCGCCCCTCGTACCGGGATCGGCTGCGAGTCCGGGATCATGCCCATCACGGTGGCGGTCCCGCCCGGCCGGAGCATGGCGAACGCCTGTCCGGCCGTGGCGGCCGAGCCGACCGCCTCGAACGCGTGGTGTACGCCGGTGCCGGTGATCGCCCGCACTGCCGCGACCGGGTCGGTTTCCCTGGCGTTGACCACATGCGTCGCGCCGAACCGGAGGGCCCGCTCCAGCTTGCCCGGCACGACGTCGATCCCGATGATCTGTGCTGCGCCGGACAGTTGTGCGGCTTGGAGGGCGGCGAAGCCGACCCCGCCCAGTCCGACGACGGCGACGCTGTGCCCGGCCTGCACCGAGGCGCTGTGCAGGACCGCGCCCATGCCTGTCGTGACGGCGCAGCCGAGCACGCTGGCCGTCTCCGGACGGATGTCGTCCGGAATGGTGACGAGGCTGTTCTTGTGGACGAGGATCATCTCCGCGAAGGCACCGATGCCGGCGGTCGGCCGCACCGGCCGGCCGTCGCGCTTGGTCAGCCGCGGCCGGGATCGCTCCTGCTGCAGTCGTGAGCGGTGCAGGCACAGGGTCTGCCTGCCGGTCACGCAGTACTCGCAGGTGCCGCAGTAGACGGACAGGCACGTCACGACCGTGTCCCCCGGCGCGAACTCCGGCACGCCCGTGCCGGCGGCCACGACCCGGCCGACCGCCTCGTGGCCGAGGACGATCGGCGGCTGGGTCTCGAAGGTGCCGTCGATCTCGTGGAGGTCCGAGTGGCACAGACCGGCGTACGCCACCTTCACCAGGACCTCGTCCGGTCCCGGGTCGTCGATCACGAGCTCCTCGATCTCGAGGGAGCCCGGCGCCGTGTTCAGGACGGCGGCCGCTATCCGGGTGCTCATGCCAGCTCGAAGTATCGGCTGCGCTCCCACGGGGTGATCCCGGAGTCGGGATCGCCCCCACCGGTGTGGAACGACAGCCACTCCGACAGGCGCGTGCCGATCCAGTAGCCGACGAACTCACCGCCGAGCGCCTCGGGCAGGATCTTGTCCGCCTCCAGTGCCGAGGCCGCCTGGGTGATGCTCGCCGGGATCGGCTCCCCGTCGGGGCGGAACCAGGCCATGCCGGTCAAGGCGGTGGGCGGGTCGAGTTCGTTGCGGACTCCGAAGAGGCCCGCGCCGAGAACGGCCGCGGTGACCAGGTACATGTTCGCGTCCGAACCGGGCACGCGGTACTCGATGCGGGACTGCTTCGGGTGGTCCACGACGGCGCGCACCGCCGTTGTCTTGTTACCGACTCCCCAACTGATGGTCGTGGGCGGACCCTCGGCGGGGATGAGCCGGCGATACGAGGTGATGAAGGGAAGGGAGATCGACGTCGTACCCGCCATCGCCGGCATCACGCCGCCGATGAACCGGCTCATCACGTCGGACGGACCGTCGGGGCCGTAGAAGGCGTTCCCGTCCGGCGTTGCCAGCGAGAGGTTCAGGTGCGACGCCTGGCCCCAGGCGTCCGACCACTTCGCCATGAACGTCACGGTCCGGCCGAGCTCGTGGCCCACCTCGCGCATCACCTGACGACATCGCGCCCACCGGTCGGCGACCTCGACGGCACTGCCCATCGCGACATTGACTTCGATCTGGCCTGCGGCGGCCTCGTCGTTCCAGGCCTCCCAGTCGATGCCGATGGCCCGCAGCCGCTCCTCCACCCGCTCCAGGTACGCGCGCCAGTCCGCGTCCTTGGCGAGCACGTAGGCACCTCCGCACGTGCCGCCGAGCGGAGTGAGGTTCTCGTAGCCCTTGGCGCGGGCTTCGCGAACCGACTCCTCGAAAATGGTCGCTTCGATCTCGATGGCGGTGTTGACCGTGAAACCGAGCTGCTGGGCGTCGTCCTCGACGCGGCGCAGCAGGTTGCGCGGACAGACGGAGACCGGGGTGCCGTCCTGGGTCCAGAAGTCGCCGATGACGGCCGCCTTGCCCGGCTTCCACACCACCAGCGTGCCGAGGTCGGGGCGAAGGAAGATGTCCGCGAGTTCGCCGCGCCAGGACGGGAAGGGGATACCGAGGATCGGGGTGCTGCCCAGGTCGTTGCCGAACACGACATCCGCGAAGGCGAATCCCTGCTCGACGCTGCCCAGGAACTTGCCCCGCGACAGGGTCTTCCCGATGAACGTGCCGTCGAGGTTCGTCGCCTGGATCTCGACGGACGTGATGCCGTGCTCATCCAGCCAGCGGTCAAGCTCATCAATGGTCATCTCAGACACCGAATCTCACCTTCCAGTGCGCGCCACACATTGCCGACAGGTGCGCCACGCTGCCGACGACGGTGACGCCGGTCGCGATGGCGAACAGAAAAGTCTCGCCGCGGCCGCTGAACGCCGCCGCCAGCGCCTCCGCGGGGCCGTGCACCTCGTACGCCAGTGCGTCCTCGCCGAAGCGGACCTCCTGCTCCTCGGTCTGGCAGACCACGCGGAGCCCCTCGGGGAATCCGTACGAGCCCTGGTTCGCCGCCCAGAAGGACGATGCGGCATCACGCCAGGCGGGCACCGGCGGGTTCAGCAGTGTCTCGACTGCCGACGCGAGCGCATCGGGCGTCTCGGCGAGCGCGTAATCGGAATAGGGCACGAGGGGAATCGCCTCGACGCCCTCGTCCACGCCGTGGTGGATGTCCACGCCGCCCTCGGCGAAGAGCAGGGTCGCGGCCTGGGCGTCCAGCTGCGATCGCAGCGCCACGGTGCCGGTCAGCCCCGTGAGGAGATCACGGAGTTCGGGAACCGCCGCGCTCTCGCGCAAGACCCTCGCCAGCGAGAGCACGAGCGGAGTCGGATCCGGCTCGACCTCGATTCTCACAGCGCCACTCATGGGCACTCACCTCAATCATTCGCGGCCGAACACGGAGTGCCGGCGCCATTCGCAGAATTGGATCAAATGACTTGCTCATTTGACTGAGTCATTTGACTTGAACGTAGTCCCGGTGAAGGGCGGGTGTCAATCACATGGCGGCAAAGAAATCGGCCCGTGCCCGGCGCTACGCGAAGCGCAGGACGCCGTCCTCGAGAGGTGCGCCCAGGAGGTCCTTCATCCGCTCGTGGACCTGGGGATTGATCCACGGCTCGCGGTCGCCCTGGGCCGGCATGTCGTCCATGTGGCGCACGAGATAGCCCGAGGAGACGTCCTGGATCCAGGGCCCCCGCGACATCTCCCGGTCCTCGTCGCGCAGCACAGGCGTCACGACCGTCGCGCCCAGTTCGTCCATCCTGGTGAGCAGCGAGCTCCAGAACCGGTTGACCAGTTCGAGGCGGAGCGTCCAGGAGGAGTTGAGGTAGCCGAAGGCCATCAGGAGGTTCGGGATCCCGCTGAAGGCGACCCCCTTGTAGGTGACGGTCTTCGAGAAGTCGATCGGCTCACCGCCCACGCTGAACCGGATCTTCCCCAGCGTGACGAGCTGCAGGCCGGTCGCGGTCACGATCACGTCGGCCGGAACCTCCTCGCCGGAGGCCATCCGCAGACCACTCTCCGTGAAGGTCTCGATGTGCCCGGTCACCACGTCGGCCCTGCCCTGCCGGATGGCGTGGAAGAGGTCCCCGTTGGGCACCAGACACAGGCGCTGATCCCAGGGCTCGTAGGCCGGGGTGAAGTGCCTCTCCCGACAGTCGCGGCCGACGATCTTCTCGATCGCGTCGAAGAGGGGCTTCTTGAAGGCCTCCGGATCGGTGCGGGCGAAGTGGTACCTGACCTGCTGGTCGCGGACGTTGCGCAGGCGGATCCGCGTGAACGCCTCCTGGTCCCCCACCTCGGCGCGCAGCCGGTTGGCCTCCTCGTCGACATCGGAGTCGATGGCCACATAGGTGGGCGACCGCTGCACCATCGTGACCTTCGACGCGGTCTGGGCGAGGGCCGGGACCAGGGTGATCGCGGTGGCACCGGATCCGATGACGACGACCCGCTTTCCGGCCCAGTCGAGGTCGGTCGGCCACTGCTGGGGGTGGACGATCGATCCGCGGAATGCCGCCTGTCCGGGGAACTCCGGCTTGTGGCCGCTGTTGTGGTCGTAGTAGCCCGCTGCCATGTAGAGGTAGGAGCAGGCGACGCGTTCGCGACCGGCGGGGCCCGCGACCTCCAGGATCCAGGAGCGGTCGTCCTGCGACCAGTCGGCACCGAGAACCCGGCGCCCGAGGCGGATGTGCCGACCCAGGCCGTACTCGTCGACGGCCTCCTTCAGGTAGTCGAGGATGGCCTCGCCCGAGGCGATCGACTTCTCGGCGGTCCACGGCTTGAAGCCGTACCCGAGCGTGAACATGTCGCTGTCGGACCGGATCCCGGGGTACCGGAACAGGTCCCACGTGCCCCCGATGTCGTCGCGCGCCTCGAGCATGACGTACGACCGCCCGGGGTGCGTCGCCGTCAGTTCGACCGCCGCCGCGATGCCCGAGAGGCCGGCGCCGACGATCACCACGTCGACGCGCTCAATGGTCTGGTCCATAAGGGTCACTTCCGTTCGCACGATGCGTTCGGCACGTCGGACCGGCCCGGCACCACGTGCCCGGGGTTGCCGGTCGCCCCTCGACAGGGCATTGCGACGGCCTCGCGGAGTTGAGTACAGTCATTTGACTGGATCGGACGTCTAGATCAATCGCCCCACATGATGGTAGCCAGGCCCTCCGGCCCAGCGTCAACCCCCGGCGAAGTCGATCGCGTCCTCCGCGGCCGGGCATCACCACGGCCGCGCACCCACCCGCGCACCCACCCGCACGCCGACATGGCGACCGCCCCACCCAAGGAGCAATGAATTGCTGAGCACCATGCAGGACGGGCCGCTGTCGCTCGCCCATCTGCTGCGCTACGCGACCTCCGTGCACGCCGACGCCACGGTCACCACCTGGACGGGCCGGGCGGCCCGCCGACGCACGTTCGGTGAACTGGGCACGCGGGCCGCCCGGCTGGCGAACGCCCTGCGCGGCCTGGGCGTCGGGCCTTCCGATCGCGTGGCGACGTTCATGTGGAACAACACCGAGCACATGGAGGTCTACGCCACGGTCCCCGCCATGGGCGCGGTGCTGCACGCCCTGAACATCCGCCTCTTCCCCGAGCAGCTCGTGTTCACGGCCAACCACGCCGAGGACCGCGTGGTGTTCGTGGACGGGTCGCTCGCCCCCGCTTTCGCAGAGGTGCTCCCCCGGCTTCGCACCGTGCGTCATGTCGTCGTCGTGAACGGCGACGCGGCCGGCTTCCGCGCGCCTCGGGGGGTCGAGGTCCACGACTACGAGCCCCTCCTGGAGGCGCAGCCCGCCCTGTACGACTTCCCCGTGCCGGACGAACGCTCAGCCGCGGCGATGTGTTACACCTCGGGCACCACGGGCGACCCCAAGGGCGTGGTGTACTCCCACCGTTCGCTCTTCCTGCACGCGATGCACGTGACCACTCCGGCCGCGATGGGGCTGGCGACGAGCGACACGTGTCTGGCGATCGTGCCGATGTTCCACGTCAACGCCTGGAGCCTGCCGTTCGCGTCCATGCTCTCCGGCGCGTCGCTCCTCATGCCCGACCGCTTCCTCCAGCCCGAGCCGCTGCTGGCCATGATGGAAGCGGAGCGACCGACCTCGGCCGCCGCCGTACCGACCATCTGGACGGGGCTCGCCGCGAGGCTCGCGACCCACCCGCAGGACATCAGCCACCTTCGCGAAGTCGTCGTGGGAGGTTCGGCCATGCCGCCCACGCTGATGAAGACCTTCGAGGAGCACCACGGAGTCAGGGTCGTCCACGGTTGGGGGATGACCGAGACCTCGTCCGTGGGCACCGTGGCGCACCCGCCGGCCCGTGCGACCGGTGAAGACCGGTGGCGCTACAGGATGAGCCAGGGACGGTTCGCGCCGCTGGTCGAGTTCCGGCTCAAGGGCGACGACGGCACTTCCGTGCCCCACGACGGCGAGTCGCTCGGCGAACTGGAGGTGAGGGGGCCCTGGATCACGGGCTCCTACTACAGCCCGGACGAGGAGCCGGTCGAAGCGGGCGCCTTCGACGACGGATGGCTGCGGACCGGCGACGTGGGCCGGATCAGCCCCGACGGGTTCCTCACTCTCGTCGACCGGGCGAAGGACGTCATCAAGTCCGGCGGCGAGTGGATCTCCTCCATCGACATGGAGAACGACATCATGGCGCATCCCGCCGTCGCCGAGGCGGCCGTCTTCGGCGTCCCCGACGAGCGCTGGGACGAACGGCCCTGCGTGGCCGTCGTCCTGAGGAGCGGCGAGGGTGAAGCGACCGACGCCGCGATACTGCGGGAGCACCTGGCCGAGAGCTGGGCCAAGTGGCAGCTCCCGGAACGCTGGGCCTTCGTCGCCGAGATCCCCAAGACCAGCGTGGGGAAGTTCGACAAGAAGGTCCTCCGTCGCGAGTACGCCGACGGCCGGCTCGCCTCCATCCGCCTGACCTAGGGAGCGGCCGCGCCGGTGGGCCGTCGGGAACGACGGCCCACCGGCGCTTCCCGGAGTGGACGAAGCCGGGACGGGAGCCCCGCTTCGTCACTCCCACCCGCGGCGCTGGTTACGCGATCGCGGAATCCCCCACCGCATCGGCCGTTCACGCGCTCTCGTTCAGGAAGGCCTTCAGCATCGCGCAGGCGGTCGCCGTGTCGCGCAGCGTGCGCTCCGTGTCGCCGTTCGTGAGCATCTGCAGCGAGAGCCCGTCGACCAGGGATATGGCGACCCGCAACACCGAGTGGAGCTCCTCGTCCGTGAGCGGTACGTCGACCTGGCGCAGGACGGCCTCCGACGACTTGAGGAAGGCGTCGTAGAAGCTGACGGAGAGCTCGGGATCGTAGCGCTCGGCCCACAGAGTGACCTCGATCATGGCCCGCATCCGCACGGGGTTCCGCGCACTCCACTGCATGGCGCGCGTCAAGCACTGCTCGACGACGAGTCCCAGACTCACGTCCTCGTGCTCCGCCAGGTCGACGTCGACGGGCAGCTCCTCGGAGAGCTGCGCGAAGACGGCGAGCAGGAGGTTCTCCTTGTTCTGAAAGCAGTAATGGAGGGAGGCGAGAGGCGCCTTCGCCTCATCGGCGATCTTCCGGGTCGTGGCCCCGTCGGCACCCTCGCGAGCGATCACCCGCACAGCCGCCTCGATCAACTGCTCCCGCCGCGCCTCCGCCGACACGTACGCCATCCGACACCCCCAGAGGAACTGACTCAGTCATTTGAACCACTTCAACGTATCATGGTCCAGACATCTCCTCATGGCGAAGAAAGCGGTCGGCGCTGTACGCCTCCGGCCGGCCGCCTTGTTCCGGCGAAGGGCCCGGCACGAGCGTCGGGCCCTCGGTGCGCCGCTCAGGCCCGGGCAACGCTCCTTTCGTCCGAGGTCGGCTCCGCACCCGTCGCCACGTTGTGGTCGTGCAGAGCGCGGTACGAGAGGAAGTACACGAAGGCCTGGGTTCCCCAGGTGGTGAGGGCGAAGATGTAGAAGATGGTGCCGTACTCGTCGTCGCCGGGGATCGGGAAGAAGTCGTACGTGACGGCGACCGCGGCCGCCGCGGCCGTGGTCAGCGCGGCACCGACGGCCAGGCCCCTGGCACGGATCTTCCAGAGTCGCCACGAGAGATAGGCGAGGAACACGGTGGAGAGCGCGTTGACGACGACGTAGAACGTCGCCGGGACGACGTGGAGCCCGTGGCCGTGGAACTGCCGGAGATACAGCCCGGCGACGATGCCCAGCGCGAACACGCCGATGTCGACCGCCGGCGTGGGCTTGTACCGGTGCGTCACGCGCATCAGGCCCATGACGAGAATCAGGGAGACGCCCACCGAGCGCGAGAAGGCGTCGAAGAAGTACGCGATGGAGTAGAGGGGACTGCCCGCGTCGCCTCCGAGGGCGGACCAGACGAGGAAGTTCGAGCCGGATGTGGCGATGATGAACCACTCCAGACCGAGCAGGTAGTTTCCGTACCGTCGGATGAGTTTCCATCCGTAGAAGAAGCCGGCGAAGATCATCCAGATGTCTGCCAGCATGAGCAGCAGTTCTTTCATGGCGTGCGGTTCCTTTGGTCAGGCCTCTCCGAGCGAGGAGGCTGGTTCAGGACACGGCGGCTTCGGCCCGCCGACCGGACCGGGCGCGTGAGATCAGCACGGTCACCACGACGAGCAGGGCGAGAACGCCGGAGATCCCGTAGCCGACGCCGTAGAGGCTCTCTGCGGCGACCTCGAGACCGGTTCCGGGCACCGGAACCAGGGAGGCGCTGAGGTCGCCGCTGACCAGTGCCGTGCCCAGGGCGAAACCGACGGCCATGAAGGTGCCGGCGGCACCGGCGGCCATTCCGGCCTTCTCCTCGGGCACCGCCATCTGCACCAGGGTGAAGCTCGCCGTGTAGCCGATCCTGCATCCGAGGCCCATGACGGCAGCGCCCACGAGGTAGTGCCACGGCCGGTCGTGCGCCACGGCGAGCCAGGCCATTCCCGTCGCGCTGATGAGCGCTCCGAGGACGAAGACGGGCACACCACGCCCGTTGAACAACGCGCGGTCGAGCACCGAACCGCGGACCAGGAACGCAGCCGCGAAGGGCGCCATGAGCCACGCCGTGTCCAGCGCAGTGAACCCGAGGCCGTAGGCGTCCGCGGTCCGAAGCGCCCCGGGAGCGATCTGGGCGTACGTGCTGAGCAGGAGCATGAAGGCCGAGTTCACCGCCGCGAACAAGGCGATACAGAGGCACGAAGCGGTGACCAATGGCGCCTTCATCAGCGCCACGTCGAACACCGCCGAGGACGACCTGCGCTCGACGCGCACCCAGGCGATGCCGCCGATGACGCCGGCGGCCAGCGGAATGAGTGCGGCTTCGCCCCACACGAGGCCCTGCGTCAGTGTGAGCAGGATGGCAGCGACCCAGGCGACCATCCACACCGTGCCGAGTACGCCGACGCGGCGCGCACGCTCGGCGGGCGGGGCGTGCGGGATCGTGGCGTAGGACGCTGCGGTCGTGGCCGCGCATGCGGCGGTGAGGATGACGAAAAAGCTTCGCAGCGACAGGTTCTCGACGATGAAGCCGCCGCCGATCATGCCGACGACGATGCCGACACCGGTGGCGATGACCAGGACCGCGACTCCCACCGAGATACCGCTCTCGCCGAGATTGCGGCGCAGGAAACCGAGCGGGAGCAGCTGTGCCGCGCCACCGAAGCCCATCAGGGTGCAGCCGACCAGAAGCGTCGGATACGAGTCACCGACGGCCGGGATGAGCGCGCCGGCCGTGAGGAACGCGGAGGCCGCCACGGAGGCGTTCCGGTCGCCGTACACGTCGGCGAGGCGCGGCAACAGGATGAAGCCGGCCCCCCCGCCCAGGGTCAGCACCGAGTAGACCCACGTCGTGTCGGCCACGGTGGCGAGGTGGTACTGCGCCTGGATGATCGGCAGGAGGGGCGGCAGGACGAAGACGACCGCGTTGGTGAGGACGACCAGCAGCGCGGCTACGCCGATGAGCACCCCCTTGTTCGGCGCAGGGCGAGAAGGCACCTCGCGGGCGAGTGCGTCGGGCTGATGGATTTCTGTCATGGGTTTCTCCGGTTCCTGATCGGATGCGGCCCGGGCGCCCGGCGCAGATGGCGAAGGCGAAGGCGATGGCGATGGCAATGGCGATGCGGCCTTCACGGCCGAGCAGGTCCATGGGGGTGGGCATTCGCCCACCGGCCTGGGCCCCACGGGCGGATCCGCTGGAGTGCGTAGGTGAGGAGGGGTTTTTTCCCCGGGGCACAGGCAAGCGAGGTCGTCGCCCGTCGAGAGCCCTTCGGTGATCACGCCGTTGTCGCTCGTGATCACTTCGATCGCGGCGCCTGCGATGGCGTCGGCAGGGAGGCAGGGAGGTAGGCAAGTTTGTTCTTGCCATGACAGGGCTGCTCCGCCGCAGTGGCTGGGGCGCAGGGGAGCGGCGCTGCCCCGTACGCTAAGACCAAGTTAGTCATCCGTTCAAGACATACGACTAAGAAAATCCATGGCTCGGCCACGTCAGTGGATCCATGGCTCGGCCACGTCAGCGCGCGCGGCTTCCACGGGAGGGCCCCGGGGCGGGAGAGCGCTCCGGGGCCCTCCCGGGCAGAGGTCAGAGCATCACCGGATGGAAGGTGCCGACCGGCCGGTCAGAGATCGAACGCCAGGGGCGTGAGTTCGCCGGGATCCAACGACAGTTCGGTCCAGATCGTCTTGCCGTCCCGCGCGTAGCGGGTTCCCCAGCGTTGCGTCATCTGTGCGACGAGGAAGAGGCCGCGGCCCCCCTCGTCCTCCATCGCGGCTCGCCGCAGGTGCGGGGAGGTGTGACCGCCGTCCGAGACCTCGACGATGAGTCCGCGTTCCCGGATCAGCCTCAGGCGGACCGGGGCGCGACCGTAGCGGATCGCGTTGGTGACCAGTTCGCTGACGACGAGTTCCGCCGTGAAGGAGGCGCCCTCGTCGACCTCCCACCGTTCGAGCCGTTCACGGAGCAGCGACCGCGCGCGGCCCACTTCGCCGGGGTCGGCGGGTATGTCCCAGGTGGACACCCGGTCCTCCGCGAGGGCGTGCATCCGAACCAGGAGCAAAGCGGCGTCGTCCTCCGGCGGCCGCGTCAGCAGCGCGGCGGTGACACGGTCGCAGAGCTGTTCCAGCGGCTCGGCCCCAGGGCGGGAAACCGCCTCGCACAGGGCACGGACCCCCACGTCGATGTCCCGGTCCCGGCTTTCCACCAGCCCGTCGGTGTACAGCGCGAGCACCGCGCCTTCCGGCACCTCGACTTCCGCGCTCTCGAAGGGAAGGCCGCCCAGGCCCAGCGGAGGCCCGGCGGGGAGGTCGAGGAGTTCGGCCCGTCCGCCGGGCGCGACCAGAACAGGAGGGGGGTGCCCGGCACGCGCCATGACGCAGCGCCGTGAGACCGGGTCATAGATCGCGTACAGGCAGGTGACGCCGAACGCCTGGTCCTCCGGCTCGTCCGCGGTCCGGACGGCACCGGACTGGACCACCAGGTCGTCCAGGCGAGCGAGGAGTTCCTCGGGCGCGAGATCGAGCGCCGCGAGGGCCGCTACGGTGGTACGCAGACGCCCCATCGTGGCAGCCGCGTGCATTCCACGGCCGGCCACGTCCCCGACCACGAACCCGACGCGCGCCCCGGACAGCGGGATGACGTCGTACCAGTCCCCACCGACACCCACCGGCCCCGCTGCCGGCAGGTAGCGGTGGGCGCACTCCACCCCGGCAGGCCGGGGCAGCGCGCGGGGCAGGAGGTCTCGCTGCAGCGTCAGCGCGGTCGCGTGCTCCCGGGCGTACCGGCGGGCGTTGTCCACACACACCGCGGTGCGGGACGCCAACTCCGCCGCCAGCGCGACTTCCTCGGCATCGAAGGGATCACGCGGCGCGGATCGCACGAAGGCCGCCACCCCCATCGCCACGTCCCCGGACTCCAACGGCACCACCAGAGCACCGGACTCCGGGTCGGAGACGGGCGCGGCGTCCGCAAGAGACTTCGGACCCGCCCCGACCAGGGCCGCGGCCGCGATGTCACCGAGCGCCCCGGCACGAGCCTTCCGCGCCACCTCGCGCAACTCGGAGCCGGCCTTGCCTCCGGTCACCGGCACCGGGGGCTCCTGCCCGCTCAGCACCGACGCGAACAGGTCGACCACGACCGCGTCAGCGAACTCCGGAACCACCAGATCGCCCAGCTCACCCGCCGTACGCCGCATGTCCAGAGTTCCCCCGATGCTGCTCCCCGCCCTGCTCAGCAACTCCAGGCGCTGCTGCGCCACGTAACGCTCACTGATGTCCACGCCGGTCTCGCAGACCCCGAGGGGTACGCCTTCCTCGTCGTTGAGCACGAAGTACGAGGCTGTCCAGACGTGCTCACGCAGGGGCTCGAGCGGGGTGACGCTCCGGTAGCGCATGTCGATCACCGGTTCGCCTGTCCGCGCGACGCCCCGGATGATGTCCTCGATGTCGCGCACCTCACGACCCGCGTCGTACAGGAGCACCCCCTCCGGAAGGAGGCTCTTCTGGAACTTCCCGGCGCATTCCTCCACGGAGACTCCGAACTGAGCCTCGACCGCGTCGTTGAACCAGCGAATCCGGCCGTCCGTCTCGTAGATGGTCAGCAGGACGGGTGACTCGTGGTGGAGCCCGGCGGTCACGGCCCGATCGACGACCTGCTCGCGCAGTTCTCTCGCGGGCACCGCCCGGACGAGCCAGGCGACCCCGGATGCGGCGTCGGACAGCCGGCGGCAGTCGACGGCCACGTCGACGCGGTGCCCGTCCTGGTGGCGTACCGGTCGGATCTCCGGCGTCCGGCCACGAGGCCCCCTGTCGGCGAACACACCGGTGCCGGTGTCCGCGTGGGCCAGGACCGCGTCGGCGGGACGACCCAGCACCTCGTCCGGGCGATACCCGAACAACGTCTCGGCCTCCCGGCTCCACCCCACGAGCCGCCGCTCGTCGTCCAGCACCATGATCGCGTCATCGGCCGCGGACACACCCGCGGAAGGACCACCTCGTGAGGATCCCGCGTCCTGGGGGCTGCTGAGCTCAGTCATGGCCGTTCCGAGTGTCCGCCGCACGGAGCTGTGGCCTGTCCAATCTATCGCCGGATCCCGCACCTAGCCCATTTCCATATGTTGATCGTATGATCCAGTCGATTGACCCTGTCCAATCGGCTGGATCTTGTCAAGATCCCTGCGTGCGGAGCACCCCTGTGACCCATCCCGACACCCCTCCCGTCGAGCGACCGACATCGGCTCCCGGCCAGGACGGCAGCCCGGCCCGGCCGGTCGCCACCTCCACCGCCACCGCCACCGGGGCGGAGGCTCCGCCCGTGTGGCGCGGGCTCCTGGATCCCGAGTCACTCCTGGCAGTCGACTTTCTGGCCGAGGTGCTCCCGCAGCCTCTGCACACCCTGGGCCTGGAGGCAGTGCGGCGGTTCGCGGCCCCGCAACCTCCGCCCCGACGGACCCAGGTCGCGTCCGTGACGGAAGAGGACGCGACCTGGACCGACCCGGTCGGGGTGGTCCACTCCGTGCCGGTGCGGATCTATCGGCCGCCCGTGCCGCGCACGGGTACGGGTACGGGTACGGGTACGGCCGGCCTGCCCTGCCTGCTCTATCTCCACGGCGGGGGCTTCACGGTCGGCACCTTGGACGGCGTCGACGAAGTGTGCCGCCTCTTCAGCCACCACGCCGAGTGCGTCGTGGTCTCGGTCGACTACCGACTGGCCCCCGAGCATCCGTTCCCCGCCGCCGTCGACGACACCAGGACGGCCCACTCCTGGCTCGTCGAGAACGCGGACCGCCTCGGCATCGACGGCCGCCGCATCGCGGTCGGCGGCGACTCGGCCGGCGGAGGACTGGCGGCGACGCTCTGCCTCGACCTGCGCGGCCGCGGGCTGCCCCAGCCCGCGCTCCAGGTCCTCGTCTACCCGGCGGTGGACGACTCCTTCGCACGCCCGTCCTGGACCGAGTTCGCGGACGCCCCCCTGATGGGAGCCGCCGACGCGCAATGGTTCTGGCGCCAGTACGTGGGCGAGGACGGCGTTGCTCCCGGCTCACTCGCGGTGCCCTTCAAGGCCGCGACCCTCGCCGGTCTCGCTCCCGCCCACGTCATCACCGCGGAAGTGGACTGCCTGCGCGACGACGCCGAGGCGTATGCGCGACGGCTCGGGGCAGAGGGCGTCCCGGTGCGGCACCGCCGGTATCGAGGCGTGTACCACGGCTTCTTCACCGAGATCTCCGCCTTCACGAAGGCCACCGAAGCCGTCATGGACGCGTGCACCAGCCTGCGCGGCGTCTTCACCGACGGAGCTCTCCCGGCATGACGTACACGGTCGGCCCCCTTCCCGCCGGCACCTCTCGGGCAGAGCCCATCGAGTCCCGGCGGTCCGGTGGCGCGCAGCAGCACGATGCGGCGGGTCCGGTCGACCTGCGCGGGGCCTCCAGGCGACTCCCGCAGGCGGTGACCATCCCGTACCGCAACGCCTCCCCTCCCTGAGCCGGCCTGACCGATCCGCGAACGAACGTGGCCGCCTGGGGCCTCGGCCACGACGGCGGTGGCCGCCGGCCGATGGCCGGATCTGACACGACCCGGTCATTGCAGCCACGGCCCGACTGGCGGAAGGATCGCGGCATGCCCGCACCGCGCACCGTCGTCATCGTTGCCTTCCCGGGGGTCGAGTTGCTGGAGGTAACCGGCCCGGCGGAGGTCTTCTCCGTCGCCTCCCGCCTGGCGGGAGGCGACGCGCCCGCCTACCGGGTCGAGATCGCCGCCGCGCAGACCGGCCCACTGCCCACCGCGGCCGGGATCAGCCTCGTCGCCGATCATTCGCTGGCCGAGATGAGCCCGGGCGTCGACACCCTCCTCGTAGCCGGCGCCATGGACAACGCCGGCGGCCACTACCGGGCCGTCATCGACCCCGACGTCGTCGCGTGGCTGACCACGGCGGCCCCGGCAGCGCGCCGCGTCGGCGGCGTGTGCGCCGGCGTCCACCTGCTCGCCGAGGCCGGACTCTTGGCCGGCCTGCCCGCCACCACCCACTGGCTCACCGCCGGCCAACTGGCCGAGCACCACCCGGACATCACTGTCGATCCGGATCCCATCTTCATCCGCGCAGGCCGGATCTGGACCTGTGCGGGCGTGACCGCCGCCCTGGACCTCGCCCTCGCCATGGTGGCCGAGGACCACGGGCCGGCGATCGCCCTCGACGCCGCCCGCGCCATGGTGATGTACGTCAAACGCCCGGGCGGACAGACGCAGTTCAGCGTGCCGCTCTCCCTCCAGGCGAGCACCGACGACCGCATCGACGAACTCCGCCGCTGGATCGACGACCACCTCACCGAGCGGATCCCGGTCGAGGCCATGGCCGCCCGTCTGAACCTGAGCGTGCGCCACTTCGCCCGGGTCTTCCGCGACTGCACCGGTCGCACCCCGGCCGACTACCTGGAGGCGGTCCGGGTGGAGGCGGCCCGCCGCCTCCTGGAGGAGTCCGCACGCAGCCTGCCCGACATCGCGGCCGCCAGTGGCCTCGGGTCGGTGGAGACCCTGCACCGGGCCTTCCGTCGCCGCCTGGGCACCACCCCGGCCGAGTACCGCCGCCGCTTCCGGCCGCATGCCACCGCCCGCTGAACCAGACTCACCGCTCGCACTCCCCTTTCCCTGAGGAGCACCCCGTTGTCCCCCACCAAGGTCATCCCCATACCGGTCCTGGGCCGGCACGCCGTCAACGCCTACCTGCTGATCGGCCGACACCCGATCATCGTCGACGCCGGCACCCCCGGCAGCGGCATGCGCATCACCGAACAGGTCGCCGCCCACGGCGTCGATCCGCAGGACGTCCGCCTCATCGTCGTCACCCACGGCCACATCGACCACTTCGGCTCCGCCGCCGAACTACGCCGCCTCACTGGCGCGCCGATCGCGGCACACGCCGCCGACCTGGGCCCCTACCGCACCGGCCGGGTCCGCGAACCGTACCTGCCCACCGGGCCGATGGGACGGCTCATGGCCCGGAGCCCGAAACTCCACGAACAGGCCGACCCCTTCGAACCCGACCTCGTCGTCCGGGACACGACCGGCCTGGCGGACTTCGGCGTCGAGGGCCGGATCATCCCCACTCCCGGCCACACCGCCGGCTCCGTCTCCGTCCTCACCGACGACGGCGACCTGGTGGCCGGCGACCTCATCTCCAATTCCTTCATGGGCCTGATCAGGGGCCGCCCCGCAAACCCGCCCTTCCACGACGACCCGCTCGCCAACCTCGCCAGCCTCCGTGCCATGCTCGACCTCGAACCCACCCGGCTCCACGTCGGCCACGGCACACCCCTCAACCCGACCCGCGCCGACCGCTGGGCGACAGCGGAACAGCGCAAGCTCGAACGCCGAGCAGCCCGAGGCCGCCTGCGCACCAGACCACAGGATCCGGACGAGGAATCATCCCGAGCCACTGCGTGACGCCATGGCCAGGGGCATCGACCAGTTGCTCCATCGCGAATGGCTCCGACTCGATGACGGGCAGCGCCTGCACCTGACGGATGCAGGGGAAGGCGCCAGAGCGAGGATCCGTGAGCCGGCGACCGAGGCACGCGCCGTGGTCCACCGGGGCATCAGCGACGAGGAGTACGTGGCCGCGCTGAAGGTGCTGCGCAGGATGGTGGCCAACGTCGAGCGCGACGGAACTCCTGGGAGTCCGTCCTGGTCTTGCGATCCCGTGTAGGGAGTCACCCGTGCACGGGTGCAGCCATCGCGTGATCACCGGTTGGCATACGGCCGACCAGCCCCAGCACGCTCGACAGCCACGTCCCCGACCTGGACGAGCTCCGCGTGTCCGGTCGCTTTTCGAGACGACCGGCCGCTACCGCCGAGATCCGCCCCGCCGGTCCCCAGGTCAGCGCACCCTCCCCCGCGCCTTCAGCGGGGTCGCCGGCACCTCCGGGGCGTCGAGCCGGTCGCCGTCGTAGCCCTTCACCTCGCCGAAGCGGTCGCCCGTCATCCAGTCCTCGCGCGCCTTGCGGATCTCCTCGTCCGTGCGGCCCACGAAGTTCCACCACATGACGAGCTCCTCCTCGAAGGGCTCGCCGCCGAGGAGCATCAGGCCGGCGTCCGAGAGGGCGTGGAGGGGGAGTTCGGCGCGGCCGCATCCCAGGTAGAGCATGGAGCCGGGCAGGACGGGGACGCCGTCGACACGGGCCTCGCCCGACATGGCGAGGACCGCGTACTCGAAGTCGGGCTCCAGGGGCAGGCGCGTCTCGGTGCCCGCAGTGACCGCGAGGTCCGCGCCGACCAGCGGGGTGTACGTGGTGCCGGGCGAGGCGGCGCCGTCGAGGGCGCCGAGGATCACCGTGGCGGTGAGGCCGGGCGCGGTGACCCGGGGCAGTTCGGCGTGGTGCTGGAAGTGCGGCTCGACGTGCCGGTGGGCGTCGGGCAGGGCGACCCAGAGCTGCGCGCCGTGCAGGAAGCGGGCGTGCGGCCGGGGGCTCTCCTCCGAGTGGGAGATCGCCCGGCCGGAGGTCATGAGACCCAGTTCGCGCGGGCGGATCGTCTGCAGGCTGCCGGTGGAGTCGCGGTGCAGCACCTCGCCCTCGTGGAGCCAGCTGACGGTCTGCAGCCCCATGTGCGGGTGGGGAGGGACCTGCATGCCGGGCTCGTCGGCGATGTCGTCGGGGCCGTAGTGGTCGACGAAGGCCCAGGCCCCGACCATGCGGCGGCCCAGGTTCGGGAGCAGTCTGCGGACCTCGGTCGACTCGCCGAGCTGGACGCGGCGGGGGCTGAGGAGCTCCCGTACGGGTTCGGCGACGACGAAGCCGCGGCCGCCGCACACGGTCAGCGCGGCCTGACGATCGAGATTGCTCATGACGCTCAACCCATCCTTGGTGGAATGTTCAACTAACCGGCGGTGTTGACGGGATCGACCACCCCACAGGGTGGCAGATCCGGAGCCCCGGAAAGGGAGAGCAAGTGAGCGACACGTACTACGAGTTCGGAACGGCCGGGGAACGCTGGGACCGCGCGCAGCTGTTCTTCGAGGCCAAGGAGTACGGAACCGCCATCCGCATCCTGAGCGGCCTCGTCGCCGAACACCCGGAGCAGACGGCCCAGCGGCTCCTCCTCGCCCGGGCCTACTACCACTCCGCGCAGCTCTCCCGCGCCGAGACCGAGCTGCGCGCCGTCCTCGACCGCGACCCGGTCGAGCACTACGCCCGGCTGATGCTCGGGCGCACCCTGGAGCGCCAGGGCCGCCGGGACGAGGCCGCGCCGCACCTGCGGCTGGCCGCCGCCATGACGGGCGAGACCCCGTCCTGACGCGCGGCTGATACCCCCGCACGGTATCGTCGGGCCAGGAGGCCCTGAATCGTGCGCGCACACCGAGCGGAACGCGGCAGACGAGCAGGAGGTGCCATCGGGCACCTCCTGCTCGTCGTCGTGCTCGCGCTCGGTGTGTTCCTGATGCACGCGGTGGGCCACCCCGAGGGCTCCGGCGGCGGCATGGACACCACGGCCGCCTCGCACCACAGCGCCCCGGCGCAGGCCGCCCCCGCGCATCACGGCGACAGCTCCGACGCCCGGCACGAGCCGGGTACGGGAATGGACATGACCACCCTCTGCGTGGCCGTCCTCGGCGCCTGGCTGCTCGCGGGCCTCCTCCGGGCCGCGCTCGGACGCCGCCCCGACTGGCTCACCCTCCTCCTCGCGCGGCTCACCCCCGCGCTCGGGCCGCACGCCCCTCCCCCTCGTCCCCCGGACCTCGCCCGACTGTCCGTCCTGCGGATCTAGACCGAACCCGACGCGCCACGGGTCGCCTCGCGCTGCCCGCACGCGCCTTTCGGTCTCCCCTTCCGCCTGTACGTAGACACAGCACACACGAGGTATCACCATGCGTGCCTTCACGAACCGCACCACCCGCAAGCTCGCCCTCGCCGGGGCCTTCGCCGCCGCCGGACTGCTCCTCACCGCCTGTGGCACCGACGACGGCATGAGCGGAATGGACCACGGCGGTACGTCCGCCACGTCCACCGCGTCCGCCTCCGCTCCCGCCGCCCCCGGCGCCGACTCGGCCCCCGGCGACTTCAGCGACGCGGACGTCATGTTCGCGCAGATGATGATCCCCCACCACGAGCAGGCCCTGGAGATGGCGAAGCTCGCGGACGGCCGGGCCGAGGACCCCGAGGTCAAGAAGCTGGTCGCCGCGATCGAGCAGGCCCAGGACCCGGAGATCCAGAAGATGAAGGCCTGGCTGAAGGGCTGGGGCAAGCCCGAGTCCGCGGGGCACGGCTCCGGACACGGCATGGCCGGGATGATGTCCGACCAGGCCATGAAAGACCTGGCCGCCGTCAAGGGCAAGGCCTTCGACCGCAAGTTCGCCGAGCTGATGATCGCGCACCACGAAGGCGCCGTCGCCATGGCGAAGGACGAGCAGCAGAGCGGCCGCAACGCCACGGCCAAGAAGCTCGCCGACGACGTCGTGCGGACCCAGTCCGCCGAGGTCGCCCAGCTGCGGAAGATCCTCGACCGGCTCTGAGTCGACTCTGAGTCGGCCTTGAGTCGGCCTGGAGTCGGCCTGGAGTCGGCCTTGAGTCGGCTCTGAGCTGACGCTGAGCCGGTTCTGAGCCGGTTCTTCCGCTCCCCCGCCACGCGTGCGCGTGCGTCACGGGCGGCCCGTCCCTTCCCGGGACGGGCCGCCCCCGCCGCCGTACCCGCGTCGCCCCCCGACCACGCGTCCCTCCCCCACCCCGCGTCCCCCCGTACTCCTGGCGAAAGAACCATGAAGACGTACTTCTCCGGCCGCCCGGCCACGACCCTCGGCGCCGCCCTCACCGCCGCCGCCCTCGCTCTGACCCTGGTCGGCTGCTCCTCCGGTGACCCGGCCGACGACGACGCCGGTTCCGGATCGGCGCTCAGCCACATCCATGGCCTCGGGATGCGCGGCGACACCCTCTACGTCGCCACCCACCAGGGCCTCCACAGCCCGGACGCCGACGGCCGGCCGGTCCTGGTCGGCGACCGCCGCGACGACTTCATGGGGTTCACCGTCACCCCGAAGGGCGACTTCCTCGCCAGCGGGCACCCGGCGCCCGGCGGCGGAGGCCCCGCCGACCTCGGGCTCATCGCGTCGGCGGACTCCGGCCGCACCTGGCGGGAGAAGTCCCTCGCGGGGAGGGTCGACTTCCACGCGCTCGACACCGCGGCCGACTCCACCGTCTACGGTCTGGACAGCGCGAACGGCCTGTTGCGGGTCAGCGCCGACGGCGTGACCTGGGACGACCGCGCCACCCTTCGCGCCCTCGACATCGCCGTCTCCCCCGCCGCCCCCGGCACCGTCCTCGCCACCACCGAGACCGGCGTGGTCCGCTCCACGGACGGCGGCCGGAGCTTCGCCCCGGCCTCCGAGCACGTCCTCGCGTACGTGTCGTGGACCGCCCCCGACGCCCTCTTCGGCGTCGCCCCGGACGGCGTCCTCTACCGCGGGACGGACGGCGGCACGTCCTGGACCCCGGTCGCTCCCGTACCCGGCGGCGCCCCGCAGGCGCTCACCGCCGTGGACGCCCGCCGGCTGCTCGTCGCCACCCAGGACGGGGTGTACGAGTCACGCGACGCGGGCCGCTCCTTCGAGCGCCGTCTCGCGGTGGAATCCGGGAACGGCGGCCACTGACCGGCCCCGGCGGCCTACGATCCCGGAATGATCACCGCAGCGGTCAACGGAGTGATGTTCGACTTCTCGTGCACCCTTCTGCACATCGAACCGGTGGAGGAGTGGGCCGCTGCCGTGGTCGGCCCGAGGGGCGGCCCGGCACCGGGCACGAAGTCCTTCGACGACCTCGTCGAGCGGCTCACGCGGTACGGGGCGCTGCCCGGCGGCGCCGAACCGGAGCGGGTGCCCGGCCATCTGGAGCGGCTGTGGGACGAGCGGGACCTGTCACCGGAAAGCCACCGTGCCGCGTACACCGGGCTCACCCGGGAGGCCGGGCTCACCGACCCCGGGCTCGTGACGGCGCTGTACGAGCGGCACATGAGCCCGGCGGCCTGGCAGCCGTACCCGGACACCGGTGCCACGCTGCGCGCCCTGCGCAGCCGTGGCGTACCGGTGGCCGTGGTGAGCAACATCGGCTGGGACCTGCGTCCCGTGTTCCGCGCCCACGGGTTCGACGAGCTCGTCGACGGCTATGTGCTCTCGTACGAGGTGGGGGCCCTGAAGCCCGATCCGGCGATCTTCCGGGCCGGCTGCGAGCTGCTGGGGGTCGCGCCGCCCGAGGTGCTCATGGTCGGTGACAACCGGACGGCCGACGGGGGTGCGAGGGCGCTCGGGTGCCCGGTGCACTTCGTCGACCCGCTGCCCGTGGACCGGCGGCCGTCCGCCCTGGCCCCGGTCCTGGAGCGGCTCGCCGTCTGAGCGACAGCCCCGATCCTGGAGCGGGTACCGGGTACCGGGTACCAGGTATCGGGTACCGGGTACGGGGTACCGGGTATCGGGTACGGGGTATCGGGCCGAGCGGGCGAGGATCCGTCACACCCCTCACGCCGTCACGCCGTCACCCCGCCCGTCACCCCGTCACCCCATCGGCCGGCGGTCCACGACCACCTCGCCGCCGACCACCACCGTCTCCGCCACCGTTCCCAGGATCTCCTCGGGGGCGATGCGCAGGATGTCGCGGGAGAGGACGACGAAGTCGGCCAGCTTGCCCACCGTCAGCGAGCCCCGTTCGTGCTCCAGGAAGTTCGCGTAGGCCGAGCCCATCGTGTAGCCCTCGACGGCGGTCGCGACGTCGATCGTCTCGCCCGCGGTCCATGCCTCGCCGCCGCCCGGCGGGCGGCGGGTGACGGCGGCGTGGATGCCGACCATCGGGTCCATCTCGGCGACGTTCCAGTCGCTGGAGAGGGCGAGCACCGCACCGGCCGCGTGCAGGCTGCGCAACGGCCAAGCCTTGTGCCAGCGCTCGGGGCCGACGTTCTCGGCCCAGTCCTGGCCGGGCCCGGCGATGTCGGGGGCGGCGTGCCGGGGCTGCATGCAGGCAACGACGCCGAGGTCGGCGAAGCGCGGGGTGTCGGCCGGGTCGAGGCACTCGACGTGGACGACCTGGTGGCGGGCGTCGCGCGGACCGTTGACGGCGCGGGCCCGGTCGACGGCGTCGAGGACGGTGCGGATGCCCCGGTCGCCGGTCGCGTGGACGAAGCACTGGAAGCCGCGCGCGTCGAGCCGGGTGAGCAGCTCGGCGAACTCCTCGGGCGGGTAGAAGGTGTCGCCGCGGTGGTGGGAGCAGCCGGCGTACGGCTCCAGGAGGGCGGCGGTGCGGGGTTCGACGACGTCGTCGATGTACAGCTTGAGCGGGCCGACCCGCAGCCGGTCGTCGGCGTACTCGTCGGCCGCCGTCTCGAAGGCGTCCAGGTCCGCCTCGGTGGTGCCGCGGGGGTGGAAGAGCGCGGCGACGATCCGGGAGCGCAGCCGGCCCTCGTCGCGGGCGCGCTCGAAGAGGGCGAGGTCGTCGAGGGAGTTCTGCGGTTCGACGACGGTGGTGATGCCGTAGCCGATGGCGTCGTCCAGGCTCTTGGCGAGCCGTCCGTACTGCCGGTCGATCGAGGCCCAGGGGAGGCCGAGCTCGCGCAGGGCGCGGTGGCCCTCGCGGGAGAGGCCCTTGACGGCGAAGTCCTTGACGAATCCGGTGGGCTCGCCGGTGGCGGGGTCGGTGACGGCCCGTCCGAAGGGCAGCTCGGTGCGGTCGCGGTCGACGCCGAGCCGGCGCAGGGCGGCGGTGTTGAGCCAGGCGGTGTGGACGTCGTAGCTGAGGACGAGGGCGGGGGTGTCTCCGGTGGCCGGGTCGAGGTCGGCGGCGGTGGGCATCCGCCCGTCCGGGATCGCGGAGTAGTCGAAGGCCTCGGCCTCGATCCACCCGGCGTCCGGGTGGGCCTCGTGCCAGCCGCGGATGCGTGCGTGGATCTCGTCGAGGGTGCGGGCGCCGGCGAGCTGGACGCAGGCGTCGTCGGAGCCGAGGCGGACGTGGTTGTGGGCGTCGACGAAGCCGGGCAGGACGAGCCGCCCGCCGGCGTCGAGGATCCGGGTGTCGGCGCCCGTCCATGCGGCCGCTTCGGCGTCGGGGCCGACCCAGACGATGCGGCCGGCACGGACGGCGAGGGCCTGGGCCTTGGGGAGCGCCGGGTCGACGGTGTGGATGCGGGCCCCGGTGAGGACGAGGTCGGCAGGGGCGGTGCGGTTCATGGGGCGGGACTCCGTGTCGTACGGGAGGGGAAGAGGGGAGCTGGGAGGAGACGAGCCGAGGGGGATCGAGAGGGATGGGGAAGGGATCGAGGGGGTCGGGGGCGGTTACGTGGCGGGGGCGACGGTGCGGCGCGCGAGGAGCACGTACACCAGGGCGGAGACGACCGCGCCGAGGAGCGTGAGGTCCGCGCCGCCGAGCGGGGCGACGAGGGGGCCGGTCCACAGCTCGGAGTCGCAGGTGAGCGCGGAGAAGAGGAGGCCGGCCAGGAGTGCGGTCATGCCGGCCGGGTGCCAGCCGGAGCGGTACCAGTAGGCGCCGCCGGTGTCCGCGTGCAGGCCGGCGGAGTCGTAGGTGCAGCGGCGGAGCACCATGTCGGCGAGGAAGACGCCGCCCCAGGGCGCGAAGACGATGATCAGGAGGGAGAGGAAGGAGAGGAGGGAGGTGGTGAAGTCGGTGAGGAAGAGGGCGCCGAGGGAGCCGACGGCGGTGACGGCCGCGCTGATGACGATGGCCCGGGCCCGGCTCCAGGGGATGCCGAGGACCTGGAGGTTCAGGCTCGACGAGTAGAGCGTGATGATCGAGTTGGTGACGGAGCCGCCGAGCACGAGGGCGAGGAAGAGGGGCTGGAACCAGCCGGGGAGGAGGCTCTCGGTGCCCGCGACGGCATCGGTCATGTCGACCTGGGTCGCGGCGGCCACGCCGGCGACGCCTAGGGCGACGGAGGAGACGAAGCCGCCGAGGGCGCCGCTCCAGGTGACGGCCTTGAGGCTGGTGGTGCGGGGCAGATAGCGGGTGTAGTCGGCGGGCATGGGGAGGTACGAGAAGGGGCCCGCGAGCATGACGACGAAGGCGAGGCTCCAGCCGGAGGCGCCGGGCGCGGCTGCGGGGGCGGAGGTGTCGGCGCCGGGCAGGACGAGGACGAGCAGGGCGGCGAAGCCGGCGGCGAGGACGTACGCCATCCAGCGTTCGGCGAACTGGACGGTGGCGTGGCCCCAGAGGGCGACGGCGAAGGTCAGCGCGAGGGTGACGGCGAGCGCGAGCGCGCGGGCGGCGTGTCCGCCGTTCCAGCCGAGGTCGACGAAGAAGGCTTCGAGGGCGAGGGTGCCCACGACGGTGTTGATGATGGTGTAGCCGATGCTGACGATCCAGTTCAGCAGGCCGGCGGGCCAGTTCCCGCGGCGGCCGAAGGCCGCGCGGGAGATGACGAGGGTGGCGGTGCCGGTGCGCACGCCGCTGAGTCCGGCCGCGCCGATGGCGAGGAAGGAGAGGCCGCCGAGCACGACGACGGCGGTGGCCTGCCAGAAGGAGAGCCCGAAGGCGACGGCGAGGGCGCCGTTGATGACGTAGGTGAAGGTCAGGTTCGAGCCGAACCAGAGCCAGAAGACGTCCTTGGCCCCTCCGTGCCGTTCGGCGTCGGGGATGGGGTCGATTCCGTGTTCCTCGACCTGGAAGACCTCGTCGGTCGCTGTCCGGCCCGTGATCCCGGGCGCCGTCTCGTGTTCGAGCACACCGCACTCCTGTCTTGAATGCCGTTCTAAGTTTTAGAACGGCATTCAAGATGTGCGATGGGTTCAGGCCACGTCAAGACCCCGGAAGGTTGCGGTTAAGGTCGATCCCGCAGGCGGAGGACAGAGCGGAACGGCAGGACGGGGACGGCGGCAGTGGCAGGCGCGGCACGACGGCGGGACGGACACGTCACCCAGGAACGGATGCTGGAGGAGGCGATGGCGGCCATCGCCGAGGACGGTCTCGCCGCCCTCACCATGTCGGCGCTCGCCGAGCGGCTCGGCACCAGCGGCGGCCACATCCTGTACTACTTCGGCAGCAAGGACCTGCTGCTGCTCGCGGCCCTCCGGTGGAGCGAGGCCGCGCTCGCCGAGGAGCGGCGCGCGCTGCTCGCCCGGCGGATCACGGCCGAGCGCAAGCTCGACCTCTTCCTCCGGCTCTACCTCCCGCGCGGCCCGCGCGATCCGCGCTGGACCCTGTGGATCGAGCTCTGGGCCCGCACCCCCGGCAACGCCGCGCTCCGCGAGGCGCAGGCCGAACTGGACACGGGCTGGCAGGAGGACCTGGAGAACCTGCTCGCGGCGGGCGTGGCGCGCCGGCGTTTCGCGCCGCTGGACGCCGCCGCCCGCGCCTCCGAACTCCTGGCCCTGCTCGACGGGTTGAGCACCCGCGTGGTGCTGGGCCAGGAACCGGTCCGGGACCCCCGGCCCGCCCTGGAGGCCGCACGCTCGGCGGCGCGCGCCCTGATCCCCCTCGACACCGGGGAGAGCGAAGGAAAGTGACGGAACCTCAGCCCCGGTAGGCCTCCAGGAGCCGCAGCCAGGCCTCGCTCAGCGTCGGGTACGCGGGGACGGCGTGCCACAGGCGGGCGATCGGCACCTCGCCCGCGACGGCGACCGTCGCCGAGTGGAGGAGCTCCCCGATGCCGGGCCCCACGAAGGCGGCGCCGAGGACCACGTCCCGGTCGAGGTCCACGACCATCCGGGCGTGCCCCCGGTACCCCTGGGCGTAGAGGCCGGCCCCCGCGACCTGCCTCATGTCGAGGTCCACGGCCCGGACCCGGTGCCCCGCGCGCTCCGCCTCGGCGAGCGTGAGGCCGACGGAGGCCGCCTCGGGGTCGCTGAACACGACCTGCGGCACGGCCGCGTGGTCGGCGGTGGCCGCGTGCGCGCCCCACCGCCCGGTGTCCAGGGAGTCGCCGCCGTGCGCGCGGGCGGCGATCGCGGCGCCCGCGATCCGTGCCTGGTACTTGCCCTGGTGGGTCATGAGCGCGCGGTGGTTGACGTCGCCGACGGCGTAGAGCCAGTCGCTCCCGTCGACCCGGAGGCTGTCGTCGACGTCGAGCCAGGAGCCCGGGGTCAGACCGACCGTCTCCAGGCCGAGGTCCTCGGTGCGCGGCCTGCGGCCGGTCGCGAAGAGCACCTCGTCCCCCTCGACGTGGTCGCCGCCCTCCAAGACCACGGTGACCGGGCCGGTGCCCCCGTCCCGTACCACCGCGCTCACCGACACGCCGGTACGGACGTCCGCGCCGCGCGTGGTGAGCGCGGCCGCCACGTGCTCGCCGAGGAACGGCTCCATGCGCGGCAGCAGTCCCCCGCCCCGTACGAGCAGGGTCACCTTCGCGCCGAGGGCCTGCCAGGCGGTGGCCATCTCCACGCCCACCACTCCGCCGCCGACCACGATCAGCCGCTCGGGCACCCGGTCGGAGCTGGTCGCCTCGCGGCTGGTCCAGGGGTGCGCCGCGGGCAGTCCCGGAAGTGCGGGAAGGAGGGGGCGGGTGCCGGTGCAGACGGCGACCGCGTGCCGGGCGGTCAGCACATGACGCTCGCCCTCGGGGCCCGTGACCTCGACCCTGCGGGGCCCGTGGAGCCTGCCGTGGCCGCGGAAGACCCGTACGCCGATCGAGTCGAGCCAGTCGACCTGGCCCTCGTCCTTCCAGTGGCCGACGACCCTGTCCCGGTGGGCGAAGACCTCCATCGCGTCCAGCGGACCGTAGACGGACTCGCGCAGTCCCGCGACCTTCCGGGCGTCCGAGCGGGCGATCGCCGGGCGCAGCAGCGCCTTGCTGGGCATGCACGCCCAGTACGAGCACTCGCCGCCGATCAGCTCGCTCTCGACGATCGCCGCGGTGAGGCCGCCGGCGCGCACCCGGTCGACGACGTTCTCTCCGACCGGGCCCGCGCCGATCACCACGACGTCGTAGCTGTGCTCGTCTTCCACCGTTCGCGTCATGGGTCCCAGTCTGGTGGCAGCGGTGCGGAATAGCGCGGCTCGATACGCCGTTGTGCCGGGCGAGTCCCCAGGGGACCGTGAGGACCACGCCAGGAGACCCGAAAGGTAGGCAGCATGAGCACCGTAGAGCTCACCAAGGACAACTTCGACGAGATCGTGAGCGGGAACGGATTCGTGCTCATCGATTTCTGGGCTTCGTGGTGCGGTCCCTGCCGTCAGTTCGGCCCGGTCTTCGAGGCGGCGTCCGAGCGGCACCAGGACCTGGTCTTCGCGAAGGTGGACACGGAGGCGCAGCAGGAGCTGGCCGCGGCGTTCGAGATCCGCTCGATCCCGACGCTGATGATCGTCCGTGACAACGTGGCCGTGTTCGCGCAGCCGGGCGCGCTGCCGGAGAACGCCCTGGAGGACGTCATCGGGCAGGCGCGCAAGCTGGACATGGACGAGGTCCGCAAGTCCATCGAGGAAGCGCAGGCCAAGTGACCCACCGCGAGGGGGGTACGGGAGAGCCTCCCGTACCCCCCTCGCGTGTTGTACGGGTACGGGTGGGCTTCCCGTACCCGTACCCCGCTCGTGTGTCGTACGGGTACGGGTGGGCTTCCCGTACCCGTACCCCGCTCGTGTGTCGTACGGGTACGGGAGAGCCTCCCGTGGCGTCGCGTGTGCTGTGAGGCGTCAGCGCTCCAGGACCAGCGCGAGGCCCTGGCCGACGCCGATGCAGAGGGCCGCGAGGCCCGTGCCGGAGCCGGCCGCCGCGAGCTGGTGGGCGACCGAGCCGGCCAGTCGGGCACCGGACGCGCCCAGCGGATGGCCGATCGCGACCGCTCCGCCGCGAGGATTCACGATTTCGGGGTCCAGTTCCGGCCATTCCGCGAGGCAGCCGAGCGACTGGGCCGCGAAGGCCTCGTTGAGCTCGAAGGTCGTGAGGTCGGCGAAGGAACGCCCGGCCTTCTGCAGGGCCCGCCGGACCGCCTCGACGGGGCCGAGGCCGAAGAGCTGGGGCTCGATCCCGGTGACGGCGGAGGTACGGATCCGGGCGAGGGGCTCGCGGCCGGTCTCGCGCAGCCCGTCCTCGTCGACGAGGAGCAGCGCGGCGGCGCCGTCGTTGAGCGGCGAGGAGTTGCCCGGGGTGACGGTGCCGCCCTCGGGGCGGAACGCGGGCTTGAGCTTGGCGAGGGCCTCCATGGACGTGGTGTCGCGGATGCACTCGTCGCGGGTGAGATCCACCCCGGGGTAGGGGACGACCTCGTCGTCGTAGAGACCCTTGGCCCAGGCCTCGGCCGCCTTGCGGTGGCTGGCGAGCGCGAAGGCGTCCTGCTGCTCGCGGGTGATGCCGTGCTTGTCGGCGACGAGCTCCGCGCCCTCGCCCAGGGCGACCGTCCACTCGGCGGGCATCCTCGGGTTCGTCATGCGCCAGCCGAGGGTCGTGGAGTGGAGCTGCTGGTGGCTGGCGGGGAAGGCCCGCTCGGGCTTCTGCAGCACCCAGGGGGCGCGGGACATCGACTCGACGCCGCCCGCGATGGCCACGGACGCGTCGCCGACGGCGATGGCGCGGGCGGCCTGGATGACGGCTTCGAGGCCGGAGCCGCAGAGGCGGTTGACGGTGACACCGGGGACGCTGACGGGCAGTCCGGCGAGGAGGACGGCCATGCGCGCGACGTCACGGTTGTCCTCGCCGGCGCCGTTGGCGTCGCCGAAGTAGACGTCGTCCACGCGCGCGGGGTCGAGCGCGGGCGAACGGTCGACGAGCGCGCGGACCACGTGGGCCGCGAGGTCGTCGGGACGGACGGAGGCGAGGGCACCCCCGAACTTCCCGATCGGGGTGCGTACGGCGTCGACGATGTAGACGTCGCGGATGCTCATCGGTTCTCTCCCACGTGACCTTCGGACCTTCGGAACGACGACGCTGTTCGCCTGGGGAAACAATCTTCGCCGCACTGCGCGCGCAGAGTCTCTGTCCGACGGCCCGCCATGTCAACGGGCCGCTTCGGGACACCGGGGAGGGAGGGGGCTCAGTGGGGCGCGGAGGGGCGGACCAGGGCGGTGAGGCCGTAGTCGAGCTCGCGGCCGTCGACGAGCAGCGCCTCGACCGTGAGCGTCTCGGTGTCGATGTCGGCGCGGATGCCGTGGCCCTCGTAGATCGGGTAGCCCGTCTCGCCGTGCCGCCCGGTGGCCTCGACGACGGCCGTGCGGACGGCGCTGTCCGCGACGGCGGCGCCGCCGCGGTCCTCGACGTGCTCGGGCACCAGCAGGATCTCGAACCGCTTCGGATGGTTGCTCATGCACCGAAGCTAAGCGCTCGGCAGGAGCCGCGCCCGCCCGAGCGGGACCCTCGCCAGGACGCCCGGCCGACGACGCCCTAGGCACCGGACCGCCTCCGGCCGGACTGCCCCGGAAGACGTCCCGCAGCGCCGGGCCGCCTCCGGCCAGACCCCCCGGACGAGGTCCCCAGCACCCGGCCGCCTCCGGCCAGACCCCCCGGACGAGGTCCCCAGCACCCGGCCGCCTCCGGCCCGACTCCCCCGGAAGACATCCCGTACCGCCGGGCCGCCTCCGGCCCGACGTCCGCCGGACGCGGTCCCCGAGCGCCGGCCGACGTCCCCGCCGCCCGGCCGCCTCCGGCCCGACTCCCACCGCACGACGTCCCGGGCGTCAG
Organism: Streptomyces sp. NPDC015661; assembly: GCF_043077765.1. NCBI lineage: Bacteria > Bacillati > Actinomycetota > Actinomycetes > Kitasatosporales > Streptomycetaceae > Streptomyces > Streptomyces sp. NPDC015661. Next base: position 153,775 of record NZ_JBIBST010000013.1, on the reverse strand, counting down.
CCCGGGCGTCAGCCCGGGCGCGCCCAGGCGGTCCCGGGCGTCAGCCCGGGCGCGGCGTCCGTGGTTCCGGCCGCCGTCCTCAGCTGGACTCCCTCCGGACGACCTGCGAGTCGAGGAGGTCGCGGGAGAGGGGCTCGGCGTCCGGTTCGCGGACGGCTCGGTCGACGAGCTCGGCCAGCTCGCGGCCGACCACCATGTCGACCCGCACGGTGCTGAGCCGGGGCCGCAGCAGCCGGCCGAGGAGCAGGTCGTCGGCGCCGATGACGGCGGTGTCCTCGGGCACGGAGATCCCGGCGTCCTGGAGCGAGCGCATCAGGAGCATCGCGTACTCGTCGTTGTACGCGAAGACGCCGTCGAGCCCGAGCTCGCGCCACCGCGCGGCGAGGGCGTCCGCCGACTCCTCCTCGTACCGCAGCGGCACGGGCACGACGGTCGCGCCGGTGCCCTCGGCCGCGCGGCGGGCGCCCTCCAGGCGGGGCCCGGAGAACATGCCGAGGCCCGGCTCCTCGGGTACGACGACGCCGATGCGGCGCCGGCCGGTCTCCAGGAGGTGCTCGGCGGCCACCTCGCCGATCCGCCCCTGGTCCATGACGAGCGCGTGGGTGCCCGCGACGCGCTGGGTGCCGAGGGTGATCACGGCCCGGGCCCCGGACCGCTTGAGGATCTCGACGCCCTGCTCGGTGAGCTCGACCTCGCCGAGGGAGACCACGGCCACCGGCCGCAGCTCGGCCCAGGCGCGGGCGGCGTCCTCGGCCTCCAGGCCGACGCTGCCGTACTGGACGACCGTGTAGTCGAGGCGGCGCAGGGCCCACTGCAGGTCGTTGAAGAACTGGCTGTACAGCGGCCCGACGGGGACGTGCGGGCTCGGGAGCAGCACCATGCGGCTGTGGCCCGCGCGCAGGCTGCGGGCCGCGGCGTGCGGGACGTAGCCCAGCTCCTCGGCCGCCTCCCGCACCCGCTGCCTGGTGGGCTCGCTGATGCGGACGGCCGAGGTGTTGTTCAGGACGTACGAGACGGTGGCCCGGGAGACGCCCGCGAGGCGCGCGACGTCGGCGCTGGTCGGGACCGCGCGCCCGGTGGGGCGTTCGGGGGACTGTTCGGTTGGCTTGCTCATCGATCCGGCATCTTTCCAGAACAATCCGGCCCGGGGTCTGGCGGATGGCCGGATTTGAGTGCTACACAATGCTCACACGAGTCACTGACACGTGTCACCTCCCTCGTTCCATCCGCTTCTCGCCCCCGCATCGGGCGATCTCCTCAGGAGGGCACAGTGGCCCTTTCCTCCCCCGGGACCGGCTCCGAGACGGGCGCCCCCGGCACCACCACCGCCCCCGGCTCCTCCGCGGCCCCCCGGCCGACGCGCGGCCTGCTGCCCCTGCTGCTCGCCGGCAACACCGCGATGTACGCGCTGTACATCGGCGTCCCCGGCATGCTCCTGGCGCTCCAGATCGAGGCCATCGACCCCGCCGACAAGGTGGCGAACTTCGGCCTCGTCTCCGGCATATCCGCGATCTTCGCCACCGTCTTCAACCCCGTCGCGGGCGCCCTCTCGGACCGCTCCGGCCGCCGCAACCCGTGGATCCTCGCCGGAGGTCTGCTCGCCCTCCCGGTGATGCTGCTCCTCGGCAGCGTCCACACGATCCTGCTGGTCACCATCGCCTGGTGTCTGGGGCAGGCCGTCATGAACATCTACCAGGCGGCGATCACCTCCGTGGTCCCCGACCGGGTCCCCGTGGCCGCGCGCGGCAAGGCCTCCGCCGCCGTCGGTCTCGGCCTCCCCATCGGCTCCACGATCGGCGCCCTCCTCGGCGCGGCCTTCTCCGAGCACTACCGCACCGGCTACCTCGTCTTCGGCGCGATCGTCGCCGCCACCGCGGTGCTGTTCACGACCTGCGCCCGTGAGGAGCGGATGCCCCCGAAGGCGCCCATGCCGGTCAAGCAGCAGATCGCGGCCTTCGGCAGCGCCCTGAAGAACCACGACTTCCGCTGGGCCTTCATCGGCCGCGCCCTGCTGATCCTCGGTTACTTCGCGGTGGCCGGCTTCCAGCTGTACATCCTCAAGGACCACACCGAGCTGCCCGCCGGGCTGAGCGCCGAGGAGGCCGTGGCGATCCTCATGCCGGTCAACTCGGTCGCCATGGTGGTCTCCACCGTCCTCGGCGGCTGGCTCTCGGACCGCTTCGACCGCCGCAAGCTCTTCGTGGGCGCCTCGGCCGCGCTCGCCGCCGTCGCGCTGCTCATCCCGGCCCTCTCCACCAGCTGGACCGCGATGCTGGCCTTCTCCGTCGTCAACGGCCTCGGCTTCGGCTGCTACATGGCCGTCGACACCGCCCTGGTGACCATGGTGCTGCCCAAGGCGGAGGACGCGGCCCGGGACATGGGCGTCCTCAACGTCGCCAACGCCGGCCCGCAGATCGTCGCCCCCTTCGTGGCCTCGCTCATCGTGTCGCTGAGTGGCGGATACACGGCGCTCTTCGTGGTCGCGGCCGTACTGTCGGTACTCGGCGCGCTGGCCGTGCGCCCCATCCGCAGCGTGCGCTGACCGGCGTCGGCCGCGCTCCGTCCCACGGCGGGCGTCGACCCCGTCGGCGCCCGCCGAGCACCGCAGGAAAGGCGGCAGCGTGCGCCTGCACACCACCACGTGGGGGTCCGGTGACCGGACGGCCCTGCTCGTCCACGGCATCATGGCCGACCACCGCACCTGGCGCAGGGTCGGTCCGGCGCTCGCGGAGCGCGGCTACCGGGTGATCGCCGTGGACCTGCGGGGGCACGGGGCGAGCGGGCGGGCCGCGGGCCCGGAGGCGTACCGCCCGGCGGACCACGCCGACGACCTCGTCGAATCCCTGCCCACCGGGGCCGAGTTGGCGATCGGGCACTCGCTCGGCGGACTCGTCCTCGCCCAGGCGGTGGAGCGCCTCGCACCGGCCCGCGCGGTGTACTCCGACCCGGCCTGGCATCTGGCGTCCGGCCCGTGCGGCTACCGGGCCGAGCTCTTCGTCCGGGGCAAGTCGATGACCCGGGAGCAGATCAAGGGCTTCAACCCGCACTGGCCGGACGAGGACGTGGACGTCGAGATGGCGTCGGTGCGGGACTGGGACGAGCGGACGGCCCACGGCCTCACGCCGTTCGTGGGCGCCGACCTGTGGCCGGTACGGCCCGTGGTGCCCTCCCTCGTCACCCTCGCCGATCCGAGCACCCTGGTCCGGCCGGAGCACGCCCGGATGCTGGCGGAGCGCGGATTCGAGCTCCGTACGGTGAAGGGGGCGGGCCACACCGTCCACCGGGACGAGTTCGACGGGTTCATGTCCGCCCTGGACGGCTGGATCTGACGTACCGTTCAGCCATGGACGACGCGTCGATGCACAGCTCGATGGTGGGACTGCTCGGCCGGGTGACCGGCACCGTCGGCCCCGGCCTCGTCGGCGAGGTGATCGTCCGGATCCGCGGAGGGGCCGAGCACTTCCTCGCGTATCCCGCCACGCCGAAGGAGCGGATCGAGGTCGGAACGGTGGTGATGGTCATGGAACATCTCCCTCCACGCACCGTCTATGTCACAGCCGCGTACGACAGTTGACCGAACCGTTGAGTGTGCGCCCGTCACGGGCGCACACTCCCTTCACCGGATCCGCACGGCTCCGGTGAAGGGGGACCTTGTCCATGGGCATCGGCATTCTGGCGGGAGTCGTCGTCGGCGCTCTCGCCGTTCTGATCGGTGTGTTCAAACTGATGTGGCGCGTCGCGGAACCCAACGAGGCGCTGATCATCTCCGGTTCCAACCACAAGAACGAGGGCCTCGGCGACGGCATGGGGTTCCGTATCGTCACCGGTCGCGGGACCCTCGTGCTCCCCGGCGTCCAGGCGGTGCGGAAGCTGTCACTGGACCTCAACGAGACGCAGCTGTCGGTGGAGTGCGTGACGCACCAGGGCATTCCGCTGAAGGTCCGCGGTGTGGTGATCTTCAAGGTCGGTGACGACTTCGTGTCGATCGCCAACGCCGCCCGCCGCTTCCTCGACCAGCAGAAGCTGATGTCGGAGCGGGTGCACATCGTCTTCGCCGGTCATCTCCGCGCCATCGTCGGCGGGTTGACGGTCGAGGACATGATCCGTGACCGGGAGAAGCTGACCGGGCAGGCGCGGTCGGCCTGTGGCACGGAGATGGAGAAGCTCGGTCTGATCGTCGACTCGCTGCAGATCCACGAGATCGAGGACCCGACCGGGTACATCAAGAACCTGGCCGCCCCGCACGCGGCCGCCGTCCAGCGGGACGCGCGGATCGCGCAGGCGGAGGCGAACCGGCGGGCGACCGAGGCCGAGCAGCAGGCCGCGGCGCGCATGTCGGAGGCGACCCGCGACAGCGAGATCCTCCAGGCGGGCTACCAGGCCGAGCGGGACCAGGCCTCGGCCCGGGCCCGGCAGGCCGGTCCGCTGGCCGACGCCGCCTCGCGGCAGGAGGTCGTCGTCCAGGAGACCCGGGTCGCCGAGCTGGAGGGTCACCGCAAGGAGCAGCAGCTCCAGGCGGAGGTCCGCAAGCCGGCCGACGCCATGGCGTACGAGACCCGGACGCTGGCCGCGGCCGAGCGTGACGCCCGGATCTCGGCCGCCGAGGCCGAGGCGAAGGAGACGGAGCTGGCGAGCGCGGCCAAGGCGACGGCGACCCGTCTCACCGGTGAGGCGGAGGCCGCGGCACAGCACGCCAAGGGCCTGGCGATCGCCGAGGCGACGCGTGCGAAGGGTCTGGCGGAGGCCGAGGCGATCAAGGCGCGGGCGGCGGCGCTCGCGGAGAACCAGGAGGCCGTGGTCGCCCAGCAGCTGGCCGAGAAGTGGCCGGAGATCGTCTCGGCGGGTGCCTCCGCCTTCGGGAACGTCGACCAGATGGTGCTGCTCAACGGCGCCGACGGCATGGCGGACGTCTTCGCCAAGGCCCTGACGATGGGCGGGACGGGCCTCGGCCTGGCCCGCCAGCTGCTGGCCACGATGAGCCCGGCAACGCAGGAGAAGGTGGCCGGGGCGGTTCTGCCGGTCCAGCGCCCCGAGGAGACCGTGGAGATCCCTGTGGGCGACGACAAGTAGGAGGAAGCGACGAACGGGCCCGGCGCCGTCCCTGGCACCGGGCCCGTCCGTGCGATCCCGTGGACCGAGCGTGGCCTCAGTTGTGGCCGAACTTGCGCTCCTTGCGGTGGGACGCGTGCTCGACGAGGGGCGTCGGTGCCACGTCTCTCGTGGGCGTCGGCGCGCTCTTCTCCTTCGCGGCCGCCTCGGTGCGGTGCTCATGGCCGCCGGTACGGGCTCCCCGGTTCGTCCGGGTCTGTTTCTTGCCCACGATCGTGCCTCCCGTGACGGGTGTCGGACAGTGGTCCGTATGCCCTCAGCCTGGCACGGGGGCGGGAGACCCGCATGTCAGAGCGGGTGCGCGAGGACCCGCTCGAACGCGGCGAGCGTCGGGGTGCCGGACGCCCGGTCCAGGACGGCGAAGACGATCTCCTCGAAGTGGCCTGCGAAGCGGCCTTCGCCGGTGAGGAGGGCCTTGAACGTGCCCGCGACCTCCGCCGGGTCGTTCCGGAAGACGCCGCAGCCCCAGGCACCGAGGACGAGCCGTCGGTAGCCGGCCGCGGCGGCCGTCTCCAGGACGCGTTCCGCGCGGGAGGCGAGGACGGCCGGCAGCCGGCCGGCGAGCTCGGGGGTCTGGCGGCGGACGACGCCCGCGTTGGGTGCGGGTGAGGTGAGGAAGCCGACGGTGAAGGGCTCGGCGAGCAGCGTGCCGCGGTCGTCGCGGAAGACCGGGACCCGGGGCGAGTGGATGACCCGGTCGGTGTAGAAGGCGTCCCTCCCCCGGCCTCCGGCCGGGGGGACCCCCCGCTCGCTTCGCTCGGCCCGGTGGTGGGCGTAGTAGTCGGGGGCGCGCAGCAGGGTGGCGTGGAGGGCGGAGGACCGGCAGAGGGCCTCTTCCTGGGCCTGGGCGCCGTTGAGGTAGCCGCCGCCCGGGTTCCGGGCCGAGGCGAAGTTCAGGACGGCGACCGGGCGGGTGGTGTCGGCCGTGGTCATCCGGCGGGCCGCCGCGAGGCTGCTCTCGGGGGTGACGGTGAGGGTGGGTGTGCGGTCGGTGTCCGGGGTGACCGGGACGGGGGCGGGGCCGTGGAGTCGGGTTCCGGCCAGGGCCGCGGCCAGGTCTTCGGTCAGGGAGACGGTGCGGCCGTCGGGGGCGCGGTAGTGGCCCGCCGCGACGATCTCCTCGGTCCGCCGCGCGATCTCGCGCAGTCGTGCACTCATGTCTCCCAGCTTGATCGTTTCGTATGCGTGAGAACAAAGGGTTTTCGGGGGCTGCGGGGAAATTCGGACGAGCAGGGGCGCAGGGGGCGCATGCGGCGCCTCCGGGGCGCTCTTGCACGCCGCCCCGTGGTGGCTTTAGGTGGAAGCAGCAGCTCGACCCCGAGGACCAGGAGGTGCACGGATGTCGCCGAGCGGCATACCGCGTGGCGGCCCCCCTCTCACGGAGGCGGAGGCGGAGGACCTGCTGCGATGTATCTGCTTCAAGACCGGTCCGCCCCGCACGGTGGGGGTGGAGCTGGAGTGGCTCGTGCACGAGCTGCGCGACCCCCGTCTTCCCGTACGGCCGCCGAGGCTGGCGGCCGCGCTGGACACCGTACGGGCCCTGCCGCTGGTGTCGGCCCTCACGTTCGAACCCGGCGGGCAGCTGGAGCTCAGCTCGCGCCCGGCCGGCTCGCTCATGGAGTGCCTCGACTCGCTCGCCGCCGACCTGGGCGCGGTGCGGGCGGCGCTCGGGCCGCTCGGCCTGACCCTCAGCGGATACGGGGTGGATCCCTGGCACGCCCCGCGCGGCCGGGTGCTCCACGAGCCGCGGTACGACGCGATGGAGACCGCGCTCGACCGGACCGGACCGTCCGGGCGGGCGATGATGTGCGACTCGGCCTCGGTGCAGATCTGCCTCGACGCGGGCCTGGAGGAGCCGGGTCCGCTCGGCTACCACCGGCGCTGGCAGCTCGCCCACCTCCTGGGCGCGGTGCTCGTGGCCGCCTTCGCGAACTCCCCGGTGCACGGTGGGCGCCGCACCGGCTGGCGCTCGACGCGGCAGGCGCTGTGGACGGACCTCGACCCGCGGCGGGCGCTCGCCCCGCCGCCGGACGGGGAGCCGCGCGCGGAGTGGGCGGCGCACGTCCTGGACACTCCGGTGATGTGCGTACGGGCCGAGGAGGGCCCGTGGGCGGTGCCGGAGGGGCTGACGTTCCGGGAGTGGCTGCGGACGGGTCTCCCCCGTCCGGCCCACGCCGACGATCTGCGCTATCACATGACGACCCTGTTCCCGCCGGTGCGGCCGCGGGGTCATCTGGAGCTGCGGATGGTGGACGCGCAGCCGGGGCCGGACGGCTGGATGGTGCCGGTTGCGGTGACGACGGCGGTGTTCGACGATCCGGAGGCGGCGGAGACCGTGTACCGGGCGGTGAAGCCCCTCGCGGAGCAGGCGGGTTCCGCTCCCGCCCCGCGCAATCCGCTCTGGCTGGCGGCGGCCCGTGACGGTCTCACCGATCCCGAGCTGCACGCCGCCGCTCGTGCGGTGTTCTCCGCCGCGCTCGACGCACTGCCCCGGATCGGGGCGAGCGAGGAGGTGCGGCGGGCGGTCGCCGCCTTCCACGAGCGGTACGTGATTCCCGGGAGCTGCCCGGCCGACAACCTCCAGGTGGTGGCGTCATGACCGCGACCGAGACCGGGGCAGACCCCGAGGCCTTGCGGCGGCGGGCCCTCGACGCCCTCACCGTCGCGCGGGACCGCACCGCGCTCCTCACCTCCTGCGTGGAGGACGCCGAACTCACCGCGCAGCACTCGCCGTTGATGTCCCCGCTGGTCTGGGACCTGGCGCACATCGGCAACCAGGAGGAGCAGTGGCTGTGGCGGGCCGTCGCGGGGCGCGAGGCGCTGCGGCCCGAGATCGACTCGCTGTACGACGCGTTCCAGCACCCGCGCGCCTCCCGCCCGTCGCTGCCGCTGCTCTCGCCCGGCGAGGCCCGGGCCTATGCCGGCGACGTACGGACACGGGTGCTCGACGTCCTGGAGAGCACCCCGCTGGAGGGGCGACCACTGGTCGACGCGGGCTTCGCGTTCGGCATGATCGCCCAGCACGAACAGCAACACGACGAGACGATGCTGATCACCCATCAGCTGCGGAAGGGACCGGCGGCGCTGACCGCTCCCCCGCCTCCGCTGCTGCGGTCCGGTCCGCTTCCTCCCGAGGTCCTCGTCCCCGGCGGTCCGTTCACCATGGGGACCTCGGAGGAGCCGTGGGCCCTGGACAACGAGCGCCCCGCGCATGCCCGCGTCGTCCCCGCCTTCCACATCGACACGACACCCGTCACGAACGGCGCCTATCTCGCCTTCGTCGCCGACGGCGGCTACACGGACCGGCGCTGGTGGCGGCCGGAGGGCTGGGCGCAGATCCGGGAGCACGACATCGGGGCCCCGCTGTTCTGGCGCAAGGACGGCGGACAGTGGCTGCGCCGCCGGTTCGGGGTGACGGAGCCGGTCCCCGAGGAGGAGCCGGTCCTGCACGTCAGCTGGTACGAGGCGGACGCCTACGCCCGCTGGGCCGGGCGCCGGCTCCCGACCGAGGCGGAGTGGGAGAAGGCGGCCCGGCACGACCCGGTCTCCGGGCGCTCCCGCCGCTACCCGTGGGGCGACGCCGATCCGGGTCCGGAGCACGCGAACCTCGGGCAGCGGCACCTGCGGCCCGCGGCGGCGGGCAGCTACCCGGCGGGCGCCTCGCCCCTCGGCGTACGGCAGCTGATCGGTGACGTGTGGGAGTGGACGGCGAGCGACTTCGTGCCGTACCCGGGGTTCACGGCCTTTCCGTACAAGGAGTACTCGGAGGTGTTCTTCGGTCCGGAGTACAAGGTGCTGCGGGGCGGTTCGTTCGCGGTGGACCCGGTCGCCTGCCGGGGCACCTTCCGCAACTGGGACCTGCCGGTGCGGCGCCAGATCTTCTCCGGCTTCCGTACGGCGCGGTCCGCGGAGCTGGACTGATGTGCCGTCATCTCGCGTACGTGGGCGGGCCGGTGGCGCTGGGAGAGCTGCTCGTCCGGCCGCCGCACGCCCTGCTGCGCCAGTCCTGGGAGCCCCGTACCCAGGACAGCGGCGTGGTGAACGCGGACGGCTTCGGCGTCGGCTGGTACGCCGAGGGGGATCCCGTGCCGGCGCGGTACCGGCGGGCCGGCCCGATCTGGGGCGACCTGTCCTTCGCGGACCTCGCCCGGGTCGTGCGCTCCGGGGCGTTCCTCGGGGCGGTCCGGGGGGCCACGCTCCCGGGCGCCGACGGGGAGGCCGCGGCGGCGCCCTTCAGCGCCGAGCCCTGGTTGTTCAGTCACAACGGCGCGGTCGGGGGCTGGCCGGACTCCCTCGCGGCGCTCGCCGGGGGGCTGCCGGCCGGGGAACTGCTGCGCCTGGAGGCGCGCACCGACTCGGCGCTGCTGTGGGCGCTCGTGCTGCACCGGCTGCGGGCCGGGGACGAGCCGGGGGCCGCCCTCGCCGACACCGTGCGGGAGGTCGCGGCCGCGGCCCCCGGTTCCCGGCTGAACCTGCTGCTCACCGACGGGGAGCGGATCGCCGCGACCGCCTGGCGGAACAGCCTCTGGTACCTGTCGGGCCCCGGCCGGGTGGCCGTGGCCTCCGAACCGTACGACGACGATCCGCGCTGGCGGGAGGTGCCCGAGTACACGCTCGTCACCGCCGACCGCGCCGATGTCACCCTCACCCCGCTCAAGGAGCCGTCCGCGTGAGCCCGTTCCAGCTGACCCGCACCCTTGCCGCGGACGCCGCCGGCGCCGATCTCCGCGCCGACGTCCTCCACGGTCTGACCCGCTCCCCCAAGGAGCTGCCGCCCAAGTGGTTCTACGACGCCCGGGGCAGCGAGCTCTTCGAGGAGATCACCCGGCTGCCCGAGTACTACCCCACGCGCGCGGAGCGGGAGATCCTGGTAGCCCGGGCACCGGAGATCGCCGCCGCGACCGGCGCCCGGACGCTGGTGGAGCTGGGTTCCGGCTCCTCGGAGAAGACGCGGTTCCTGATCGACGCGCTCCTTCCGGGTCTGGACGCGTACGTGCCGGTGGACGTGAGCGAGTCCGCACTCGTCGGTGCGGCCGAGTCGCTGCTCGCGGACCGGCCGGACCTGTGGGTGCACGCGCTCGTCGCCGACTTCACCCGGGGCCTCGCGCTGCCGGGGACGCCGGGCCCGCGTCTGGTGGCCTTCCTCGGGGGCACGATCGGCAATCTGCTCCCCGCCGAGCGACACACCTTCCTGCGCTCGGTCCGCGCCATGCTCGCGCCGGGCGACGCGCTGCTGCTCGGCACGGACCTCGTGAAGGACGAGGCCACGCTCGTGGCGGCCTACGACGACGCGGCCGGGGTGACGGCCGAGTTCAACAAGAACGTGCTGTCCGTGATCGACCGTGAGCTGGGCGCGGACGCCGATCCGGCCGCCTTCGACCACGTGGCGGTCTGGGACGACGAGCAGGAGTGGATCGAGATGCGGCTGCGCGCCCGCCGCGCGCTGACCGTGAAGATCCCCGAGCTGGATCTCGTGGTGCCGTTCGCGGCGGGCGAGGAGATGCGGACCGAGGTGTCGGCGAAGTTCCGTCAGGCCGGTGTACGGAAGGAGCTGGCGGCCGCGGACCTGGAGCTGGCCCGCTGGTGGACGGACGACGAGGGCAGGTTCGCGCTGTCCCTGGCGACGGCTCGCTGAGCGGCGGCGGCCAGGGAACGCCGGTCCGGATACCGAATACTGGATATCGGATCCAGTATTCGAATATTGGCGACCATCCGCCGTGCGCTGACGACCCGCCACAAGGACGCGCCCAGCGGATCGTCCGCGACGTACGCCGCGGCTCCGGTGGGCCGGTAGTCGATCCGTACCGGCAGCACGGCGCATCCACTGTCCAGGGCGGCCTGGAAGGCGGCCGCGCGGAAGCGCCCCCGCGCCCGCCCGCACCAGGTCGACCCCTCGGGGAAGACGACCACCCGGCCCCCGCCGCCGAGCACTCCGGACATCGCCCGCACGGTGCCGGGCAGGGCCCTGAGCCGGTCGCGGTCGATGAAGAGGGTGCCGCCGAGGGCGGCGAGCGTGCCGAGGAGGGGCCAGCGGCGGACCTCCGCCTTGGCCACCATCCGGCCGGGCAGCACGGCGGCGACGAGGGGGATGTCCAGCCAGGAGACGTGGTTGGCGACGACGAGCAGCGGGCCGTCGACGGCGGCGGCCGTCCCCTCGTACCGCACGCGCACGCCGAAGGCGCGGACCACCGCCCGCAGCCAGCCGCGGACGAGGGCGAGCCGGACGGCCGCCGGGAGCAGCCCGGCGGCCGGGGCGAGCAGGATGCCGACGAGGACGGTGCCGATCCCGGCGGTCAGCCGGGCCGCGGCGAGGACCGCACCGGCCCGTTCCCACCCGTGGTCACGGCCGCCGGGCGGGTGGGCGGCGCAGTGCCCCGGGGTGCAGGGCGCCGTGGGGAGCCACGGCGAGGGAGCCGTGGACCCGTTCACCGCGCCGGGGCGAGCGAGAGGAAGTGGTTGAGGTAGCGCGGGTTGGTCCGGCGCAGCGAGAGCAGGACGTAGAGGTCGGCGGTGCCGAAGTCGGGGTCGTGCGCGGGGGCGCCGCAGACCCAGGCGCCGAGCCGCAGGTAGCCGCGGAGCAGCGGCGGGAGCTCGGCGCGGCCCTCGGGGCGGGTGACGCCGTCGGGGCTCCACAGCTTGTGCGGGGTGACCCAGTACTCCTCGGGGGCGAGGTGCTTGGCCTTGACGGTGTCCCAGGTGGTGGCGGCGAGGGTGCCGCCGTCGGCGAGCGGGATCGAGCAGCAGCCGGCGAGCCAGTTGTGGCCGGTGTGGGTCATGTAGCGGGCGAGGCCGGCCCAGATGAGGGCGATCACGGCGCCGTTGCGGTGCGCGGGGTGCACACAGGAGCGGCCGACCTCCACCAGGTCGTGGCGGACGGGCGCGAGCCGGGTGAGGTCGAACTCGCTCTCGGAGTAGAGGCGCCCGGCGGCGGCGGCCCGGTCGGGCGGCAGGATCCGGTAGGTGCCGACGATCTCGCCGGTGCTCTCCTCCCGTACCAGGAGGTGGTCGCAGTACGCGTCGAAGGCGTCGCCGTCGAGGCCGGGCTCGGGGCCGTCCAGCAGGGCGCCCATCTCACCGGCGAACACCTGGTGGCGCAGCCGCTGGGCGGCCCGTACGTCCTCCCGGTCCCGGGCGAGACCGACGAGGTACCGGGGCGTGGGCTGCTCGGCGGGGGTCGCGTCCTGCGCCGTGAGGTCGCGGGCCTGGGGCTGCGCGGGGACGGCCAGGGGCTGTGCGGGGACGGCGAGCGTGTGCGTCGGTGCGGACATGGCGGGCTCCTCCGGCGGACGGAAGGGGAAGGGGCGGGGCCGGGCCGCGTGAGCGGTGGCCCGGCCCCTTACTTCTTCCGTCGCCGGCTGGATTCGACATGACCGTCCGGGGGCTCGCGGGTGTGCGAACGCTGAATGCTATTCGGCGAGGGTGTCCGTGATCGCGGTCGAGGCCTTCTTCGCCGCCTTCAGGGGGTCCTCGCCCTGGAGGACGGCCGTCATGTACGGCTTGATGGGGTTGTCGGCCTCGACGTCGGCCCACTGCGGGGAGTTGGGCGTGGCCCGGCCGCGCGCGGCGCCCTTCGCCATGACGGCGGTGGCCTCCTGGCCGGCGACGACGGAGGCGAGGCTCTTCTTGTTGGGCACGTAGCCCATGGCGCGGGCGAGTTCGGTCTGCCACTTCTCGCCGGCGAGCGCCTTGACGACGTCGAGGGCCGCGCCGCGCCGGGGCGCGTTCTCCGGGATGATGAGGTCGGAGCCGCCGGTGAAGACGGCGCAGGGACGGCCGGCCTGCTTGCCGGGTATCGGGAAGTAGCCGAGCTTGTCCTCGAGGTCCGGGTTGGCCTTGAGGATGGCGGCGACGGCGCTGGGCGTGGCGATGAGCTGGGCGACATCGCCCTTGGCGAAGACCTCGGCCTGCGGCGGGGTCTGTTCGTCGGCGTTCTTCGGGCCGGAGCCGAGGGACTGGAGCTCCTTGTAGAAGGCCATGCCGCGCTGGGCGGCCGGGCTGTCGAGCGCGCCGGCCCACTGGCCGCCCCTGTCGTCGGCGAGTTCGCCGCCCTCGTCCCAGATGAAGCCGGCGAGGGTGTACCAGTCCTGTCCGGCGAGGTAGATGCCCTGGGAGCCGTTCTTGTTGAGCTTCTCGGTGTCGTCGAGCCACTCGGCGCGGGTGGCCGGCGGCTTGTCGAGGCCGGCGTCCTCGAACAGCTCCTTGTTGTAGATGACGATGCGGTTGGCCGCGTACCAGGGGATGCCGTACTGGGCTCCGCCGATGCTGCCGGGCTCGGCGAGACCGGGCAGCCAGTCCTCGCTGCCGAGGTCGCGGACCGACTCCAGGGTGAGGTCGAACAGCTTGTCGGTGTCGGCGTACTGGGCGACCTGGGTGTTGCCGACCTCGATGATGTCGGGGCCGCCGGAGCCCTGGATCGCCTCGGTGACCTTCTTGCCGATGCCGGTCCACTCCTGGATGGTGAACTCGAGCTCGACCCCGGTGTGCTCCTTCTCGTACGCCTCGGTGAAGCGCGAGAGGAAGTCCTCGCTGACGCTGTCCCGCATGAGCCAGATGTTCACGGTCTTCGTCCCGCCGTCGCCGCCCGGCAGCATGCCGCAGCCGGCGAGGGCGAGCGCGGTGGCGGCGGCCAGGGGGCAGGCGAGATGGCGATTCTTCACGTAGGTCACCTTCTGCTCAGGTTCAGCACAGGGTCGTGCGCATGGGGGGCTGACCCGGCATGGGGGGACCGAACGGGGTGTTCGCGCGGGTATGTGGCACTGGATTCTGGTCTGGACCAACGGGATGGTCAAGTCCTTGACGATCCCGTTCGGCATCCGGACGGACGGCCTGCTCGCTTACCGTCGGTAGTTACTCGTGGATCGCCCGGCCCCCGTCGTGTCGCGCGCCGACGCGCCCTGGGGCACCGTGGAGGGACCGCACCGAGAGGAGTTCGGCCCCCATGTCGAATCACACCTACCGCGTCACCGAGATCGTCGGCACCTCCACCGAGGGCATCGACCAGGCCATCCGCAACGGCATCCAGCGCGCCTCCCAGACCCTGCGGGGACTCGACTGGTTCGAGGTGACGCAGGTACGCGGCCACCTCGTCGACGGCGCGATCGAGCACTACCAGGTCGGCCTGAAGGTCGGCTTCCGCCTGGAGGACGAAGACTGACCGGGTCCGGGCACCGTCAGGTGCGACCCTCCTTCTCCTGAGCCTCCCTCAGCACCTCGGAGGGCTCGGCCCAGCGGGCCCGTACGACACGGAAGCCCGCCGCCTCCGCCGCGTCGCACACCGCCAGATCGTCGTCGACCAGCATCCTGACCGTGCGGTCGACGGCGAGGCGGCGCAGGATCTCCACCTTGGTCACCCGGGCGGGCCGGAAGTCGCGGTTGCGCCGCATGTGGACGGGCCCTTCCGGGAGACCCTGCCCGGCCAGCCACTCCCGGGTCGCCCGGCGGCACCGCTCCGGCCGCCCGGTGAGGTAGACCACCTCGCACTCCTCGGCCGCCTCCAGGCACAGCGCGACGCCCTCGTCCAGCGGCGGATCGTCCGGCGCCGCCGCGAAGAACGCGTCCCAGTCCTTGGGCTTGCGCTCCAGGAAGTGCTGGCGGTGCGCGGTCGCGGCCAGGGTGTTGTCGAGGTCGAAGACGGCCAGGGGCCTGTTGTCCGAAGTCACCTGCCCAGCCTAGGAGCCGCGGGGCGGGTTCTCCGTCGGGTCACTGGAAGCTGAGCCGGTGCGGGTGGGTCGGGTCGGCGGGGCAGGTGTGGACGCGCATGAGGCCGCGCCCGAGGTACACGCCGACCGGGTCGATCACCCGCGGGTCGCCCGCGGCGTCGCGGTCCTCGACCGGAAGCCAGCTCCGTGAGGCGCCGTCGCACTCCACCGCGGCGACGGTGAGCAGCGGCGGCATCGGCGTCCCGCAGGTGGGGCAGTCCACCGGCCGGGGGTCGGTCAGGTGCCAGGAGGCGAAGCCGCCGACCTTCCAGCCCGGGGCGATCGAGAGGTCGCTCATGTAGTCGAACTCTTCGGGCTCCCGCGCGCGTGCGGCGGCCATGGCCGCCTCGTACTCCTCGTACGTCGCGTAGGTCACGGACACGGAGGGGTCGCACGCGTCCTCGTCCTGCTCGTCCTGATCGTCCAGCTCGTCCAGCTCGTCCAGCTCGTCCAGCTCGTCCAGCTCGTCCAGCAGGCCCTCCTCCCACTCGGCGATCTCCTCCTGGAGCCCCTCCGCGAGCAGCCCGAGGTACTGGTGCTCGACGACCTGCTCCGGGTGGAGGACGCAGGACGTCGGGACGCACTCCTCGCGCCCCGCGACCGGCGGTTCGGGCTGCGGGGCGAGGACGGTGCCGACGTCGGCCGCGCGGCGCCACCGCAGCCGGACGTCGACGGTCCGCTCCGGGCCGTGGACCTCGAAGGGGCACCAGAACACCTGGAGCAGGTCGTGTCCTCCGGGGCCGACGAGGTCCGGCACGTCCCGGGTGTGGAGCTGGGCGACGGCCAGCATCGGCAGCGGGTCCTCGTCGCGGAGCGCCGGGACGTGCCTCCCCCGCGTCAGCCCGTCGAGGAGCCGCCGCTCCTCGACGGTGAAGTCCCGTCCCCGGGCCTCGTCCTGGACCCGCCGGCGGAGCCGTACGTCGGAGAGGAGGTGCCCCGTGCCCTTCGGGTGCACGGCGGTGCACACCGGCCACGGCTCGTCCGCGGGCCACAGCAGGGGCCCCGCCACCGAGCTCTCCTCCGGCTTCGCCTTGCCCCGCCGGGGGTGCAGCCGCGTCGTCGTGCGCCGGTGCCGGGCGAGGGCGGGGAACGCCGCTTCGATGTCGACGGGGCGCGGGGGCGTGGTGCGGGTCATGCGCGGATCCTCCAGGGCCGGTTCGGTGGCGATGCTGGGCGCGCGGTCCTTCCCGGCCCGGTACGGCCCCGGAGGCATCGGCCCGGTACGGCGGTCGGACGCCCGCCCGGTGCACCGACCGCCACGGTAGGGCGAAATCGTCATCTAAGATGCAGGGCGGCCACGGGGCTGCGGCCCGTCGCGGGGGGGGGCTCGGGCCTGACGGTCTTCATGACGTTGATCACGAGCATCGCGGGAATCGTGTGACCACCGGCGTGCGTCTCAGTGGTGCGGGAAGCCCGGCTCACCCCGTCCACGGCACGAACAGAAGACCCCCAGGGAGAAGTGAGGTATGCCGGTGATCTGCGTCGGAGGCATGATCGGGATCGGCAAGACGAGCGTGGCCGAAATCCTCGCCAAGGAGCTCGGCAGCGACGTCTTCTACGAGAGCGTCGACGACAACCCGATCCTTCCGCTCTTCTACTCGGCGAGCCCCGAGGAGATCGAGGCGAAGCGCTACCCCTTCCTGCTCCAGCTCTACTTCCTGCAGACGCGGTTCGCCGCGATCAAGGAGGCGTACAAGCAGGGCGACAACGTGCTCGACCGCTCCATCTACGAGGACTGGTACTTCGCCAAGGTCAATCACGACCTGGGCCGGATCAGCTCCCTGGAGATGCAGGTGTACGAGGGCCTGCTCGACGAGATGATGCGCGAGATCGACGGCCTGCCGTACCGCAAGGCCCCCGACCTCATGGTCTACCTCAAGGCGGACTTCGAGACGGTGCTGCACCGCATCGGGCTGCGGGGACGCGACTTCGAGCAGGACGAGAGCCTCGTCGAGTACTACCGGACCCTGTGGTCCGGCTACGACGACTGGGTCCACAAGCACTACTCGGCCAGCGAGGTCCTCGTCGTCGACATGAACCACACGGACGTGGTGAACAACCCCGAGGACGCGGCCCGTGTGGCGCGGGAGGTCAAGGACGCCCTGGCGGCGACCGGACGCCGGGCCTGATCCGGCGCCCTACTGCCGGATCCACGTCCGGGCCCGGCGGGCCCGGACGGCGAGCGCGTGGACGACCCAGGCGGGCAGGGTGCCGACGGCGGCCGTCGTGAGGGCCAGACGGAAGGGGGCCGCGCCGGGGAGCGGGACGCAGGCGTCGGGGCCCGGGGAGAGGCAGCCCATGAGCCTGATCAGCACCCCGAAGGCCTCCATGCCGAGCAGGCCCGCCCCGAACGCGGCCAGGGCGCCCCGGGCTAGCGGGATCGGCGCGTGGCCCCGGCCCGCCCAGAAGGCCGCCGCCACCTGGCCGGCGATCAGCACGCCCACCACCATCAGCTCGGCGGCGGGGAGGCCGGTCGCCGCCACCAGCAGCGCCGACACCGCGGCCGCCGGTGCCACCGGGACGCCGAAGCGGACGAGGACCCCAGGCGGTGGCCCCGGCGGGCCGAACCCGGTGAAGGTGTGCCGGGCACCGGGACGCCAGGACACGTACTGCCCCACCAGCGGCACCACCACGGCCGTGAGCATCACCGGCACCACCAGCGACGTGATGCGGGTGAACGCCAGAACCCCGGTGCCTCCGAGGAAGACCAGCGCGCCCGGCAGCGACGGCGCGATGAACGCCGCCGCGTACAGCGTCATCAGCGGAAGCGTCAGGAGGAAGCCGACCATCGGCAGCACACCGGCCGCGCTCACCGCGAGAACCGTCCAGAGCACCCGTCGTGGCCGGCGGCCGCGGGCCAGGACCGGGCCCCAGGCCCGCGCGACCAGCACCAGCCACCGTACGAGAGCCCAGCCGCACAGACTCGTCAGGGCGAGGTACGGGACGGCCAGCGACATCCCTCTCCCGCCCACGCTCACCGCACTGAAGGCCATCGAAGGGGACAGCAGCCGGAACACGCCCAGGCCGAGGCCCAGGCCGAGGCCGGCCCGCCGGACCCGCGCCGGGGTGAGGGAGCCCGGGGCGTGCGCCGCCGCCTGCCACAGCACCGTCCCCGCCGCGCCCACCACCAGGACCCCGGACAGGACCGTCGCGGCGAGCTCGGCGACCGGTCCGGCCTGGCTGCCGCCGCCGATCGGCCCCAGTCTCACCATGTCGTAGACGAAGGCGCCCGCCGCCCCGACCGCGCTCATGTCCCAGAAGCCGACCTCGTACAGGACCCCGCGGTCGGCCAGCGCCCGCGCCCTCCGCGCGAGCGGCGGGTGGACGCTCAGCAGACCACGGCCGGTCTTCCCGCCCTCCCCGGCAGGAGCGGCGCCGAACAGTCTGCGCAGACCGTCGGCCGAGCCCTCCCATTCCGTCACCCGCGCGTCGGCGTACAGCTCCCGGCTCCGCAGCACCGCGTTCTTGAGCAGGACCACCAGCGCCGCGAGCAACGGCAGCTGGGCCGCGAACGCCAGGACGGAGCCCGCGAGCGCGGCACCGAAAAGCAGGGACGCCGGGGCCGCCACGACGGTCAGCGCCCCCAGCGTGGGCATGCTCGCCCGCCACAGGATCAGCGTCAGGAAGGCGATGTCCAGGTCCCGGTTGCGGATGTGCGCCAGTTCATGGAGGACGATGCTCCGGAACGCCCCCCGGTCGAGGGAGTACAGGGTGAGCAGCCCGCCGCTCAGCGCCACCCGGCGCCGTCCGAGACGCCCGAAGGCGAGGGCGTGGACCGCCGGATTCAGTGGTTCCGCGAGGAAGCCGACCCGCGCGCGGACGCCCGACTCGCGGAGCAGACCCGCCAGATACGCGGACAGCTCGGGCATCCCGCTGAGCGGCCGGTAGCCGCGCCGCCGGATCCGGTACCGGGGCAGTCCGGCATAGGCGGCGAGGAGGGCGAGGAGCAGGCCGGCCGAGACTCCGGCGGTGACCAGTCGGCTCGACCCGGCGCGCGGGTCCTCGCAGTCGCCCATGTCGAGCTCGGTGGGGACGCGGATGTCCGTGGCGGAGTCGCGTTCACGGGCCGCCGCCTCCGTCGCCCGGGCGTAGCAGTCGTGGTACTCCTGCAGCTCCTCCCACCGCACCGAGGACAGCAGGACCGACGAGGTGCCGTTCACCAGGAGGGCCGACACGGTGGCCATCGCGGCGATCAGCAGCGCGAAGCGCACGGACGTGCCGGAGGGAAGCGTGAACGGGCCCGGGCGGCCGCGCGCCCCCGGTCCCGGCGTACGCCGCCTCACCGGGCGGCCTCGGCCGGCCCCTCCCCGCCCGGCTCGCCGGCGTCCTGCCGCTCCGGGGGCAGCGTGGCGAGCTCGGCGACGATGCCGTCGGCGATCGCCTGCGCCTGCTGCTCGGGCACCCGCCACCGGAGCGCCGCCTGCCTGGCCACCTCGCGCAGCCGGGTCAGCTGCTCGGCGGTCAGCCGCTCCGCCTCCACGGGCACGGCGGCCGGCTCGGGGGCCGGTCGGCCGGGGCGGCGCAACCACCGGGGCAGTAATCGGTTCCGGGTGGTGTCCACGGCCTGCTCGGTGGACCGCTGGGCGAGGTGGTCGAGGACCTGGACCGCCGCGGAGAGCGCCGCGGTGCTGATGAGCGCGGCGACCACGTCGAGGCCGATCGCCAACGGCTCGTCACGGTGGACCGGCCACAGCCGGTGCTTCGCGGACGACTGGTGGAAGGCCTCGGCCGTCATCGGGAACTGGGGCAGCTCGTGCGGCGCCGCCACCTCCACGGCACGACGTGCGAGCCGGGTCGCCGTCCCGCTGTCATGGCGACGCACGTCGCCGTCCCGGCCCTGGCACTCGTATCCGCGCATGTGATCAGACGCCTCCCCCGTCATCCGATTCTTCCCTCAACTCATCATGATTACCGTGGTGTTGGGAACCCCCCGCCGAGACCGCTCCCGACGTCGTGGCGCGCGCTTCCCACCGGCGTCACCCCAGGAACGACAGCCGGACGTGGCGGCCGGGCCTCTGGCCGGGTCAGCCCGGTTGGACCGGTCCGACGGTCAGCGCGTGCACGGTCGGGCCCGCGCAGTGCTCCGTCTTCCACGGGACGAAGAGCGCGGCCGTCTGATCCGGCGGGTAGATCCGCAGGCCCTCGGCGGGAGAGAGCATGCACTGCGCCGGGTCGTAGCCGCTGATGCCGTTCGCGTCGCGCAGTGAGGCGTTCGCCCGTCCGCCGGGCGGGAGGGTGACGGAGGTCTTCGTGCCAGGCTCGCGTACGGCGGCGTTGCCGGACTGCACACCGTTCTTCGCCACGTAGGACACGCCCGGGTAGCCGGTCATCGTGCACGTGACGGTGGAGCGGTTGGTGAAGACCAGGGTCGCGTAGATCGAGCCCGCGGCGGGTTCGGGACTCGTCAGGGCGGCCGAGAGCTGGCCGGTCGTGCACTCCCTGGACGAGCCGCTCGGGCTGGACGACCGCGTGCTCGCGCCCGGCGACGACGGTGCCGACGGAGAGCTCGTACGACTGGACGACGGGGGCGGGGCCGACGGGGAGCCGGCACCGCTGGACGGCGCGGGCGGAGCCGACGGGGAACTCGCACCACCGGACGGCGCGGGCGGAGCCGACGGGGTCGACGCGGTCGGCGTCGGGGCGGAGGAGGAACAGGCCGTCATGGCCAGCGACGCGGCGAAGAGGGTGGCGACCGGAAGCGCGGCCCTGTGCTTCCACGTCCTCGGCCGTGGAGACTTCGCGGCAACCATGTTCTCTCCTCTGCCGGTCCACCACGGCGGCTTCGCACATCGTCCGCAGCCACGCGGTTCACCCTCGCGGTCCCGTTCCGCCCCGGCTCCGCCGGGCAGCCTTGAACGGGCCTCGACCATTCCTCAACCGTACGCTCGCCCCGGCACCCGGCACCACAGCCCGACCGCCTCGATCCGGGCACCGGTGCCCCGGTCCACCGAGCACGCAGCGGTCGGCTTCTCCTCCTCGGACTCCTGCCCGTCATGGGACCGGTGAGCGGATGGCCGGGGCGCGCCGAGTGCCCCCGAACCGGCGTCCGCCACCTCCGCGCACGCGTGCCCGCAGTCCCGACCCCACCGGCACTACCCGAGGAACGACGGAGGGCTCAGGTCGTCCGGCTGCTGGACCGGCGGGCTTTCTGGTAGGCGGTCCAGTCGGCGGACGCGCCGCGGCGCCACTGCCGGGCGGTGATGACATGGAGGCCGAGCATCGGTGCGAGGACGGCCGGCGGCAGGTCCTCAGCGAGTCGGATCAGCGCGGTGGTGCGGGCTGGGCCGGATGCCCGGGAAGAGCCATCGGCGGGGTGAGTTCGCGGCCTCCCGGAGGTCGGTCCCTGATCGGCGAGACCGGCCAGGAGACGGGCGAGGGGTTCGGGCAGCCATGGGGGTGTGGTCAAGGACAAGCACCGCGTGGCCGTCGAAACTCGTCGGTGGGAAGGGCTGCGATCCGGGTGGTATAGGCCCAGCGGATGTGGTGCTTGGATCCGGCCCTGCACCGCGCGGCCCGGCGAGCGCGAGGCAGGGGCGACCAGCGGACATGTGAACGCAGGAGAGGGCGTGCTCAGGGTGTCGCTCCACGACCTGGCCGAGGTGGCGTTCGATCGGGGCGGGGGATCGCCGCCCGCTCCTCGTCGGTGACGATCAGCAGAATGTTGGGGCGACGCGTCATCGGCCATTTCCTTCGACATGCTGCACCTGCGGTGGCGCCGCACAGTACAGGCGCACGCGAAAGGCGCACCCCGCCCGAATCCGGGTCGCGCAACCCCGTGCCGCTGAGGAGGAAGCCACGACGTGAATCCGTCCAGGTGACGGACATACGGCCCATCACACGCAGGCGCCCCCCAGAACGCCCCGTCAGGGAACGGGAGCTCGTAGCACTGTGGGGTGCGGAGGCCCGCGACGGGCGGTGCGACGGTCGTCAGGCCCCGGCGGCCGCGCGACGGATCGCGTCGAGCGTGCGCGCCACGTCCTCGTCGGTGGTCGACCAGTTGCTCACCGAGATCCTCATGACGCGTCTGCCGTGCCAGGTGGAGCCGCTGATCCACGCCGTGCCGTCGTCGAGCAGCCGGGCGAGTACCCGGTCGGTGCGTTCGTCACTGCCGAACTCGGCGCAGACCTGGGTGAACACGACCTCGTTGAGGACGGTCGCGCCTTCGATCCCGGCGATGCCGGCGGCGAACGCCGAGGCGTGGCGGCACAGCCGTTCGACGAGGTCGGAGACGCCTGATCGGCCGAGGGACCTGAGGGCGGCCCACACGGTGAACGCTCTGCCGCGCCGTGAGAGTTCGGGCACCTTGTCGATGGGGTCACCGTGTTCGTGCTGGATGAGGTAGTCGCCACGCTGGCCCATCGCCGCCCGGAGCGCGGACGCGTCGCGCACGATGGCGAGTCCGCAGTCGTAGGGGACGTTCAACGTCTTGTGGGCGTCCGTCGCCCAGGAGTCCGCGTCCGCGCAGCCCGCCGTCAGGTGGGCGCGGCGCGGCGCGGCGGCTGCCCACAGTCCGAACGCGCCGTCGACATGGACCCAGGCGTCTGCCTCGCGCGCCGCGCGGATGCTCGCGGCGAAGGGGTCGAAGGCGCCGGAATGGATGTCGCCGGCCTGGAGGATCACGATCGTGGGGCTCTGTCCGCCGGCCGTCAGCACCTTCCGCAGGGCCTCGGGTTCGATGCGTCCGTGATCGTCCGCCGCGACCAGGTCGGGCCGGCCGAGTCCGAGGTAGCGCAACGCCAGGTCGATGGCCATGTGCCGGGACTTGCCGGCGACGACACGCACGGGCGGGCCACCCGTGAGGCCGTGGCGGGCGACGTTCCAGCCGGTGCGCCGCAGCACCGTGTCCCGCCCGGCGGCGAGGCAGGTGAAGTTCGCCATCGTCGCACCCGTGGTGAAGCCCACGGAGCTGTTCCTCGGCAGGCCGAGCAGATCGAGCAACCAGGCGCCGGCGACTTCCTCTGCCGCCGCGTACGCGGGCGAGACGGTGCGCATCACACAATTCTGGTCCCAGGCGCTGACCAGCCAGTCGGCAGCCAGCGCGGCCGGTTCGGTGCCGCCCACCACGAACCCGTAGAAGCGGCCGCTGGGGAACGCGGTGAGCCCCGGCTCGCAGGCCGTGGCCAGCAGGTCGACGACGTCGGCGGGCGTGCCGGGGCCGGCAGGCAGCTCGGCACCGAGCGCACTCACGATCTCGTCGACCGAGGCGCGGGCGGGAATCCGACGGTCGGGCAGGCTCGCCAGCCATCGGACAGCATGGTCGTAAGCCTGTCGGAGCGCCGCCTCACGCGCGTCCATACCTCGGACTATGCGACCGTCACCGCCGCCCCGCAAGCCGACCGCGGTCGGGGCTCCGCGCGAGATCCGGAGGGAGTGTCCGGATGTGTTCCGGCTGCCTTGTTCCTTCGGACAGGGGCGACGGATTCGCCCCGGTCCCCACGACGTCAGGACCCCTCGACCTGCCGCCGTGGGCTGAGATGGCGTACAGCATCGTGGACCCGCGGCCGTCACGAGTCCCGGACAGCGTCGACCGGACACCGCCCCCCAGCGCGGTCGGCTCGGAGGGTACTGGCGAGGGGCAGTCGATCCGCACGAAACCGTTCCTGCCCGTCGTGTCCACCAGCCAGTGCCGGCCCCGCCCCCACTCCTCGTCGCACTCGACAGTCGAGGCGGCAAGGGTCGTCTCGTCGAGGAAACCGCCGGCCCAATCCCAGCAGACGTCCAGTTCGTCCTCGTCCTCGGCGGCGTCACCGTCCGTGGCGATGGCGGTGGGAGCGTCCGGGTGGCGGGGAATCGCTGCTTCGGCGTTCCAGTCCAGCGCCTTGACGGCGCCGCGAGAGTCTCGTACGGAAAGGGAGTCCTGGTCGTGGGAGACGGTCATGAACCGGTCGCTGCCGCTTCGGCGTCGGCCCGCGCGAGCACGCGACCGTTCTCGGCGTCGACGACCAGCCACTGGTCGGCCGTGTCGGGGTTCGGCTCGCCCTCGGACGACGGGCCGCGTACGTGCGCCCAGACGAGCCTGCCGTCCGCCGAGAAACCGACCGAGCCGCTCTCGGGGTACCGATGGTCCTGCCGAGCCGCGTACTCGTCGTACGCCTCGTGCATCTCGCGGCACGCGCCGTACCAGCACCCATGGCGGACCTCCCAACGCGTCGCTCCCGACGGATCCACCGCGCGCACGGCATGGACCCCGGCGAAGACGGCCAGACTCGCGTCCGGCGCCACTTCCCGCGTTCCGCGAGTCCGGGGCCAGGGCGCGGGGAAGCGAACACTCGCCCCTGCGCGTGCGACGAAGGCGTCGTCCAGGGGCCGGGCCACGATCTCGTCGTCGCTCCGCTGGACGAGCAGCCTGCGCCCGGGCAGCCCCGCGATCTCCGGCGGACCGGCCTGCGACGAGGGCATGAGAGCGAGGACGGTGGCACGGAGCCGAGCGTGAACGGGCAAGCGGATCTCCCGGGGCGGTCGAACCCGGGGAAGAGTACGGCGGGCCTCGGACACCGGTCGCGGAGGGGGGTGCGATCGGCGGTCGGCCTCACGGCCCCAAGCGACTGCGGCACCCGTGGCGCGCGGGGTGACGGCTGATCGGTGGGGCCGCCGCCTTCGCGGCAGCCCTCGTGATCGGTGAGGGGACCTTCGTGGTCCGTCGACAGCTGAGGGTCTACGGCCTCAGTGAGCCGTGGCGGGTCCCCTCCAGGCGTGCGCCGTCCAAGATCGTGCCCGCCGTCCTGGCCGCGACCATCACGGCGTCCGACAGGTCCGCGTCGGAGAAGTCCGCGTCGCCGAGTTCGGCCGCGACGAACTTCACCCGGCGCAGGGAGGCGCCGGACAGCCGGGTGCCGACGAGGCGGGCGCGGGAGAACACGGCGTCGTCCGCGTTCGCGCCGCTGAGGTCGGCCCCGCTGAGGTCGCAGAGCCCGGCGTTCACGCGGGTGAGGGTCGCGTTCACCAGCGTGGCCTCGCGCAGGTCGGTGCCCGTCAGGAACGCGTCGGTGAGGTCGCAGCCGCTCAGGTCGCAGCCACGCAGGTCGGCGTAGCTGAGAATGACGTCCTTCAGGTCCACGCCGCCGAGGCCCGCGCCGGCGAGCGGAATGCCGGCCAGATCGTTCTCGGTGCCCCAGGGCAGGGTCCACTCGCGCACGAGCGCGCGCCAGTCGCCACCGCCGGCGAGGGCGGCGCGGATGCCCTCGAGGGCGGGGGCGTTCTCCGGGCGGGCCCACCGCTCGCGTACCTCGGTGGCGTGGCTGTTCTCGTCGGTCATGGGCGCACTGTTCCGTTTCTGGGATCGGTCATGGCTGCTGCTTGATCTGGTGCAGGAAGCCTTTCACACGGTCCAGGTGGTAGACGGTCTCGTCGTGCTTCTTGAGGAGCACTTCGAGCCCGCGCTCGGTCATGCCGTCCGGTAGCTTCTCCATCTCCTTCCACAGGGCCTTGCGGACGTTCTCCAGTCCGTTCGCGGCCTGTGTGAGGTCCTGGACGTGGTCGAAGGGGGTGCCGTCCGGCTTGCGGGCCACCACCTCGCCGCCCGCCTCGCGCCGCGCCGCCGAGTAGTGGTTGTGGTTGGGCTCGGAGTTGATGCGGCCGATCGGGTCGGCCTTGATGTTCTCCAGCTTCTGGATGGCGTTCATCGCCTCGTCGCTGAGTCCGAGCCCGCGGTAGGGGGAGAGGCCGAGAGGGTCGGACCAGGTGACCGGGTTGTGGACGTAGGAAGCCGGGTTGGGGGCGGGGAGGAGCCCCAGCGGGTCGGGGGTGAGGTAGCGGGCGGTCTCCGGGTCGTACTGCCGGAAGTAGTTGTGGTGGAGACCGGTCTCGGGGTCGAAGTACTGACCGGGGAACCGGAGCGGGGTGTAGGCGGTGGCGCCGCTGTTCCATGTGGTGGTGCCCCAGAGCGTGGCGCGGCTGTGCCAGGCCACCCGGCCGGTCTCGTCGACGAGTTCGGTGGGGGTTCCGACGAGGTCGGTGGCGATGGCGAAGAAGCGCTCGTCGACGGCCTCCCGGGAGGCGTCGGCGCCGAGGACGCGTTCGGTCTGGGCCAGCGGCTTGGCGTGCCGGTGGTCCCAGGTGAGGGCGACGGGGCGGGGCAGCCCGGGTGCGGTCGTGACCTGTTCGCACAGGGTCGGGCCGTCCCAGGTCAACAGGGTCTCCTCGACCACCGTCTTGCCGTCGTCGGCGAGCCGCAGCTTCGCGGTGCGGCGGCCGAGCGGGTCGTACCGGTAGCGCCAACGCGTCCCGTCGGGCGTGGTGACGGCGGTGAGGCGGCTCTCGGCGTCCCAGGTGAACCGCCAGGTGTCCGCTCTTCCGGAGAGCGTGACCCGGCGGCGCAGGGTGATCCGGCCGCCGGCGTCGTGCTCGTACCGGACCGCTCCGGCGCGGGTGAGGGTGGTGCCGGTGTAGCTGCGAGGGCCCGTGGCGTCCTGGCCGGGGTGGCTGCCGGGCCAGGACGCGGAGGTCTGGTTGCCGGAGGCGTCGTAGGCGTACGACTCCTTCCAGCCCGCGGCGGTGACCGTGGTGACGCGGCCGGTGATGTCGAGGCCGTAGCGGAAGGAGCCGCGCAGGGCGTCGTCGAGCGCGGTGAGGTGGCCGTCGGCGCGATAGGTGTAGGCGCGGCGGTTGACGGTGCGGCCGCCCGCGGTCAGGTGCTGGCCGGCCAGCCGCCCGGACCCGTCCCAGGACGTGGTGAGCTCGAGGGCGTCGCCGAAGGCACGGCGCAGTTCCCGTCCCGCCGTGTCGTGGGTGAAGGAGATCCGCCGGGCGCCGCTGGTGAGCTGGGCGAGCCGGCCGGTGGCGTCGTACGCGTAGCTGGTGACGTGTCCGGTGGGGGTGATGCGGCGGGAGAGGCGTCCGGTGTCGTCGTAGGTGTAGGTGAGCGGGCGGCCGTCGACGAGTTCTGCCTTGAGTTCGCCGCGGCGGTCGTACTGCCGGACGAGTTCGCTGTCGGGGCCCTCGGAGCGGACCATCCGGCCGGCGGCGTCGTACGCGTAGGTGGTGACGGCTCCGGCCGCGTCCTTGCGGACGATCCGGTCGAGCGCGTCCCGGTCGTAGCGGATGGTCTGGCCGGTGGGGGTGACGCGGGCGGTGACCTGCCCGACCGCATTCAGTTCGTAGGCGACGGTCCGCCCGTCGAAGTCGGTCTCGGCGACCGTGCGGCCGGCCCGGTCGTAGGTGTAGTCCCAGGTCAACCCCTGGGGGTCGGTGACCCGGGTGAGGCGGAGGGACGCGTCGTGCTCGAAGGCGTGGCGCGCGCCGTCCGGACCGGTGCGGGCGGCGAGCAGGTCGAAGTGGGTGTACTCGAAGCGGGTCGTGAGGCCGTTCGGATCGGTGTACGCCGTGCAGTTGCCCTCACCGTCGTAGGCCCATGCCTCGACGGTGCCGTCCGGGCGGACGCGCCGGGCGAGTTCGCCGTCCTCGGTCCACTCCAGGGTGGTGACGGCGCCCTGCGGGTCGGTGACGCGGACGAGCCGGCCGTGGGCGTCGCGCTCGCACCGTGTGGTGCCGCCGAGGGGATCGCCGACCTCAAGGGGGAGTCCGGCGGGGTCGCAGCGGAAGGTGGTGACGGCGCCGGAGGGGTCGGTGATGGTGGCGAGGTGGCCCCGGTCGTCGTAGGCGTAGCGGGTGGTGTGGCCGGCGGGGTCCGTGACGGCGGTGAGGTTGCCGAGGTCGTCGAACTCTTGGCGGGTCCGCCCGCCGTCGGCGTCGATGAACTCCACGGGCAGGCCCCGGTCGTCACGGACGGTGGAGAGCCGGCTGCCGTCGGCCCGGAGGACCGTGAGCAGTCGGCCCTCGTCGTCGTACGAGAAGCCGGTCGTCCGGCCGAGGGCATCGGTGCGGCTGAGGAGGTTCCCGCGGGCGTCGTGGCCGAGCCGGGTGGTGTGGCCGAGCGGGTCGACGGTGGCGAGGACGTGGCAGGAACCGTCGATCAGATGGCGGGTGACCCGTCCGTCGGCGGTGGTGAGGGTGGTGGTGCGGTGGCCGGTGGCCGGATCGGGGTGGCCGTAGGCGAGCGTGAGCTGGACGTGGCCGTCCTCGCCGCCCTCGCCGATGACCCGGTCGTGCTCGTCGTAGGCGTAGTCGTAGCGGCTGCCGTTGGAGTCGGTCCAGGTGATCACCCGGTGCCGGTCGTCGTAGGCGAGGGTGAGGGTGGCGCCGGAGGGCTTGGTGACCGCGGTCAGGTCGCCGTCGGTGTGGCCGTAGCGGACGAGTTCCTGTCCGGTGCCGTCGGGAAGGCGCAGGGCGAGGCGTGTCACCCGGCCGTTCTCGGTCGTGACGTCGACGTGGTAGCCCGCCGTGTGGACGAGGGCGAGCGGGGTTCCGTCCTCGGTGCGGTCGACGGTGACGGCGTTGCCGTTGCGGTCCACCGTCCGTACGAGCCATGCCTCTCCGTCGCCGCCCGGTTCGGTGCCGGCGGGCGCGGCGAAGTGCCGGGTCAGACCGGTGTCCGGATCGGTGAGCGTGTAGTCGCCGGGCTCGTCGCGGGCGAGCGGCCGACGGCCGGTGCCGGACTCGGGGAGCGTGGGGAGACCGGGCACGGGGTGCGGGTAGGGGAGCAGGAGGCCGTCGTCCGTGACGTGGACGACCCCCTGCGCGTCGATCTCCAGGTGCTCGTCGACGGTGGAGGACCACGAGGGGCCGAAGAAGCGTCCGGCGGTGTAGCCGGACTCGACGCGTCGGGTGAAGGTGAGCGGGAGGGTGCCGGGGAGGGAGACGTCGGTCTGGGGCAGGAACATCCGGCCCGAGGCCAGGTCCACCGGGTCGGTCTCGTCGACGAGTCGGTGGGCGTCGGGGCGGTTGTGGGTGCCGTTCGGCGACCCGTCGATCAGGCGGCGGGCGCGGTTGGCGTCGGACGCCAGGTCTGCTCCCTCGGCCGCGACCCGGACGCCCTTGACGGCCGCGCCACCGCCGGCGGTGGCGGCGGTGAGCAACAGATCGGGGACGAGCCGGCCGAAGCCCTCCGCCGGGTCCTTCATGAAGTTGTCGAGCATCTGCTTGCCCGTGCCCCACGGGTCGTTGGCCATGAGGACGAGTCCGGAGGCGAGGCTGTTGAGCTGGGTGAAGTACTCGGCGGGGTGGGTGAGGTTGTACGGGTCGGTGGGGTTGACACTCCGGACGAAACTGAGCAGTCCGGCCGTGCCCTTGACGATGCCGCCGCCGAAGTGCGTCTGCATCACCTGTAGTTCGTCGAGGCCGTCCTTGGCCTGCTCGGCGTACGAGGGCTTGGGAGGGGCCGCGTCCCGGGCCGCCCGGATCGCCGTGCGGGCGGTCTCGGCGGCGGCGTTGCGCTGTTTCCGGGCCTCGGCGAGGATCTCCTGCGCCTCCTCCATCAGGGCCTTGCCGGGGTCGCTGAAGGCGCCCGGCCTGGGTGGCAGGGAGGCCGGGTTCCGCTTGTCGGCGGGTTCGGCGTTGTACCGGTCGACGGCCTTGTTGTAGTCGTCGACCTTCTTCTGATGGGCGTTCGCCGCGTCTTCGGACGCCTTGGTGCCCTGCTTCCACTTGTCGATGGCCGTCTGGGCCTGTCCCTGGGCCCACTCGACGGTGAGGCCGAAGCTCGCCAAGGCGTCGGAGGCCTTGCCGAAGGCGTCCGCGCCCTTGAACCACTTCGGCGGCTCGACCGCCACCTTCTCCCGGAAGGCGTCCGCGGCCTCGCCCTTCACGGCGGACGCGTCGAGACCCTTGAGCCCCTGACCCACCTTGTCGAAAGAGGCCTGCAGGTCGCGCAGGTGGGAGGCGGTCGAGCGGAGCTTGGACGGGCTGCCGTAGATCAGCGTGGTCTTGTCCTCGGTCTGACCGAGGTCCATCTCGTCGACCTCGGCGCCCATCCGGTTCGCCACCGAGCGCGACTGCTCGCGCACCCAGTCCGCACCGGACTCCCAGCCGACGTCGTCCAACCGGTCCGCGGTCCAGTTGCCGGCGTCCTCGACCCGGTTGCCGACCCACTCGACCCCGTCCTCGACCGCGTCCTCGACGACGTCCGGTGTGAGGTCGCTGATGAAGTCCCCGATGCCCACCGCTCAGTTCCCCCCGCTGTTCCGCTGCTGGGCCCTCTCCTCGGGGGACGGGCCGAACGTCTCGTCCACCGCACGGTCGAAGTCGCCCTGGTCCACCCCGAGGAGCTCGTTGAGGATCCGCGCCCGGCTCCCGCCCTCGCCCTCCGTGAGGACGGCCCGTCCGGTGTCCTTCCAGGTCTGCGCGATGTCGTCGCCGGCGCGGTCGAAGGACTCGGCGCTCCAGTCAGGGCTGAGGTAGTCGGGCGTGAACACGTCGCCCCAGTCCTGTTTGACGATGTCCGCCTCCGAGGCGTGCGGGTTGCCCACGGCGGAGTTCACAGCGATCTTGAAGGTGCCCTGGAGGTACTGGTCCTCCTCCCAGACGATTCCGGCGGCCAGCCCCAGCGTCGCCGCGAGGGTGTTGGCGTCCTGGATCTGCGCTCGCACGCCCCATTCCCAGCGCTCGCAGTAGTCCTCGAAGTCGGCCGACAGGCCGTGGTGTCCGGCCTCCATGCCGGTCATCGAGAGCTCGGAGAACCCCTTGCCAAGCACGGAGCCGGTGCCAGTGCCGATGTCGCGGAGTTCGGCGGTGGCCGCCCGGATCCCCTCGGTGATCCGCTTGACGCTCTCCTGGTCGAACCGCAGGTTCTCCTGGCCGCCCCCGCTCATCGGGCGTCACCGCCGGCGGTCGGCCCCGAGGCCGCGGCCGGGCCGTCGGGCGGAGAGGTCGTCGGCCCGTCGGTCCGGACGTCGATCGCCACGTCGTCGGGCACGATGCCCCGAACCGGCGGGAAGGCCATCGCCCCCTCCGGATCGGCGATGTCGACGGCCACCCCGGCGGGGACGCCCAGGGCGGGCACGATCTCGTCGAGCAGCCGCGCGCCGCGCAGCGCCGCATAGTCCCAGGTGCGGGTGGCGTCGTCCGCCCGCGAGCCGGGGGCGAGGGAACGAGCCCGGGCGAACCGGGCGAGCGCCGCCTCGTCGGTGAAGGCGCAGATCCACCGGACCCCACCGAGCTCGGCCGTCCACAGACCGCCGGATTCCACCGGGACGAGGACGACGGCACGCCGTAGCTCCCCCACCAGCTCCCTCGGATCGCCGAGCCCGGCCCGCCGTTCGGCGATCCGTTCCGCAAGTACCGTCGCTCCGCCCACCGACCCCGCCTCCCCGACGTCGTACCGGGGGTCTCCCCCGTTTCACGTGTGTACACGCTTTCCCTCCCCGCGTGGTTCCCCGGATCGACCGTACGAGCACTCGCCCGTCGGGATCCCGGTGGGGACGCCTGCCCATCGGAACCCCGAACCGGATCCGGTGGGGACACGTGCCCCACGCACGCGAGGAGCCCCGGCGACACCGAAGCAGCCGCCCACCGGGACGCCGGTTGTCGCCGCCGCCGAGGGGTCCTCCGTCCGCCGAATCCCCGGACGGACCCGCCGGGAGTCGCCATCTCCGGTACGCGGGCCCACGGTTGAAGAGCCGGGGTTCTCCCGTCGCGTCGAGCCGGATCACCTGCCGTACGCCTTCTTCTCGAGCAGGAGGCCCGCGTCGAGGACGCCGTCCACGATCCGCTTGGGCGCGACGGTGGGAAGTCTCGGGTCGTCGTCGAAGGTGCCGCCCACGTCGGAGTGGCCTCCGTCGAACCAGGCCTCCTCGATGAGCGGGCCCGGCGCCCCCGGCTCCTTCGGCGGCAGGACGAGGTGCTCCTCGTACGGTGGGCGCTTCTCGTCGGTGGAGACGGCGTGGCGGACGCGGGCCACGTCGGGGGTCGCGTGCGGTACGAGGTTCTCCGCCCCGGGCCGCAACAGACCGACTTGAGCAGGCCGACCAGGGCGCGCGGTGTACGTGCCGCCGCTGAAGCCGAAGAGGTGGATCCGGTCGCCGGGTGCGTAGGCTGCATCACGTACGTGTACGACTCGGTCAGGTTCTGCCGGGTCCCCGCGAACCCGCATCGACGGCTTGTTCGCGCAGGCCCCGGACGAAGCGTGGGAGAAGATCTCGTGCGGTGACGGCGCGAAGGGCGCGCGCGTCCACCACTGGGCGGCGGTGCGGCTGCCGACCGTCGCCGAGTTCGACTACCAGGGCGAGGTCCCCCACCGGATGCGGTGGGCCCTGGCCCGGCGCAGCATCCGCAAGCCCGACGAGATCGCCTACTACCTCGCTTACGCCCCCTTGGAGACCACCGTTCAGGAGTTGGTGCGGATCGCCGGGACGCGCTGGGCGATCGAGGAGTGTTTCCAGGCCGCGAAGAACGAATGCGGCCTGGACCAGTACGAAGTTCGCCGCTACGTCGGCTGGTATCGGCACATTACCCTCGCCATGCTCGCGCACGCCTTCCTGGCAACCACGGCACACCAGCCCCGGGAAAAGGGGGTGGAGCGGCTCTCCGACGCCGTCCGCGCCTGGAGCGACATCGGCGCGCCCTACGAGGTCGCCGAATGCCGACTACTCCTCGCGGACGCCCAGCGGGCCCTGGGCAACACTCGGGCCGAGGCGCTCGAACGGGAGGCAGCCCGTGTCGCGTTCGGACGGATCGCCGGGGCCCCGACCACCGAGGTGTCGACAGCCGGAACACCCGCGACCGACGTGTCGGCTGCCGACCGGGCGCGATCGGGCCCCGAGGGCACCACGACGGAGCTGACCGCGAGGGAACAGAGCGCGGCAGAGCCGAACGCGTTCGTCCGGGAGGCCGACTACTGGAGGGTCGTCTTCGACGGTCGGCGCCTGACCGTCCGCGACAGCAAGGGCATGCACCACCTCGCCCGGCTGCTCGCCGCACCGGGTCGCGAGTTCCATGTCCTCGACCTCGTCGCCGCCGACAGCGACGACCCCGCCGCCTCGGGCAGGCTCGTCCGCGACACCGGCGACGTCGGGCCCCTCCTGGACGACCGTGCCAAACAGATGTACCGCCGTCGGCTCACCGAGATCGAGGGCGACATCGAGGAGGCCCGGGCCGACAACGACTTCGCCAGGAAGGAGCAGGCCGAACTGGAGCGCTCCTTCCTGATCGACGAACTCTCCCGGGCGGTCGGGCTCGGCGGGCATGACCGGCGCGCAGGCGCTGCGTCCGAACGGGCCCGGTCAGCGGTGACCCAAGCTCTGCGGAAGGCCATCGGACACCTTCGCGACGCCTCTCCGCCGCTCGGCGATCACCTCGACCGCACGATCCGCACGGGGACCTACTGCACCTACCTGCCCGATCCGCGTCTCCCCTCCCCTTGGTCCACGTAGCGAGGCACGGGACGCCCCGGCCACCCGAGGCCGACCGCCCGGCCGCTCACAGGCCACCATGCCGCTCGGGCCGGACCGGATGGTCCGGGCCCTACAGTCCTGACCCCACCGGCACTACCCGAGGAACGACAGTCGCACCTGGCGCTCCGGGTTGTCCTTGTTGGTGTCCACCAGACACACCGACTGCCAGGTGCCCAGCGCCAGTTCACCGCCGATCACGGGGATCGTCGCATGGGGCGGAACGATCGCCGGCATCACGTGGTCACGGCCGTGACCCGGGCTTCCGTGGCGGTGCTGCCAGCGTTCGTCCGCGGGGAGGAGCTGGTGCAGGGCGGCCAGGAGATCGGTGTCACTGCCCGAACCCGTCTCGATCAACGCCACACCTGTGGTCGCGTGCGGTGCGAAGACGTTCAGGAGCCCGTCTCTGCCCTGCGCCACCTCGGCAAGGAAGGAGGAGCACTCCCGGGTCAGGTCGTGGACGTTTTCCGCTGCCCCGGTGGTGATGTCGAGGATGCGGGTCTGGAATGCGTGGCTCATGTCCCCATGGTGGGTGGACGGAGCGCCCCGCTCAAACTTCCCACGCGGGGGACCCCGCGGGTGCTGACACCCCCGAGGGAGCGGAGGAGCCCCGTCTCGCGAACCGGTGGGTCACCGGCTCGACCGGTCCGGCACCTCCTCCTCCCCCACGGACCCGAGGTACGCCTCCCGCACCGCCGGGTCCGCGTGGACCTCGGCCGGTGTCCCTTCGGCGAGGATCCTGCCGAGGTCGAGCACCACGACGCGTGAACACAGCTCCATCACGAAGGCCACGTTGTGCTCGACGAGCAGCACCGCGCAGTTCTCCTCGTCGGCCATGTGCCGTACGACGGCGGCGAGTCTGCGGCGTTCCTCGGCGGTCGTCCCGGACGCGGGCTCGTCGAGGAGCAGGACCCGGGGCGGATCGGCGAGCGCGCGGGCCAGCTCGACCATGCGGGCCTGTCCGACGGGCAGGCCGCCCGCGTACGAGGCGGCGAGCGCGTCGATCCCGCACTCGTGGAGCACGGCCGCGGCCCGTTCCCGACGGCGGCGCGCCGCGGGCCGTACTCCGCCCCGCCAGTCCTGCGCCACGACGAGATTGTCCGTGACGGTCAACTGGCCGAAGAGCTGCTGGCGTTGGAAGGTGCGGCGGATGCCGTGCCGGGCCCGCCAGACGGAGGACCGGCGGGTGATGTCCGTGCCGTCGTACGCGATCGCTCCCCGGTCCGGGCGCCGCATCCCCGACAGCACGTCGAAGAGCGTCGTCTTGCCCGCGCCGTTCGGCCCGATGAGACCGCAGATCTCACCGGGTCCGACGGAGACGGTCACGTCACGCAGGGCGTGGACGCCGCCGAAGCGGACGTCGATCCCGCTCGCGCGGAGCAGCGTGTGGCTCATCGGCGGACTCCCGTCCCCAGGTAGGCCTCGGCGAGCCGGTCCCGGTCCACCTCGGACCGGGGTCCGGACCAGGCGATCTCGCCCTGTGCGAGGTACGCGACGGTGTCGGCGATCCCGAGCACCTCGGCCGCCTTCTCCTCCACGAGGACCAACGCGGTTCCGTGGCTGCGGAGTTCGGCCAGGATGCGGAAGACCTCGTCCACGACGCGCGGTGCGAGACCGAGGGACGGCTCGTCGGCGACGAGGACCGCGGGCGGTCGCTGGAGGAGCGGGGCGAGGGCGAGGAGCTGCTGCTCGCCGCCCGAAAGGGACCCGGCGGCGACGGTGCGACGGGCGGCGAGCGCGGGGAACCGCTCGTACACGGCGTCGCGGTCCTCGGCTCCCGTCAGCTGGAGGGCCAGGTTCTCCTCGATGGAGAGTCCGGCGAAGATCCCCCGCCCCTCGGGGGCCAGCCGCACCCCGCGGCGCGCCCGGGCGACGGCCGCGTCGCGGGTGGCGTCCGCGCCCCGTACCCGCACGAGACCGCCGGCCGGCCGCAGCAGTCCCGCCGCCACCCGGCAGAGGGTGGACTTCCCGGCCCCGTTGGGCCCGAGCAGGACCAGTACCTCCCCGCCGCGGACCACGAGATCCACGCCGTGGAGCACGGGCGCGTCGCCGTACCCGGCGCGTACGGCGACGAGTTCGAGCGCGCTCGGCACCTCGCGGGGGCCGTCGGCCGGTCCCGGGGCGGCGCCTCCGGCCGCAGCAGCGTGCGGCACGTACGGACCATCGGCCGGCCCCGGGGCGGCGCCTCCGGCCGCAGCAGCGTGCGGCGCGTACGGACCGTCGGCCGGTCCCGGGGCGGCGCCTCCGGCCGCAGCAGCGTGCGGCACGTACGGACCATCGGCCGGTCCCGGGGCGGCGCCTCCGGCCGTGGCGGCGTGCGCCTCGTACGGACCGTCCCCCACCTGAGCAGCGGAGCCGCCTCGGCTTCGCGGCGCGGAGGCTCCCGGCACAGCCCCCCGGGCCGCCCCGGCGAAGGCGGGGGCCGCCCCCGGCACGCCCCCTCGGACCGCCCCCGCCTTCGCCGCGCGCCGGGCCGCCAGCCTCGACGGCAGCGCCGCGCAGTACCCGTCCGGGTCGTTCGCCAGCGCGAGCCCCGCCAGGCCGAAGAGGATCACCGGCAGATGCGCGGACTCCGTCACGTACGTCGTCATCAGGTGCGGGACCACCGCGAAGACCAGCCCCGCCACGACCGCGAACTGCGGCCTGCGCACCCCCGCCGCGACCACGACCGCCAGCCACACCAGGCCCGTCATCGCCGTGAAGTCCGTGGCCGTGATCCTGGTGTTGTACGAGGCGTAGAGCACCCCTCCGAAGCCCGCGAGGCCCGCCGACACCGTGAACAGCAGCAGTTTGGTCCGTACGACCGACACCCCCGACGCGGCCGCGGCCTCGGGGGCCGAGCGGACGGCGAGCACGGCCCGGCCCCAGCGGGAGCCGCGCAGCCGGCTGAGGAGCGCGACGACCGCGCCGCTGAGCAGCACGAGGGCGAGCCCCAGGGCCCGGTCGTCGCCGAGGTCCACCGGTCCGACCACCGGCCGCGGGATCTCCCACCCGGTGTCGCCGTTGCGCAGCCATCCGAGCTGGAAGAGGACCTGGTCCGCCAGGAAGGCGAGCGCCAGGGTGGCCAGGGCCAGTGATCTGCCGCCGAGCCGCAGAGCGGGCAGCGCGACCACCGCGCCGAGCAGGGCCGCGGCCGCCGTGCCGACCGCCGCCGCCGCGACGAAGGGCCAGCCGTGGCTCATCAGCAGCCCGGCGACCAGGGCGGCGCCGGTCACGAACGTCGCCTGCGCCAACGACACCATCGCGCCGAGACCGGTGACCACCGTGAACGACATGAACACGAGCCCGATCGCGAGCCCCTGGGCCAGGATCCCGCTCCAGAAGGGCGTGGTGACGGTG
Source organism: Streptomyces sp. NPDC015661 (assembly GCF_043077765.1). Taxonomy (NCBI): domain Bacteria; kingdom Bacillati; phylum Actinomycetota; class Actinomycetes; order Kitasatosporales; family Streptomycetaceae; genus Streptomyces; species Streptomyces sp. NPDC015661. The sequence continues at coordinate 117,408 of NZ_JBIBST010000013.1, read as the reverse complement.
TAGAACGCCGTGCCGAGGAGCACGCCGGCCACGATCCAGGCGCCCCAGCGGCGGCCCCGGCCCTTCCCGGCGAGGTACTCGACCGGCGGCGGGTCCACGGCCGCCGTGCCCGCCGCGCGGCGCCGCCGCCGGCCCAGGACGACGAGTCCGGCGAAGAGGATGAGGAACGGTACGGCCGTGCGGAAGCCGGTGATGCCCTCGGCGAACGACGCGTACCCCGCCACCAGGTTCTGCAGCACCCCGAGTCCGAGGCCGCCCGCGAAGGCGAGCGGCACCGATGTGAAGCGTCCGAGGACCGCCGCGGTGGCCGAGACGAACAGGAACAGCGTGTAGTCGTGCGCGGAGAGCCCGAGCAGCGGGGTCGCGAGGACTCCGGCGAGACCCGCGAGGCCGGACGACAGCATCCAGGCGATGGAGGACAGCCGGTCCGCGCTGATGCCCCGCAGCTCGGTCAGCGCGCGGTTGTCGACGGCGGCCCGCAGCCGCAGGCCGAGCCGGGTGTGCCGCATGAGGAGCCACAGGCCGGCCGCCGCGAGGGCGGTGGCGATCCAGGTGATCAACTGGTCGGAGTCGATGCCCACGCCGTCGAGCGGCTGCCAGGACACCGCGGGGCTCGGCCCGACGCCCGGCAGCCCGAACTGGTTCTCGGCGGGCTTGACCGGGGCGCCCGCCCGCTCCAGGAGTTCGACCGCCCACAGTCCGGCCGCGGGCAGCGCGACGAGCAGGCCGATCGTGGCGACGATCTGCGCCGTCTCGCCGACCCCGGCGAGCTTGCGGAACATCAGCCGGTCCAGGCCCCAGCCGAGGCCGGGCGCCACCACGAACACCAGGAGCAGGGCGGTGGGGACGGCTGGCCGGCCGAAGCCGGAGTGGAGCTCGTAGAACGCCAGCGCGCAGAGATAGGCGGTGGCGCCGTGCGCGAAGTTGAAGAGCCCGGAGGCGGAGTAGGACAGCACGAGGCCGGTCGCGAGCAGCGCGTACAGCGCGCCCGAGACCAGCCCGCTCAGGACGAAGCCCAGCAGGTCACCCACGTGACGCGCCCCCTCAGCCGAAGGGGATCGGCGGATAGCAGGTGAACGGCACCGCCACCTCGTACCGCCCGTTCTTCAGCCGGACGAGCGCGCCGCAGCCGAAGCTCTCCTTCTTCCCCTTGGGCTCGGCACGGTCGCCCACGAGCGTTCCCGTGTCGGAGAAGCCGTCGGCGGCCTTCTGGAAGGACTCGACGGTGAGGTCCTCGCCCGCCTTCTTCGCGATCGAGAGGAAGAGGTCGGCGCTCATGTACCCCGTCATCATGTGCATGTTGAGGGGTACGTCCTTGCCGCCGGCGGCCTTCCTGATGTCGGCCTTGAACTGCCGCATCGCGGGAGTGTCCGACTCGAAGGGCTGGAACTGCAGCAGTACGTGCACCCCGTCGAGGGCCTGCTTCGTCGCGTCCTTCGCGAGCAGCCCGGGGTCGTAGTCCGTCGGGTCGGAGATGACGCCCTTGTAGCCGGACCGCTTGAGCGCGGTGAAAAGGCCGATGTTGTACGGCGTCTGCATCACGGAGACCACGGCGTCGGGTGCGCCGCCGCCCGGTCCTGAGCGGAGGATCTCCTTGGTGTACGCCGACCAGTCGCTGGGCATCGAGGTCGCGGGCACCACGGCCTTGGCGTAGGCGACCTGGAAGCCGGCCGCCTTGAAGCCCTGGGTGAAGGTGCGGATGCCGAACTTGCCGGCGTCGTTGTCGCCGGCGATGAGCGCGACCGACTTGCCGCGCGCGCCGCCGAGGACGGTGGCGAGGCCTTCGGGCCAGGTCTGGTTGAGCGTGCCGCCGGGCGTCGGGACGAGGCAGCCGTTGAAGCCGTAGAGATGCGCGGGCCCGCAGAACGAGGGGAGCGTGCCCCAGCCCACCGTCGGGACCTTCTGGGCGTCGAGGAAGTCGGCCCCGGCGAAGGTGACCGAGCTCATCGGGGAGACGGCGAAGACCTTGTCCTGCTGGACGAGCTTGCGGGCCGCCGCCAGGTTCCTGGCGGGGTCCTGGCCGTCGTCCTCGGCGCCCAGGTACTCGATCCTCCGTCCGTTGATCCCGCCCTCGGCGTTGGCCCGTTCGTAGCGGGCCCTCGCGCCGAGGTCGGTGTCCTTCTTGGAGTAGCCGCTGGCGGTGGTCATGGAGACGATGCCACCGACCTTGATCGTGTCGGCGGTGACTCCGCGTGCGGACGAGGGGGTGCTTCCGCCGTTGGAGGCGGAGTTGCATGCGGTGACGAGGAGCAGGGCGAAGGCGGCGGCGATGACGCGCAACGGTCGAGGCACGGGCGATCCCTCCGTCGGGTGCCCGCATTCTGTGACCGGACTGATGAACCGTCAATAACTGATGCACCGTCAATTGACGATGCGTCAGCTCTCTGGCGCTTCCGCGGAGGCCGGGCGGCGGGCGTAGGTGAAGAGGTGTTCCTCGGGGGCCGCGCGGTCGTCGTCCGGCGCGAAGACGGACAGCTCGTGGTGGAGCACGTCGAGGCCGCAGTCCTCCCGCTGGAGGCGCACGTACTCCTCCGCCGAGAAGCTGGAGACCCTGACCTTGCGCTCCATCCAGACGATCTCGACGTCCTCCACGTCCGCCGGCACGGTCGCCGTCACCAGGAAGCCGCCCGGCGCGAGCCAGCCCGCCATGCGCTTAAGGGCGGCCGCCGCCTCCGCCCGGCTCATCATCATCAGGGGGAAGAAAGCGCACACCGCGTCGTAGTGGCCCTCCGGCGCCTCGAACGCGCGCACGTCGCACTGCTCGAAGCCGGCCCCCGGCACCTGCGCCCTCGCGAGGGCGACCATCTCGCCCGACACGTCGATGCCGGTCACCTCGCAGCCGGCGCGCACCAGGAGGTCGGCCACCGGGCGGCCGGTCCCGCTGCCGACGTCGAGGACCCTGGCCCCCGCACCCAGCCGGGCGGTGAGCCACTCGATCGCCGCCCGCTGGGCCGGCAGCCGGACGAAGGCGCGTTCGTAGTCGATCCCCAGGCCGTCGAAGAGCTCCGCCGCCGACACCGGCCGCCCGTTCGTGGCGTCGTGGTCCATTCCGCATTCCTTCCGTCACGGGGTGCGTACTCGGGGTTGTTACCACAGGCGGCAAGGCCCTCGCGGGGAATCCCCGCCGGCCCAGCGCGTTGAACCTTCCGTGAGCACCTTCCTCGACGGCATCCGTTTCTCCGTCCTCGACCGCTCCCGCACCCGGGAGGGCGAGGACGCTCCTCAGGCGCTGCGCGAGACCGTGCGCCTGGCCCGGGAGGTGGAGGCCCTCGGCTATCACCGTTTCTGGGTGTCGGAGCACCACGGCGTGCCCGGTGTCGCCGGTTCGGCGCCCACGGTGCTCGCCGCCGCCGTCGCCGCCGCGACCTCCACGGTCCGCGTCGGTACGGGAGGGGTGATGCTCCCGAACCACCGGCCGCTGGTCGTGGCCGAGCAGTTCGGTGTGCTCGAGTCCCTCTTCCCCGGCCGGATCGACTTGGGGATCGGCCGCTCGGTGGGCTTCACGGACGGCATCCGCCGGGCCCTCGGCCGGGACAAGGACGAGGCCGACCGGTTCGGGGAGCAGCTCGACGAGCTCCTCGGCTGGTTCACCGGCGGGCAGACGGCGCACCCGCGGGTGCACGCCCGGCCCGCCGAGGGTCTGCGGGTGCCGCCCTTCGTCCTCGCGACCGGGGAGGGCGCCGGGATCGCCGCGGCGGCCGGGCTGCCGCTGGTCATCGGTGACCTGCGCGGCCGGGACCGGCTGCTGAAGGCCGTCGACACGTACCGGGCGGGGTTCCGTCCGTCCCCGTGGGCGGCCGAGCCGTACGTGGTCGTCGCCGGGACGGTCGCGGTGGCCGCCACCGAGGCGGAGGCCCGACGGCTGCTGATCCCGGAGGCCTGGTCGCTCGCGTACTCGCGCACCCGCGGCGACTTTCCGCCGCTGGCCGCCGCCGAGCGGATCGAGGGGCTGCCGATGACGGAGAAGCAGCGCGGCCTCTACGAGGCGGGGCTCGACGGGCATGTGCACGGCACGGAGGAGCAGGTGGCGGAGGCGCTGGAGCGGGCGGTGAAGGAGACCGGGGCGCAGGAGGTGCTCGTCACCACGAGCACGTACGACCGGGCGGCGCTGAGCGAGTCGTACCGCCGGCTTGCCCGCGCCGCCGGCCTCACGCCGCCTGCCTCGTGACGGCCGGGGACCGACCGGGGCGAACGCCGACTCGCGGCGCCTGCCTCGCGACAGCCGGGGACCGACCGGGGCGAACGCCGACTCGCGGCGCCTGCCTCGCGACAGCCGGGGACCGACCGGGGCAAAAGCTGACCATTCGATAAAGTCGCCCCATGCATGACACCCCCCACGATCCGTACGTCCGCGTCCGAGGCGCCCGGGAGCACAACCTCTCCGGGGTCGACGTCGACATCCCGCGCGACGCGCTCGTCGTGTTCACCGGGGTCTCCGGCTCCGGCAAGTCGTCGCTGGCCTTCGGGACGATCTACGCCGAGGCCCAGCGCCGGTACTTCGAGTCGGTGGCGCCGTACGCGCGGCGGCTGATCCACCAGGTGGGGGCGCCCGCGGTCGGCGAGATCACCGGGCTCCCGCCGGCGGTCTCCCTGGAGCAGCGCCGGTCCTCGCCGAACGCCCGCTCCTCCGTCGGTACGGTGACCACGCTGTCCAACTCCCTGCGGATGCTGTTCTCGCGGGCCGGGGACTACCCGGACGGCGCGGAGCGGCTCGACTCCGACGCCTTCTCCCCCAACACGGCGGCGGGTGCGTGCCCTTCGTGCCACGGTCTCGGGCTGATCCACGACACCAGCGAGGAACTCCTCGTCCCCGAGCCCGATCTGTCGATCCGCCAGGGAGCGATCGCCGCCTGGCCCGGTGCCTGGCAGGGGAAGAATCTGCGGGACGTCCTCGACACCCTCGGGTACGACGTCGACCGGCCGTGGCGAGAGCTCGACCCGAAGGACCGGGAGTGGATTCTCTTCACGGACGAGCAGCCGGTCGTCACCGTGCACCCGGTGCGGGAGGCCGACCGCATCCAACGCCCGTACCAGGGCACGTACATGAGTGCGCGCCGCTATGTGCTGCGGACCTTCTCCGACTCGAAGAGCCCGACGCTGCGCGCGAAGGCGGAGCGCTTCCTCACCAGCTCGCCCTGCCCGGCCTGCGGCGGCGGCCGGCTGCGGCCGGAGGCGCTCGCGGTCACCTTCGCCGGCCGGAACGTCGCCGAGCTGGCCGCCCTGCCGCTCACCGCCCTTTCGGGTCTCCTCTCGACGGCCGCGGCGACGGCGCCGGACGCCTCGGAGACGGCCCGGGTCCTCACCGAGGACCTCGTCGCCCGCATCGGCACGGTCACCGAACTCGGCCTCGGTTATCTGAGTCTGGACCGCGCCACCCCCACCCTCTCCAACGGCGAGCTCCAGCGGCTGCGGCTGGCGACCCAGCTGCGTTCCGGTCTCTTCGGTGTGGTGTACGTGCTCGACGAGCCCTCCGCCGGACTGCACCCGGCCGACACCGAGGCCCTGCTGGTGGTCCTCGACCGGCTCAAGGCGGCCGGCAACTCGGTGTTCGTCGTCGAGCACCATCTCGATGTCGTCCGGCACGCCGACTGGCTCGTGGACGTCGGCCCGCGCGCCGGTGTGCACGGCGGGCGGGTGCTGCACAGCGGGCCGCCGGAGGAACTGGCGGGCGTCGAGGCGTCCGCGACCCGGCGGTTCCTCTTCGACCGGGCCCCCGCGCCCGCGCGGACGGTGCGGGAACCGGCCGACTGGCTGCGGCCGGGGCCGGTCACCCTGCACAATCTGCGGGCGGTGGACGCGGCCTTCCCGGTCGGCGTCCTCACGGCCGTGACGGGTGTGTCGGGCTCCGGCAAGTCGACGCTCGTCGGCGCGCTGACCGGGGAAGTCCCCGGGGTCGGGCGTCTGGTGACGGTGGATCAGCGTCCGATCGGCCGTACTCCGCGCTCCAACCTCGCCACGTACACCGGACTGTTCGACGTGGTGCGCAAGCTGTTCACGGAGACCGAGGAGGCCAGGGCCCGCGGGTACAAGGCGGGCCGCTTCTCCTTCAACGTGCCCGGAGGCCGCTGCGAGACCTGCCAGGGAGAGGGCTTCGTCTCGGTGGAGCTCCTCTTCCTGCCCAGTACGTACGCGCCCTGTCCCGACTGCCACGGCGCCCGCTACAACCCCGAGACGCTCCAGGTGCGGCTGCGCGGGCTCACCATCGCCGAGGTCCTCGATCTGACCGTCGAGTCCGCCGCCGCCTTCTTCGACGACACCCCCGCGGCGGCCCGGAGCCTGGGCGCCCTCCTCGACGTGGGCCTCGGCTATCTGCGGCTCGGGCAGCCGGCCACCGAGCTCTCCGGCGGTGAGGCGCAGCGCATCAAGCTCGCCTCGGAGCTCCAGCGGCCGCGCGGGGCCCACACCCTCTACGTCCTGGACGAGCCGACGACCGGGCTGCACCCGGCCGATGTGGAGGTTCTGATGCGTCAGCTCCACGGTCTCGTGGACGCCGGGCACTCGGTGGTCGTCGTCGAGCACGACATGGACGTCGTCGCCACCGCCGACTGGGTCGTCGACCTGGGCCCCGGTGGTGGAGACCAGGGCGGCCGGGTGGTGGCGGCGGGGCCTCCGGACCGGGTGGCGCGGGCGGCGGACAGCCGCACCGCGCCGTATCTGGCCCGGGCACTGGGGTTCGGCGAGCGGCGCTGAACCCCGCCCGGTGGGGTCAGGCGGCCGTGTCGAACGTGTAGTGACGGGTGTGGTCCAGCATGTCCGCCGGGGTCACGTCGTTCCACGGACGCATGGTGTCGCGGAGGTCGACGACGTTCGGGGTTCCGGCGGCCGGCAGGTACGTCGAGCGGGGGTGGCGGGCCTGCCAGTTGGCCCACAGCTTGTCCACGAAGGCGTGGTGCAGCCAGAACACGGGGTCGTTCGGGGAGACTCCGGTGGCCATCTGGCCGCCGACCCAGACGTGGACGCGGTTGTGGAGGTTCACCCCGCGCCAGCCCTCCAGGTGGTTGCGGAAGCCGTCCGAGGCGCTGTTCCAGGGGGCGGTGTCGTAGGTCTCCATGGCGAGGACGGAGTCCACCTCGGCCCGGGTGGGCAGCTGGCGGCCGCCGGCGCCGAGGTCACGCCTGAGGTAGTCCCGCCCGTCGACGCGGACGTTGATCGTCCAGCGGTTGCCGGTCCGCGCGAAGGGGCCGTCCGTCACCTGGCCGTCGCGGGCCCGGCCGGTGCCGCCGAGGAAGTCGGGGGCCCAGAGCGAGGAGCGGGCGGTGCGGTCGGCCGTCCAGTCCCAGTAAGGGAGGGTGACGGTGGGGTCGACGGACCGCAGCGCCTCCTCGAACTGTATGAGGAAGCGCCGGTGCCAGGGCAGGAACGAGGGCGAGCGGTGGCCGACCCGGTCACCGCTGTCGGTGTCGCTCATGATGAAGGCGTTGTGCGTGGTGACGAAGGTGTCGTACCGCCCGGAGCGCTTGAGCTCCAGGAGGGCGTCGACGAAGCGCCGCTTCTCGTCGGCGGTGAGGGTGGCCTGGTTCTTGCGTACGGTCATGGTGGTGCCGCTCCTGGATCGGATCAGGTGAGGGTGAGGGGTACGAGCGGGGCGCCCCGGAGTTCCCGGACGGCCGCGCGGGCCACCGCCCTGGGTGTGGCGACGGGCTCGTAGTGGTTGATCACGCTGATCCAGGTGCCGTCGGCGTTCCGCATGACGTGCAGTTCTTCGCCGTCGATCGTCACGGAGTAGCCGCCTCCGTGGTGTCCCCCGTGGTGGCCGCCGGCACCGGAGGGTCCCCCCTTGATGCGGCGGCCCTGGTAGACCTCGTCGAACGAGTCCGGGGCGGCCGCGGAAGGGGCGGTCCCGGGAGCGGCGGTCCCGGGAGCGGCGGTCCCGGGAGCGGCGGTCCCGGGAGCGGCGGCCCCGGGAGCGGCGGCGGCCGGGCCGGCCAGGGCGAGGCCCGCGGCGGCGCCTGCCGCGCCGGCCGCGACACCGAGGGCCCGGCGGCGGGTGATGCTGGACATGAATCCCCCAAATGGTCGGTACGACCGGGGGGTTCGGTCAGGTGCCCCCCGGCTGTACTCATCAGTACTCGGAGGTGTCGGCGGGGCAGAAATCACCGGTGGCCGGTTGGCCGCGAAGTGGACAACTTGCCACGGTAAGTACAGCTTTGAACGGAGTTGATCTTGCTGTCGCGACGGACAGGAGCACCCCGGACCGAAGATCCTACGGAGAAAGTGATCGTTCCGTGAATGATCTTCGGCTCCGGGGTGGGCGGTGTGGCGGAGCCCACGCCGTCAGACTGTCCGGATCCGATCAGCCCCGGGGGGCCTTGCGCTGCGCCCTCAGCCACTCCCTGTTCATCGCGGCGATCGACGGGAGCGGGATGCCCTTGGGGCAGGCCGTGGCGCATTCGCCCGTCAGGGTGCAGCCACCGAAGCCTTCGGCGTCCATCTGCGCGACCATGTCGAGGACCCGGGTCTCGCGTTCCGGGGAGCCCTGGGGCAGGACGTTCAGGTGGTTGATCTTGGCGGAGGTGAAGAGCATCGCCGAGCCGTTGGGGCAGGCCGCCACGCAGGCGCCGCAGCCGATGCACTCGGCGTGCTCGAAGGCCGAGTCCGCGTCGGCCTTGGGCACGGGGGTGGCGTGGGCCTCGGGCGCGGAGCCCGTGGGCGCGGTGATGTAGCCGCCGGCCTGGATGACGCGGTCGAAGGCGGAGCGGTCGACGACCAGGTCCTTGACGACGGGGAAGGCGGCCGCGCGCCAGGGTTCGACGTCGATGGTGTCGCCGTCGCGGAAGGAGCGCATGTGCAGTTGGCAGGTGGTGGTGCGCTCCGGCCCGTGCGCGTCGCCGTTGATGACGAGGCTGCACGCGCCGCAGATGCCCTCGCGGCAGTCGTGGTCGAAGGCCACGGGGTCCTCGCCGCGCACGATGAGGTCCTCGTTGAGGGTGTCGAGCATCTCCAGGAAGGACATGTCGGGAGAGACCCCGTCCACCTCGTAGGTGGCCATGGCGCCCTCGGTGCCGGCGTTCTTCTGGCGCCAGACGCGCAGGTTGAGCCTCATGCGTAGCTCCGCTGGGTGGGGTGGACGTACTCGAAGGTGAGGTCCTCCTTGTGGAGGACCGGGGCGGCGCCCTCGGGGGTGCTGTGCTCTCCCGGGGGACGACCCCCGGACCCCCGGAATTCCCAGGCGGCGGCGTACGCGAACTCCTCGTCGCGGCGGGCGGCCTCGCCGTCCGGGGTCTGGGACTCCTCGCGGAAGTGGCCGCCGCAGGACTCGGCGCGGTGCAGCGCGTCGAGGCACATGAGCTCGGCGAGCTCCAGGTAGTCGACGATCCGGTTGGCCTTCTCCAGGGACTGGTTGAACTCCTCCCCGGTGCCGGGGACCTTGATGCGGCTCCAGAACTCCTCGCGGATCTCGGGGATGCGGCGCAGGGCCTTGGTCAGGCCCTCCTCGGTGCGGGCCATGCCGCAGTACTCCCACATGAGTTCGCCGAGTTCGCGGTGGAAGGAGTCGGGGGTGCGGTCGCCGTCGACGGAGAGCAGGAGGTGGAGGCGGTCCTCGGTCTCGGCGAGGACCTCGCGGACCACCGGGTGCTCGTCGGTGACGGGTTCGTCGTGCGGATGGCGGGCCAGGTAGTCGTTGATGGTGGCGGGCAGGACGAAGTAGCCGTCGGCGAGGCCCTGCATGAGGGCGGAGGCGCCGAGCCGGTTGGCCCCGTGGTCGGAGAAGTTGGCCTCGCCGATGGCGAAGAGGCCGGGGACGGTGGTCTGGAGGTCGTAGTCGACCCACAGTCCGCCCATCGTGTAGTGCACGGCGGGGTAGATCCGCATGGGGACCTCGTACGGGTCCTCCGCGGTGATCCGCGCGTACATGTCGAAGAGGTTGCCGTACTTCGCCTCGACGGCCTTGCGGCCCATGCGCCGGATGGCGTCGGCGAAGTCCAGGTAGACGCCCTGGCCGCCGGGGCCCACTCCCCTGCCCTCGTCGCAGACGTTCTTCGCGGCGCGGGAGGCGATGTCGCGGGGGACGAGGTTGCCGAAGGAGGGGTAGATCCGCTCCAGGTAGTAGTCGCGCTCGTCCTCGGGGATCTCGGCGGCGGGCCGGGTGTCGCCCTTCGCCTTCGGGACCCAGATGCGGCCGTCGTTGCGCAGCGACTCGCTCATCAGGGTCAGCTTGGACTGGTGGTCGCCGGTGCGCGGGATGCAGGTGGGGTGGATCTGGGTGAAGCAGGGGTTGGCGAAGTACGCGCCGCGCCGGTGGGCCCGCCAGACGGCCGTGGCATTGGAGTTCATGGCGTTCGTCGACAGGTAGAAGACGTTGCCGTAGCCGCCGCTGGCGAGGACGACCGCGTCCGCGTAGTGGGTGGAGATCTCGCCCGTGATCAGGTCGCGGGCGACGATGCCGCGGGCCCGCCCGTCGACGACGATCAGGTCGAGCATCTCCGTACGGGCGTGCATCTCGACGTTGCCGGCGGCGATCTGCCGGGACAGCGCCTGGTAGGCGCCGAGGAGGAGCTGCTGGCCGGTCTGGCCGCGGGCGTAGAAGGTGCGGGAGACCTGGACACCGCCGAAGGAACGGGTGTCGAGCAGGCCGCCGTACTCGCGGGCGAAGGGGACGCCCTGGGCGACGCACTGGTCGATGATCTCGACGGAGATCTGGGCGAGGCGGTGGACGTTGGACTCACGGGCCCGGAAGTCGCCGCCCTTGACGGTGTCGTAGAAGAGGCGGTGGATCGAGTCGCCGTCGTTCCGGTAGTTCTTGGCGGCGTTGATGCCGCCCTGGGCGGCGATGGAGTGGGCGCGGCGCGGGGAGTCCTGGAAGCAGAACTGGACGACGTGGTAGCCCTGTTCGGCGAGGGTCGCGCCGGCGGAGCCGCCGGCGAGGCCGGTGCCGACGACGATGATCCGGTGCTTGCGCCGGTTGGCGGGGTTGACCAGCTTGGCCTGGAAGCGACGGGTGTCCCAGCGTTCGGCGATGGGCCCGGCGGGCGCCTTGGTGTCGGCGATCGGCTCGCCGGTGGTGTATTCGAGGTAGCTCATGGTCAGCTCACCACTCCGGTCATGACGGCGACGGGGACGGAGACGAAGCCCGCGGTCAGGACGAGCGCGAGGGTGTTGGCGAGGGCCTTGAGGAGGCGCTCGCGGCGGGCGCTGCCGACGCCCAGGGTCTGGGCGGCGCTCCAGAAGCCGTGCCGGACGTGGAGGCCGAGGGCGAGCATGGCGACGATGTAGACGACGTTGCCGTACCAGGTGGAGAAGGTGTCGACGACGTTCTGGTAGGGCTTGCCCTCCTCGAAACCGCCGGGGTGGACGGTGCCGGTGGTCAGGTCGAGGAGGTGCCAGACGATGAAGAGGGCGAGGATGATCCCGCCCCAGCGCATGGTGCGGGTGGCGTACGAGGAGCGCTTGCGGCGGTGGACGTACGCGGTGGGGCGGGCCTTCAGGTCGCGCCGGCTGAGCTGGTACGCGGAGACGGCGTGGGCTGCGACGGCGGCGAGGAGCACGATCCGGACGAGCCAGAGGGCCCACTCGCGGTGCAGGACGGGGGCGCCCATGACGCGCAGCCAGTGGCCGTAGGCGTTGAACTCCTCGGGGCCGAAGAAGACCTTGAGGTTGCCGGCGACGTGGGCGACGAGATAGCCGAGCATGATGAGCCCGCTGACGGCCATGACCGTCTTCTTGCCGAGGGTCGACGACCAGAATCCGCGGGAGGGTGTGGGGGACGGCGGGCGGGCGGCCGTCCGCTCCCTCGTGGGTGCCAGAGCCATGTGCTCGACGCTAGGGCCGAAGGGCCCGAGAGGTCCAAGACATGGTCCGGCTGATCTCAATAGGCTGCACCTATCCATATCCCCTACGCTGGGAGCATGCAGTTCCAGCAGCTCCTCTACTTCGTCGCCGTGGCCGAGACCCGGCACTTCACCCGGGCCGCCGAGCGCGTGCACGTCTCGCAGCCCTCGCTGTCACAGCAGATCAAGGCTTTGGAGCAGGAGTTGGGCGCGGAGCTGTTCAGCCGCGCCCGGGGGAACATCACCCTCACCGACGCGGGCGAGGCCCTGCTGCCGCTCGCGCGGCGGATCCTCGCCGACACGGAGACGGCCCGCCTGGAGGTGCAGGAGCTCGCCCAGCTGAAGCGGGGCCGGGTGCGGCTCGGCGCGACGCCGAGCCTGTGCACGGGGCTCCTGCCCGACGTCCTGCGGGCCTTCCACGGCCTGCACCCGGGGATCGAGCTCCTCATCGAGGAGGGCGGCTCGCACGATCTCGTACGGGAGCTGGCCCGCGGGGCGCTCGATCTGGCCCTGGTCGTCCTCCCCCTCCCCTCCCCCTCGCCCGCCCTCACGACCGTCGAGCTGCTCCGGGAGGACCTGGTGGTGGTCTCCGCGGCCTCGGAGCCGGCGCCGCGCCGGCCGGTGCGGATCAAGGACCTGCGGGATCAGCCCCTGGTCATGTTCCGGCACGGCTACGACCTGCGGGAACTGACCGTGGCGGCCTGCCGGGCGGAGGGCTTCGAGCCGACGTTCACGGTCGAGGGCGGGGAGCTGGACGCGGTGCTCGGTTTCGTACGGGCGGGGCTCGGGCTCGCGGTCGTCCCGGCGATGGTCGCGGCGCGCGCGGGCCGGGACCTGAGGGTGACGGCACTGGCCAGGCCGGGGCTGCGGCGGACCATCGCGCTGGCGCACCGCAGCGACGTGGCACCACCGAGAGCGGCGCGGGAGCTGCAGAGGCTGCTCATGGCCTCCCGTCGGGGCGCGTGACGCCCCCGGCGTCACCGGCCGAGGCGCGGGAGCAGGGTGCTGCGGCGCTCCCGGGGGTCAGCGGCCTATCGCGCGGACCAGGGCGACGGCCTCGTCCGTGCGGCCCGCGCCGCAGACGCGGAGGACCTCGGCGAGGCCGGGGTGGTCCTCGTCGAGGAGCGCGGCCGCGGCGAGGATGTCGACGGCGCTCGCGCGGCTGCCGAGCAGGTCGCGCAGGCGCAGGGCGAAGCGCAGGTCGGGGTCGGCCGAGGGGGCCTCGGTCTCGTGGTGGGGGAGGACGACGGCGCCCATCGAGTCCTGGCCGGGTGTCCTGCTGGCGCGGATCTCCGCGAGGACCCCGGGGGCCTCCCCGGCCGGTACGGCGCCGGCGCGGACTTCCTGGGCGAGGTGGAGGACGGCGGAGAGGCGGGCCGCCGCGTCGGGGTTGGCGATCCGGGCGCGCTGGCCCCGCATGACGAGGCTGAGCATGGCGGGCGAGATCCCCAGGATCTCGGCGAGCCCGGACTGGGTCGTTCCGAAGCGCTCGCAGAGGTCCCGGCACAGCTCGCCGAGCGGAGCCCCGTACCACTGGCGCTGGAGTTCCTGATTGCGGGCGATGGCGGTCGCGTCCATGGGAAGGACGCTAGGCCTCCGAATTGACACTTGTCAAAGGGAGTTTTCATATGTCAATCTCCCGGTCGGAAGGCACGACCTCACCCACCCTCACTGATGGGACGTCACCATGCCCTGGAAGCGCACCACTTCGCTCGCCGCCGTCACCGCCGTCGCCGTCCTGGGGCTGACCGCCTGCGGGGCCGACGGCACCGACGCCAAGGGCGGCGCCACCGCCACCGCCACCGCCACCACTCAGGCTCCGGCCGACGGCGCCGCCTCCCCCACCTCCGACGCGCCCGCCACCGGTGGCGTGAAGAAGCCCGACGACCTGCCCGCCGGCCTGCCGCTGCCCTCCGGGGAGCTGACCTCCGTCACCGGCAGCCAGGGCGCCTACGTCCTGACCTTCACCACCCAGGACCCGCAGGCCGTCGTCGGCGAGTACCGCAAGGCCCTCGAAGGCGCGCAGTACACGGTGGTGGACATCGCCGGCATCTTCACCGCCACCTCGGACAAGACGTCCGTCTCGGTCGCCACCAGCAGTGACACCGTGGTGCTCACGCTGGCCACGCTCTGACCCGCCGCGCCGCCGGAGTACCCTGCGGCGCATGGAAGCAGGGGGGATGCTCGCCGGACGGTACCGGCTCGTGGCGCCGGTGGCGCGCGGGGCGCAGGGCACGGTCTGGCGGGCCGTCGACACGCACAGCGGCGACGACGTGGCCGTGAAGGTGTCCGGGAGCGCGGACCTGGAGTCCTTGCTGCGGCTCGTCTGCGAGCAGTCGGTGCGCCTCGGCCATCCACACGTCCTGGCCCCCGTCGACTGGTTCGTCCGGGAAGGCGAAGCCTGGCTGGTGCTGCCGCTCGTCCGCGGCGGCACCCTCGCCGGACTCCTCGCCGACTACGGCGAACTGCCGCCGCAGGTCGGCCTGCTGATTGCCCATCAGCTCATGGACGCGTTGGCCGCCGTCCACGCCGCGGAACTCGTGCACCGCGACGTGAAGCCGTCCAACCTGCTGCTCGCGGCGAGCGGGACGGGCCGCCCGCATCTGTACCTGAGCGACTTCGGCGTGGCCCGGGTGCTGCCCCATCTGCGGCTCACCTCACCGGCGTTCGTCGCCGGCACCCCGGACTACCTGGCCCCCGAGGCGCGGTCCGGCGCGGGCGGCGGTCCGGCGCAGGACGTCTACGCGGCGGGGCTCGTCCTGCGGGACCTCGGGGCGCCGGCCGCGCTCGTGGCCGCCATGACCGCCGAGGCTCCCGGAGACCGGCCCACGGCTCATGAGGCCCGGGACGAACTGGCCCGCCGCCGGGCGGCCCTGGGACCCGAGCGATGGCCGGTCCTGTGGGAGGGCGACCCCTTCCTCGTACCGGACCAGTTCGCGCCGGACGGGCCGGCGGGCACGCCCCCGGAGCATCCCGAGCACCCCGGGACCACGGCCGCTCCCCCGTCGGCGCCCCGCCGCCGGGGCCGGCTGCTCCTCGGGGCTGCCGTCCTCGGCGCCGTCGTGCTCACCGCCGCCGCCATGACCGCGCTCTCCGCACTCGGGTCGGACGCCGGGTCCGCGGGAGCGCCGGACCCCTCCTCCCCGGCCCCCGTCCGAACCGTTCCGCCCCATGCCGAGTCGGGGCCGCCGGACCCCGCGGGACCAGGCGCCTTCGCCCCCTGCACGCCGGACGAGGCGCTCGCGGTCGCGTTCAGCCCCGAGGGGTACCTCCTGGTCTGCGACCACGTCCCCGGCACCACGCGGTACGAGTGGACCCCGCAGCTCTCCGAGGAGGACTGAGCCCCCTCCGGGCGGAGCTCACACCGCGTCCGCCAGGAGCAGGGAGTGGATGCGGTCCGGGGCGCCCGGGCGGGCGTAGTACCAGCCCTGGGCCGTGTCGCAGCCCAGGTCCCGGAGCTGGCGGGCCTGGGCGCCGGTCTCCACCCCCTCGACCGTGACCGCCAGTTCGAGGCTGTGCGCCAGCGAGACGATCCCCTCGACGATCTTCAGGTCGACCGGGTCCACCGGGTGCTGCTGCATCCCCCGGGTGAAGGACCGGTCGAGCTTCAGGACGCTCACCGGCAGCCGCCGCAGGTTCGCCAGGTTCGAGTAGCCGGTGCCGAAGTCGTCGAGCGCGATGTCCACACCCATCTCGGCGAGCTGCCGCAGCGGCTTCAGGAGGTCCTCGTCGGCGCCGATCAGGGCCGACTCGGTCACCTCCAGGCAGAGGGCGCCCGGTTCGAGGCCGGAGCGCTCCAGGACGTCGACCGTGTCGGCGACCAGGCGCGGGTGGTGGAGCTGTGTCGGCGAGAGGTTGACGTTGATCCGCAGGGGGCCGCCGTCGGAGTGCCGGGTCTGCCAGAACCGGGCCTGGCGCACGGCCTCCTGGAGCACCCAGCGGCCGAGCGGCACGATGAGTCCGGTGTCCTCGGCGAGCGGGATGAAGCGGTCCGGGCCGAGCACCCCGTGCTGCGGGTGGCACCACCGGACGAGCGCCTCCGCGCCGTGCACGCTGCCGTCGTCGAGGTGGACGAGCGGCTGGTACTCGATGAAGAACTCGCCGCGCTCCAGGGCGGTCGGCAGGGCCGTGGTGAGCCCGTGCCGGGTGATGGCGCGGGCGTCCGCCTCGGGATCGGCGAGTTCGAAGCGGTTGCCGCCCGCGGACTTGGCCCGGTACATGGTGATGTCGGCACTGCGGAGCACCTCGGCCGGGGTCCGCTCCCCCGCCGGGCCCTCGACCACGCCGAGGCTGCCGCGCACGGTGAGTTCACGGCCGTCGATGCGGAGGGGGGTGGCGAGGGCGGCGAGGATGCGGTCGGCGAGTTCGGTGACGTCCCGCTGGCCGCCGGCGCCGGTGGTGAGGGCGACGAACTCGTCGCCGCCGAGGCGGGCCACCATCTCGCCGGCCCCGGTGACGCAGCTCTGCAGCCGGTCGGCGACCTCGACGAGCAGCCGGTCGCCGGTGGAGTGGCCGAGGCTGTCGTTGATGACCTTGAAGCCGTCGAGGTCGAGGTAGCAGAGGCCGAAGCGGGCGTTCTCGCCGGGGGCGAGGGCCTTCTCCAGGCGTTCGAAGAACAGGGTCCGGTTGGGGAGTCCGGTGAGCGCGTCGTGGGTGGCCTCGTACCGCAGGCGCAGATGGAGCAGGCGCCGTTCGGTGGTGTCCTCCATGAGGGCCAGCTGGTACTGCGGGCGGCCTTCGGCATCCCGGAGGAGCGAGACGGTGAGGTTGGTCCAGAGAACCGTTCCGTCACCGCGGTAGTACGGCTTCTCGACGCGGTAGTGCTCGCGCTCGCCGCGGACCAGCTCCTCGTACAGCTTCCAGACGTGCGGCCCGTCCTCCGGGTGGACCCACTCGCTGACGTTCCGGCTGCGCAACGGCCCCTCCATCCCGCCGAACATGCGGGTGAGGGTCTCGTTGACCTCCAGGACGTTGCCGTCGAGGTCGGCGATGCCGATGCCGATCGCCGCCCCGTCGAAGACGGCGCGGAAGCGGCTCTCGGTGGCGTGCAGGGCGATCTCGGCGGCGCTCCTGGCGGCGAGCGCGGAGCGGGCGATGGCCTCCTGCTCGGTGAGGGTCCGCTCGCGCAGCGCCCCCGCGTAACCGGCGGCCATGGCGTGCTGCAGCCGGGCGCAGCGGGCGCGCAGTTCCTCGGCGGGGAGGTCCGACTCCGTACCGCAGTAGAGAACCAGGTACGAGTCGACGACGCCGAGGCTGCGGCCGAGCGCGTCCGGGTCGGTGCAGTGGGCGGCGACGAGGGCCGCGCCGGTGCGCTGGGCCGGTGCCGTGTCGAAGGGGCGGGCGTGCAGGGCGTCGCACAGGGTGCGGGCCAGCGGCAGCAGATGCCCCTCGAACTCGGCGCGGGTCAGCGAGGTGGCGGTCACCGGGAAGATCGCGCGGCTCCAGATGGTGACGAACCGCCTGAGTCTGTCCTCCGGGCCGTCGGCTTCGGCGACGGAACCGGACGGCTGCGACGGGACCTTCACGCCTTGCGCCCCACCCCTGCGAACCCGGAGAAGGCGTACGGATCCTCCTCCTCGGCCGGACTGTCCGGCCGCCACAGCGGCATCGGGACGAGTCCGGGCTCGACCAGTTCGGTGCCCTCGAAGAAGCGGGTGATCTCGCCGCTCGTCCGCATCACCAGGGGGTTGCGGATGTTGCGGTAGACCCCGACGGTGCCGCCGGCCTGTTCCTCGGAGAGCGGGATGCCCTCGTACGAGGCGTGGGTGAGGACGACGAGGCTGCCGGGGGCGAGGGCGTCGATCAGCTCGGCGACGGCCTCGTACGGGCGGTCCTGGTCCTCCAGGAAGTGCAGCACGGCGACGAGGAGCAGGGCCACCGGCCGCTCCAGGTCGAGGAGTCGGCTCACCTCGGGGCTGTACAGGATGTCGGCCGGCTTGCGCAGGTCGGCGGAGACGACGGCCGCGCTGTCGTCGCCCTCCAGGACGGCGCGGCTGTGGGCCACGGCGACGGGGTCGTGGTCGACGTAGACGACCCGGGCGGCGGGATCGGCGGCGCGGGCGACCTCGTGCACATTGCCGAACGTGGGTATGCCGGAGCCGATGTCGAGGAACTGGGTGACGTCGTTGTCAACGGCGTGGCGGACGGCGCGCCGCATGAAGGCACGGTTCGCCTGCATGACCTTGGGCAGGCCAGGCATGAACTCCATGGCCTTGCGCGCCGCTTCCCGGTCCACTTCGAAATTGTGCGAGCCGCCCAGATAGAAGTCGTACATACGGGACACGCTCGGTACCGAAATGTCGATACCGGGCGGGGCCCAGGCGGGACGCTCCATCAATGTCTCCAACAAGTCGCCATGGGGGATGCGGCCAGGTGTTCGCGGCCGGTGTTCGAGGTGAGGCTACTGATCGCCCGCCGGGAGAGCGAGTAGAAACGGAAATTCGCGGTCCGTTCTTGGTCACACGCCATTGGCACGTGCTCTTGGAACGCAGAGTTCACGCCTTCAGGCTGTGCAAATTCACGTGCATATGATCGTGCGTCGGTTCCCGGGACGGTGCCGGTCTCGCCCGGTGGACCGCCAGACCCCGTCCGTAGCTCGGCTGTTGCCGCGCCCGGGGTCCGGTCGCCGGTGAAGGATGCCCTGTTGGCCGTTCCGTCCGACAGGGCGACAACCGGACACTTCTTGGCCGGGAGGCCTGAACGGGCCCCTGTCGGCCACCCGTCCGGATTCATCACGCCCGGCAATACCGGGCATTGCGCCGAATCCGTCACCGACACCCGGCGAAACGTCAAGCCCACACATCCGGAGATCCCCTCCATCTGGCGAATCCCACCCGATTCCGCCCCGGCGCGCCACCGCTGTGATCAAGCTCGACGGCGTGTCTCTGTACGGATCACTCCTCGCGCGGCCGCTGGCGGCCCTCGGGCTCGTGTGGCTGCTCTCCGCACCCGCGCCCGCCACCGCCGACGCCTGCGCCTACGCCTCGACCGACTCGGGCGGTTCACAGATCGCGGTCGCGGTCGCCGGCGACGGCCACCACGACGGCGGCCACGACGGCGGCCACGACGGCAACGGCGACGAGCAAGGGAACGGCGGCGGGAAGGGCCACGGCAAGGGCAAGGGCCACGAGCACCACGGCAACGGCAAGGGCAAGGGTCACGAGCACCACCACCACCCGAACCCCTGCGACCCCGAGCCGCCCCCGCCGTGCCCGTCGCCCACCCCGACGCCCTCCCCGACGCCGACGCCCGAGCCCCCCAAGCCCTCCCCGTCCCCCAAGCCGACGCCGAAGCCGACGCCGCCCCCGCCGCCCAGGCACGAGCCGGCTCCGCCCCGGCCCGCGCCGAAGCCGCCGGCCACCCGGCCCGCGCCACGCCCGGAGCCGCCGTCCCCCGCGCCTCCGACCACGCGGCCACCGGAGCCGGCGGCCGCGCCGCCTCCGCCGTCCCCGACTCCCACCGTGCGGCCCCGGCCGTCGACCCCGGTGGCGCTGCCCAGCTACCGCCCGGCGACGCACACCAAGAAGCAGGGAGGCACCTCCGTCGTGACGGCGACGCTGATGATCACCGCCCCCGCCGTGCTCGCGACGGCGATCCTGCGCCCGCGCTCCAAGTGACGCGCCGTCCCCCTCATCCACCGACCCTCTGAATCCCGCCGGAGGAATCCATGTCCGAATGGCTTGTTCTCTCCCTTGCGATGGCCGCCGCCTGCGCCGTCGTGCTCACCATCGTCGTCATCAACAACCGCCGGATCACCGAGGACGACGATCCCAGCGAGACGCCGGACGTCATCGAGTACATGACGATGATGATCGGCGTGATCTACGCGATCGTCCTCGGTCTGGCCATCGCCGGCGTCTGGGAGGCCCGCGGGGCCGCCCAGGAGACCGTGCGGCAGGAGGCCCAGGCGATGCACGAGATCTCGGCCCGCGCCGAGGTGTACCCGCAGGACGTCCGCGCCCGGATCCGCGCCGACGTCGACGCGTACGTCTCGTACGTGGTGCACGACGAGTGGACGTACATGGCCGAGAAGGGCGAGCTCAGCGACGAGGGGACCGCGCTCCTGGAGAAGGTGCGGCGCAGCGTCACCGACTACCGGCCGGCCAACGACTTCGAGGGCCAGGCGTACCAGCCCCTGGTGGACCAGGTGGCCCTGGCCGACGACGCCCGCGGCGCCCGCGGGCAGAGCGCGGGGGAGACGATGCCGGGGGTGGTCTGGTTCGGCCTGATCATCGGGGCCCTGGTGACGGTCGGCCTCATCTTCACGCTGCAGATCCGCAGGACCGGCCGTGAGCTGCTGCTCGCCGGGCTGTTCAGCGTGCTGATCGCCTTCCTGCTGTTCCTCATCTGGGACTTCGACGCGCCGTTCGGCCGGGGCATCTCGGCGACCGCCGCGCCGTTCACCGATCTGTTCCCGCAGATCACACGGTGAGCCGGCCCGTGCGAGTGGGCCGCCCGGGGGACATCGGTGCCCCATTCGCACGCCTGGGATCGCGGCTGTGGTAATGCGCTCCTAGCGTGTCGGGCAACGAGGTGCGTGGTCCTTCGCGGGAACCCCCTTCCGCGGCTGCCCCTCGGGACCCGGAGGATTCCCATGCGCGCGATACGTGCCGCATCCACTGCCCTGTTGGGGGCGGCCGCCATCGCCCTGGCCGCCCCCGCCGCCCTCGCGGCGGACGGTGCTCCCGCGAACCCCCCGCGGGCACCCAGGGCCAAGGCACCGGGCGATTTCGTCGTGTCGCCCTCGGTCGTCGCCCCGGGCGGCCGGCTGACGCTGAGCGCCCCCGGCTGCGCCAGTACGGCGACGGCCTCGGCCGGCATCTTCGACACCGTCACCATCGCACCGGGTGCGACGGCCTCCGCCACCGTGGACGCGGACGCCAAGCGCGGCGCCGTGTACACGGTGCTCTTCAACTGCACGGGCGGGGTCCAGGACACCGTCGCCCTCACGATCAGCGGCTCCCCCACCGCCACCCCGACCATCAGCGCCACGATCCTCACTCCCCCGCGCGGGGTGCGGGGCGGTCTCGGCGGCTCGATGGATCCCACCACCGCCGAGGTCGCCGCCGGCGGGGCGCTGGCGCTCGCCGCCGCCTCGGGCGCCGTCTACGTGGTCCGCCGCCGCTCCGGCAGTGGCCGTCGTCACTGAGCGGGCGTCATGGCCCCGAGCGGTGCGCGACGGCGTCCCCGGACGCCCGTCGCCCCCGGGTCCCTGCAGGGACCCGGGGGCGACGGGCACAGCGGGCCGACCGGGAGGTTCGGCCGGTCAGACTCCCGCGCCGGTCACACGGCGGCGGCGGACGATGAAGAGACCACCACCGAGCGCGGCCGCGGCGACGAGCGAACCGCCGACCGCCATCTCGGTGGAGCTGGGGGCCATCGAGCCGCCGAGGCCACCCTGCGCGCCCTGGCCGGCCAGGACCCGGAACGACTGGGTGAGCGTCCGGCCGTTGCACTGGACGGCCAGGTTGTACTGGCCGGGCGTGGCGTTGTCGAAGATCCGGACGGTGACGGTGGACACCCCGTTCACGGCGGCGGGGAGCGTGGCCGTCGCGAAGGCGTTGGACGTGACCGTGCCACCCGCGCAGCCCCGGACGGTGATCGTGAGGAGCGCGCCCTGGTGGACCGCGAAGGGGGACACCGTGACGCCGTTGGAGTTGTCTCCGCCCCGCTCGGCCTGGAAAGGGCTGACGGTCACGCTGCTGGGCCCGTTGGTGGCGGTGGCGAGGGGGGCCGCGAGTCCGAGCGCCGCGAGCGCGGTCGCCGTCACCGCCAGAGTGCGTGCAGCACGCATGGTTGAACCTCCAGTGGAAGACGCCCCAAAGCGGTGCCCCGGGAGTTTCGACGAGTACGCCTTCCATGACGAACCATCACAAGCCGGTGCGAGCCGTGCATGTCGGCACTGGGCCACCCCGGTGAGGCGACACGCCGACGGCGAGTCCCTCTGAGGCGACGGAACCGCAGGTCACAGCCTTCCGGGGTGCTTATCTGACGATTACTCGGATGGGTCAGCCGGTCCGTCACCCGCCTGCCCGCGCGGGCCACTTGCCGCGAGGTCCGCCGAGGTGTGCCGCCGCACGCCCCCGTGCCGGGGCCCGGACACCCGTCCGGCGGCGGCCCCCACCCGTTCGCACCGTCCGGCGCGACGGCCCGCGCGACGGCTCTTACCGTTCTGACGACGCCGAGAAGGGAGAACCATGCCCCCGAAGGACTTCCGCGTCTTCGAGCGCAGGAGACGCCAACCCTGGGGCGTCCTGGCCCTCGCCATGCTGTCCGGACTCGCGATGATGCGCAACGGCGTGGACATCGCCCACGGGCCGCCGCAGCCCGCCGCGGCGGCCCGGCCGGTGGCACGCCCGGTCACCCCGCCGCCCGCCGCGAGCACGGGTCTCGAACCGCTGCCCTACGCCCCGGCGTCCCGGGTCAAGATCCCGGCGATCCAGGTGGCGGCCCCCGTCATGGACGTCGGCCTGGACGCGGACGGCTGGGTCGCGGCCCCGCCCCCGGAGGACCCCAACCTCGCCGGCTGGTACCAGAACGGCATCGCGCCCGGCCAGCGCGGCACCTCCGTCCTCGTCGGCCACGTCGACAACACGAAGGGCCCGGCGGTCTTCTACGGCCTGGGCTCGCTCCAGAAGGGCCAGCACATCGAGGTCGAGCGGTACGACGGCCGGGTCGCGGTCTTCGAGATCTACGGCGTCGAGGTGTACGCGAAGAACAACTTCCCCGGCGTGCAGGTGTACGCCGACAACGGCGAGCCGGAGCTGCGGGTGATCACCTGCGGCGGCGGGTACACGCGCGCGGGGGGGTACGACGGGAACGTCGTGGTCTACGCGCGCATGGTCGGCTCGCGCTAGCCGGCCGCACGCCCCGGGGCCCCGGCACTTGAGGTGCCGGGGCCCTTCCGCCGTACCCGGGAGGTCAGCGCCGGGGGACGGTGATGTGGTACCCGGCGTCGAGGAGCTCGGGCAGATAGCGGCGGAGCGCGGCCACGCTCTGGGAGCGGTTGCCGCCGGCGTCGTGGGAGAGGACGACGACGCCGGGCGCGGCGCCGTCGAGGACGCGGCGGACGATGGAGTCGGTGCCGGGTTCCTTCCAGTCGAGGGTGTCGACGGTCCAGGCGAGCGGCTCCATGCCCAGTTCGGCGCCGATCTCGAAGGAGAGCCGGTTCCAGGCGCCGTAGGGCGCCCGGTACCAGAGCGGGGGCGCACCGAGGACCCGCTCGACGATCTCGCTGGTGGAGCCGAGCTCGTCGCGGATCCGGGAGGGCTTCAGCTTCGGGACGAGGGGGTGGGACCAGGTGTGGTTGCCGACGATGTGGCCGTCCGCGTCCATCTCCCGCAGGAGGTCCTGGTTCTCCACGGCCATCTCGCCGCAGACGAAGAACATCGCCCGGCAGTCGTACTGGCGCAGGGTCTCCAGGATGCCGGGGGTGTACCGGGGGTCGGGGCCGTCGTCGAAGGTGAGCACCATCGAGCGGCCGACGCCGGACATGCTGAGGAAGGGCCGCCGCCGCACCGGCGGCACCGCGCGCCGGAAGGCCGGGGGCGCGTACGAGGTCATGGGCTGCAGCCGGTACGCGGACGGGCTCAGCCGTTCGGCGTGCGCCTGCGGGCCCGCGGCCGGGCCCGGGCGCCCGGCGCCGGACGTGCCCCGGGGGGTGGCGGCGCCGGTGGCCGTATCGGGCTCGGCGAACCGGTCCGCCGCGAATACTCCGACCGTGGCGGTGGCCCCGAGGGCGGCGGCAAGGCGCAGCACCGCCCGGCGCGTGCTGGGCATCTGATCCTTTTTCATGACCAATGGTCCCTACGGGCGAGGGCCCGCATGGCTCAGCGACACCGCCCCCCTGTCCGAAAACACCCGATGAGCCGATAGCCTCGAAGGGTGAGCGAAGAGCAGCCCGGCCGGTTCGAACGCGGCACCGACGGCCCGAAAGTGATCATGGCGGGGGTGGACGGCTCGGCCTCCTCCCTGCGCGCCGCGGCGTACGCGGCCGGGCTCGCCCGGCGCCAGAACGCCCTGCTCGCGCTGGTGTACGTGCAGCCGGTGATCCCGGCGGGCGCGGCGCTGGGCGCGCCGGTGACGGACACGACCGAGGAGATCGCCGAGGACCTCGTCGCGGAGATCCGGGCGTCCGCGGAGAGGGTCAAGGACCTGTGGCGGATGCGGTGGGAGTTCCACACCTTCCGGGGCGACGCCTATGCGGGCCTGGTACAGGCGGCGGAGGAGCTGACGGCGGACGCCGTGGTGGTGGGCGCCTCGGAGTCGGCGGGCCACCGCTTCGTCGGCTCGGTCGCCGTCCGCCTGGTGAAGGCGGGCCGCTGGCCGGTCACCGTCGTACCGTGACCGGCCCGATCGGCAAGACACCCGCTAGTTCCCCATCACCAGGCCGTCCCGGTCGGCGCCGCGGCCGAGGACGACCTGCCGGATCGTGTCGCGGATCCCGGTCTCGCGCGCGTCCCCGCCCTCGGTCGCGCCGAGGCTCACCACCCGGCCGTGCGCGGTGTCGAACCACTGGGGGACGAACTCCGCCTTGGTGACCTCCCAGCGCCCGCCGGGGCTCTTGGGCGGGGCGAAGGTGAAGCGGCCGATGCTGCTCATGTTGCCGCGCGCGTCGTAGGCGCCCTCGTGGTTGATCATGTCGCCGGCGATCTGGTCGCCCATCCCGTAGACGATCCAGGTCCCGTTGACCTTCTCGTACGCCTGTGGGACGTGCGCGTGCGTGCCGATCACCAGGTCGATGTCCGGGCGGCCGCCGCTCTGCGAGGCGGTCAGCGCGCGGCCGAGGGAGAGCTGCCGCTCGTCGGGCTCGGTCTGCCACTCGCTGCCCCAGTGGACGCTGACCACGACGACGTCGGCGCCGGCCGCGCGGGCGGCGCGCGCGTCGGCGACGACCTTCTTCTCGTCGAGCAGGTTGACGGCCCAGGGCCGTCCCTCGGGCAGCGGATAGCCGTTGGTGTCGTAGGTGTAGGCGAGCTGGGCGACCGTGGCGCCGCCGGCCTTGAGCAGGGTGGGCCGCGCCGCCTCCTCGGCCGTACGGGCGGAGCCGGCGTGCCGTACGCCGGCCTTGTCGAGGGCGTCGAGGGTGCGGCCGAGGCCCGCCGCGCCGTCGTCGAGGGTGTGGTTGGAGGCGGTGGAGCAGGAGTCGTAGCCGGTGGCCTTGAGCGCGGCGGCGATCTCGGGCGGCGACTTGAAGGCGGGGTAGCCGGTGTAGGGCCCGCCCTTCTCTCCGTACACGGTCTCCATGTGGCAGATGGCCAGGTCGGCGCGGGAGACGAGGGGCTTGGCCCCGGCGAACATGGGGACGAAGTCGTAGCCGGCCTCGTCCGCGTCCTCGGCGGCCCGCCGGATGATCGAGTCGTGCGGGAGGACGTCACCGGAGGCGACGAGGGTGAAGCCGGCGGGCGCCGAGGCGCCGCCGGGGGCGGCGGACGGGGCGGTGGGGCGCCCGGCCCCCGTCGTGCCCCTGGTCGTGCCCCCCGTCGTGGCCCCCGGGGTGGGGGTGCCGGCGCCCGGGCCGGTCCCGGCGGTGCAGCCGGTCGCCGCCGCGAGCAGGAGCGCGGCGAGCGCCGCCACCCCCGCGGGTCTGGTGCGTGAGGTCATGTACGGCACTCCGCCCGATTCATGTGATGAACATCTGTTCTGATGAATTGAGCTCCTGGGAAAGCCGCAGTCAAGGGTCAAGGCCGCACAGGACGACGAACCCCGCTGAAACGGACGCATCGACTCCGCGTGACCGTTCGCCGTGCCATTCGCCGCTCGGTGCGACCGTTCGTCGCAGACCGATGTCCGTTCCCTGTCGCTCACCGTCCGAATGCGCTCGTATACGCCCCGGACGACGAGCCGCGGGAGAGGCGGGCAGCATGACGACGGCGACGACGGCGACGACCGACGAACGGACCCTGGAGGAACTGCAGCGGGACCACGGTCCCGCCCTGCTCGCCTTCCTGCTCTCCCTGACCTACGGGGACCGGCAGCGGGCCGAGGACCTCGCCCAGGAGACCCTGGTGCGGGCCTGGCTCCACCCCGAGGCCTTCGACGGCCCCTACACCTCGATGCGCCCCTGGCTCTTCACCGTGGCCCGTCGTCTCGCGATCGACGCACGCCGCTCACGCCTCGCCCGGCCCACCGAGATCGGCGACGGCGTCCTCGCGGTGACGCCCGACCCTGACGACGCCACCGCCTCGGCCGAGGCCGCGCTCGACGTACGGGCGGCCGTGCGGGAACTCAGCCCCGAGCACCGCGCGGTGCTCGTCCGGCTCTACTTCCACGGCCTCACCGTCAACGAGGCCGCCGTCGAGCTCGGCATCCCCGCCGGGACCGTCAAGTCCCGCTCGCACTACGCGCTCCGGCAGCTGGGCCGCTCCCTGCCCGGCTACCGGCCCCGCCGCGCGGCCGTTGCCCGGGTCCGCGCCGGGGCCCCACAATGACGCCGTGACGCTGACACTCACCACCGCCGAACAGGTCCTCGCCGACAACTTCGCCCCCTGGGTGCTCGATCTGGGACTGACCGTCGAATCCGTCGACTCGGTCGACGGGCACGAGGCCGTGCTCCGACTCCCCTGGTCCGACCGGCTCGCCCGGGAGGGCGGCGGCCTCTCCGGGCAGGCCCTGATGGCCGCCGCCGACACCGCGACGGTGATCGCGGTCGCCGCGGCCCGGGGCGGCTTCGTGCCGATGACCACCGTCCAGCAGTCCATCAGCTTCCAGCGCGCGGTGATCGGCGCCGACGTCCTCGTGCGGGCCCGGCTCACCAAGGCGGGGAAGCGGATGGCCTTCGCCGACATCACGATGACGGCCGAGGGCTCGGAGGAGACGGCGGCCCACGCGACCGCCGTCTACGCGCTCCTGGGCTAGGCGGTGTCCGGCGGGTCGGGGCCGGACAGGCCCTGGCCGTCCGGCCTCGCCCCACCCTTCCCGGTCTCTCCCCCACCCCTCCCGGCCTCTCCCCCGGCACCCCTCGCGTCCCCCTC
The DNA here is from genome assembly GCF_043077765.1 of Streptomyces sp. NPDC015661. Classification (NCBI taxonomy): domain Bacteria; kingdom Bacillati; phylum Actinomycetota; class Actinomycetes; order Kitasatosporales; family Streptomycetaceae; genus Streptomyces; species Streptomyces sp. NPDC015661. Next base: position 90,668 of record NZ_JBIBST010000013.1, on the reverse strand, counting down.
GACCCGCCTGGCACCAGGAACCTCACCCGTACCGATCCGGCCGGGAAACGTATCCGAAACCACACGGGCGAGTTGAGCAAAGCGGGACCCGCGGGGGCCCTTCACGGAGGAGGCTCTCCCCCGGGCCCCTGACGTCCGGGGCCCTCCACGTCCGGGAGAAGGTGGGAGCGTTGCTGCCCGAGAGCACGAACGGCGCCGGCGGCACCAGCGGCGGCGGCCTCGCCGTCCCGATGGCCTGGCTGTGCGCCGAGTACCTGGCCGACGAGGTGCTGCGGGCCGCCGCGCTCGTGGCCCCCGGCTCGCTGGAGTACCGGGCCGGCCTCCAGGCCCTGGCCCTCACCGTCCACCTCGCCGAGGAACCGGGCGGACCGGCCGGCGCGTGGGCCGCCTGCCGGGTCGACGAGTGGCTGCGGCACACCGCGTACGACCGGCCCTGGCCGCCCTGGGTCGAGGAACGGCTCGCCGCGCGGCGGGCGAGCGGCGACGCGGGACCCGACCTGGCGCTCGCGCGGACCGCGTGGAGCCGGCTCAGGGACACCTGGATCCGCGCCGCCGACCTCGACGGCCGCACCGACGCCCAGAGCCCGGTCGACGAGGCCGAGCAGATCTGGCTCCCCGCGTGGAAGCTGGGCCTCCCGCTCGCGCACCTCTCCCTGCACCTGCGCTGAGGACGTCTACGGTGCCGAAGGGTGCACTCCCGGACGGTACTTGGGCACGCGTACGGTCACCTTCATCCCCGCGCCGACCCCCGTCTCGATGACGAGGCCGTGCTCCGCCCCGTACACCTGGCGCAGCCGCTCGTCCACATTGGACAGGCCGATGCCGGAGCCCGCCGGGTGCTCCCCGCGCAGGACCGCGCGCAGCCGCTCCGGGTCCATGCCGATGCCGTCGTCCTCGACGGTCACCACCGCCTCGGCGCCCGCGTCCCGGGCGGCGATCGTGACCCGGCAGCCCCGCTCGCGGTCCTGGAGGCCGTGCTTGACGGCGTTCTCCACGAGCGGCTGGAGGCAGAGGAACGGCAGGGTCACCGGCAGCACCTCGGGAGCGATCTGCAGGGTCACCTTCAGCCGGTCGCCGAAGCGCGCCCCGGCCAGCGCCAAGTACTGCTCGATGGAGCGCAGTTCGTCGGCGAGCTGGGCGAACTCGCCGTGCTTGCGGAAGGAGTAGCGGGTGAAGTCGGCGAACTCCAGGAGCAGATCCCTGGCCCGCTCGGGGTCCGTGCGGACGAACGAGGCGATGGCGGCGAGGGAGTTGAAGATGAAGTGCGGGGAGATCTGGGCGCGCAGGGCGCGTATCTCGGCCTCCACGATCCGGGTGCGCGAACGGTCCAGTTCGGCCAGCTCCAGCTGGACCGAGACCCAGCGGGCCACCTCGGTCGCGGCCCGCACGAGGACGGCCGACTCCCGCGAGCCGTAGGCGACGAGCGCGCCGAGGACCCCGTCCTCCCCGGTGAGCGGGGCGATCACCGCCCAGCGCAGCGGGCACGCCGGGTCGTCGCAGCCGCTGGGAGCGGAGCGGCTGCGGCCGGTCGCCAGGGTCTCGGCGGCCTGTTCGGGGACGTGCGCCCGGTGGTGGTCCTCGCCGGGTCCGTCCCAGGTGAGGACCGCGCCCCGGTCGGTGAGGCAGAGCGCCTCGGTGCCGAGCAGCGAGCGGAGCGTGCGGGCCGCCCTGCGCGCGGTCTCCTCGGTGAGTCCGGCGCGCAGCGGGGGCGCGGCGAGCGAGGCGGTGTGCAGGGTGTGGAAGGTGGCCCGTTCGACGGGTGTCCCGAGGTCGGGGTCGGCGGTGGGTCCGCCGCGCCGGGCGGCGAACCGGCCGAGGACGAAGCCCGCGGCGAGCAGCACGGCTCCGGCGGCAGCCGCGGCGGCGAGGGCGATGCCGCTCATCGTCGGGCCTCGCGGACGGTCATCGTCGGGTCTCCTGGGTCGGGACGGTGCCGGTGATCTCCTCCGGGAGGTGGAGCCGGGCGAGGATGGCGGGGGTGCCGGGTGGGATCCGGCGGGGGGTGGCGAGCGAGACGAGCACCATCGTCAGGAAGCCCAGGGGGACCGACCAGACGGCCGGCCAGGCCATCAGGGTGTGCGGCCAGCCCTCGGGGGCGAGTCCGGCCCGGGTCGCCATGACGGCCGCGAGGGCGGAGCCGCCGCCGAGCAGGAGCCCGGCCATGGCGCCCGGCGGGGTGAGCCGCCGCCACCAGATCCCGAGGACGAGGAGCGGGCAGAAGGAGGAGGCGGAGACGGCGAAGGCGAGGCCGACGGCGTCGGCGACCGGGACCTTGGAGGCGACCACGCCGACGGCGAGCGGGACGGCGGTGGCCAGCAGCGTCGCGAGACGGAAGTGCCGTACGCCGCGGGAGGGCAGGACGTCCTGGGTGAGGACTCCGGCGACCGACATGGTCAGCCCGGAGGCCGTGGAGAGGAAGGCGGCGAAGGCGCCGGCCGCGAGGAGCGCCCCGAGGAGGTCGCCGGGGAGACCGCCGAGGATCCGGTCGGGCAGGACGAGGACGGCGGCGTCGGCGGAACCGGTGAGGGCGAGTTCGGGGGCGTAGATCCGGCCGAGGGCTCCGTACAGGGGCGGCAGCAGGTAGAAGGCGCCGACGAGTCCGAGGACGACGAGGGTCGTGCGGCGGGCGGCGCGGCCGTGCGGGCTGGTGTAGAAGCGGACGGCGACGTGCGGCAGGCCCATGGTGCCGAGGAAGGTCGCGAGGATCAGTCCGTACGTGGCGTACAGCTGGTGCCCGTCGCGTCCCCCGGCGAGCGGCTGGGACCAGCCGAGGGGGTCGGAGCCTCGGGCGGCCCGCTCGGGAAGCGCCGAGCCGGGGGCGAAGGACAGCGTGGTGCCGGCCAGGACGTGATGCGTGCCGGGGGCGAGGGTGACGGCCCGTTCGGTGTACGCGACGGAGTCGACGCTGCCGGAGACGGTGACCGTGAGCGGGGCGTCGAGCCCGATCCGTACCGTGTCGGCGACCTTGACGACGGTGTGGCCGCGCAGCACGGCGGGGGCGTCGAAACGGGCCCGGGGCGCCCCGTCCCCGTACCAGGCGGCGAGCAGGAAGAGGGCGGGGACGAGCAGGGCCGTGAGTTTCAGCCAGTACTGGAAGGCCTGGACGAAGGTGATGCTGCGCATGCCGCCCGCGGCGACCGTGCCGGTGACGACGAGGGCGACGAGCAGCCCGCCGACCCAGTCGGGGGCGCCGGTGAGGATCTCCAGGGTGAGCCCGGCGCCCTGGAGCTGCGGCAGCAGGTACAGCCAGCCGATGCCGACGACGAAGAGGCTGGCGAGCCGGCGGGCCTGCGGGGATTCGAGGCGGGCCTCGGCGAAGTCGGAGAGGGTGTACGCGCCCGAGCGGCGCAGCGGGGCGGCGACGAGGACGAGCAGGACGAGGTATCCGGCGGTGTAGCCGACCGGGTACCAGAGCATCGCGGGGCCCTGGACGAGGACGAGTCCGGCGATGCCGAGGAAGGAGGCGGCGGAGAGGTACTCGCCGCTGATGGCGGCGGCGTTGAGGCCCGGTCCGACGGTCCGCGAGGCGACGTAGAAGTCGGAGGTGGTGCGGGAGATCCGCAGGCCGAGGGCGCCGATGAGGACGGTGGCGAGGACGACGGCGGTGACGGCCGCGACGGCGTAGGTCTGGTTCACGCGCGGCACTTCACCGTTCGACGAGGCCGGTGAAGTCGCGCTCGTTCCGCTCGGCCCGGCGGACGTACCAGTGGGCGATGGCCCAGACGACCGGGTACACGCCGAATCCGAGGGCGGCCCAGACGAGCGCCTCGGGCGCGGGCAGTGCGAGCAGCAGCGGCAGCGAGCCGACGAGAAGCGCCAGGGCGCCGAGGGCGGTGAGCGCGGCCCGGAGCTGACTGCGCATCAGGGAGCGGACGTAGGTGTGCCCGAGGGTGGTCTGCTCGTCGATCTCGGAGCGGGCCGGCGGATGGGCGGGGCGCCGCCCGGCGGGGGCGGGCACGGCTCCCGGGCCGTGGGCGGAGGCGTAGGTGACGGTCTCGCGCCGGGGCCTGCGCGGGGGGTGGTGCTCCGGCATCGGTGTCCGCTCTCTGACGGGCTGCTGGGGCGGAGTGTATGCGGAGGGGGTGCGGCGCCGGTAGGGGTACGGCGCTCAGCCGCCGGCCCGGCGCATCAGGAGGTCCCGCAGGTGGCGGGCGTGGCGGCGGCTGACGGCCAGGTCGGTGTCGCCGATCCGCACCGAGGTGGCGCCGGCGTCGAGCCGGAGTTCGTCGATGCGGCCGAGGGCGACGAGATGGCTGCGGTGGATGCGGACGAAGCCCCGGGCGGCCCACCGCTCCTCCAGGGTGGAGATCGGGATGCGGACGAGGTGGCTGCCCTGGTCGGTGTGGAGGCGGGCGTAGTCGCCGTGGGCCTCGACGTACGCGATCTCGTCGACGGGGACGAAGCGGGTCACGCCGCCGAGTTCGACGGGGATCTGCTCGGGGGCCGCCGGGGCGGTGGGCGCGGCGCCGGCGTGGACGAGCTCGTGGACGCGGCGCACGGCCTCGGCGAGCCGCTCGCGGCGGACCGGTTTGAGGACGTAGTCGACCGCCTTCAGGTCGAAGGCCTGGAGCGCGAAGCCCTCGTGGGCGGTGACGAACACGACGTGCGGGGGCCGGGCGAAGCCGGCGAGCAGCCGGGCGACGTCGAGGCCGGTCAGTCCGGGCATGTGGATGTCGAGGAAGACGACGTCGATGCCGTCGTCGCCGTCGGGGCCCGACTCCAGGGCGCGCCCGATTCTGCGCAGGGCCGCGGTCGCGTCGCCCGCGCCTTCGGCGGTGCGCACACGGGCGTCGGCGCGCAGCAGGTAGAGCAGTTCCCCGAGGGCGGGCTCCTCGTCGTCGACGGCCAGTACGCGCAGCATGCGCGGGAGTCTATGTGAGGCGTGCGGGAGTCTATTTGAGGAGTTTCGACAGGCGGCGGTCGGCGAGGACCTTCCCTCCGGTCTGGCAGGTGGGGCAGTACTGGAGGGAGGAGTCGCTGAAGGAGACCTCGCGGATGGTGTCGCCGCAGACCGGGCAGGGTTCGCCGGCGCGGCCGTGGACGCGCAGGCCGCTCTTCTTCTCGGCCTTGAGCTTGCCGGCGGCGAGGCCGTGGGAGCGTTCGACGGCCTCGCGGAGGGTGGTGCGCATCGCGGTCCAGAGGGCGGTGGTCTCCTCCGGGGTGAGGTTCTGGGTGGGTTTGAACGGGGACGTCTTCGCGGCGTGCAGGATCTCGTCGCTGTAGGCGTTGCCGATGCCGGCGATGAGGCTCTGGTCGCGCAGGGCTCCCTTGATCTGGCGCCGTTCCCCGGCGAGCAGGGCGGCGAACTCCTCGGGGCCGAAGTCCTCGGCGAGCGGGTCGGGGCCGAGGCGGGCGACGCCCGGCACGTCCTGGGGGTCGTGGACCAGGTGGACGGCGAGGCGTTTGGTGGTGCCGGCCTCGGTGAGGTCGAAGCCGTCGCCGCCGGTGAGGGCGGTGCGCAGCGCCAGCGGGCCCCTGCCGGGTTTCGGCGGTCCCGAGGGCAGCGGGTCCTGCCAGCGGAGCCAGCCCGCGCGGGCCAGGTGGATCAGGAGGTGGAGTTCGCCCGCGGCGCCGCTGGTGGTGAGGTCGAGGAACTTCCCGTGCCGGCCGACGGCGGTGAACTCGGCGCCCTCGACGGCGCTCAGGGGCGGGTCGTACGTCTTGAGGACGCTGATCGCGACGGGCAGGACGCGGGCGATCTCCTTGCCCACCAGGTGCGTGTCGAGGAACGCGCGGAGCGCTTCCACCTCGGGGAGTTCGGGCATGGCTCCACCCTGCCGCACCGGGGATCGGGGCGCGCGGCGGACGGAGTTTAGGGTTGCGACGTGCGTGTACTGCTCGTCGAGGACGACGAAGATCTCCGGTTCGGGGTGGCCGCCGCTCTGCGCGCCGCCGGGCTCGCCGTCGACGAGGCCGCCGATCTGCCGCGGGCCGACGAGGCCCTGTTCGTCACGGCGTACGACTGCGCGGTATTCGACCGGATGCTGCCGTCCGGGGACGCCGCCGCCTATGTCGACGGGTTGCGGCGCTCCGGGCGGCACGTGCCGGTGCTCTTCCTGACCGCGCGGGACACGGTGGCGGACCGGGTGGAGGGCTTCGCGAGCGGCGGGGACGACTACCTCGTCAAGCCGTTCGCCGTGCCCGAGCTGGTCGCCCGGGTGCGCAGCCTGTGCCGCCGGTCGGCGGTCGTACGGCCGCCGGTGCACCGCGTCGGCGATCTGGAGATCGACACCGCCCGCCGGCACGTGCGCCGCGCCGGGGTGCTGCTCACGCTCACGAGCCGGGAGTTCGCGGTCCTCGAGGTCCTCGCGGCCCGCTCCGACCAGGCGGTCTCCCGCGGCGAGCTGATCGAGAGCTGCTGGGACGAGATGGCCGAACCGCAGTCGAACGTCCTGGAGGTCCTCGTCTCCCAGCTCCGCCGCAAGCTCGGTGAGCCCTCCCCGATCCACACCGTGCGCGGGATCGGCTACCGGCTCGCGCCGCCGCCGTCGCACGGCACGCGGTGAGGCCCGCGCGCCCCGGGCTGTCGCGGATCCGGCCGCCCGGCCGGTCGCGGCCGCTCACTCCGACGGCCCGGGTGCTGCGGCTGCGCCGGCGGATCAGTCTGCTGTTCGCGCTGACCAGCGCCGTGGGGCTGATCGCGATGGCCTCGCTCGCCGTGCGCAGCGACAGCGGCCGCTGGCGGGAGCAGCTCGACCACACGATGGACGCGGACACCAGCTGGGCCCTCGGGCTCCTGGAGACCGACGAGGACGGCCGGCTCGTCCTGGACGTCCTGGCGGACTCGGTGGACACCGCCTGCCCGCCGCTGACCGTGCTCCTCGTGGACGCGGACGACCCGGACGCGCTGACGGTCGAGCACGCGCCGGCGAGGCCGTGCCTGAGCGTGAGCCGGGACGTGGTCCTGGACGCGGGCCGTGCGGCGGTGCGGGCCGACGGCGTACGGGCCTTCGACGGGCGTACGACGGGCGGCGGCCCGGTCCGTGTGTTCGCGCAGCCCTTCTACGCGCCGGAGGCCGCCGAGGGCGCCGCGCCCCAGGGCGCGCTCGTGACGGTGGCCGACGCGACCGCCCCGCGGGACGAGCACCGGCGGCTCGTGTGGCTGGCGGCGGGCGGCTGCGCGGTGCTCGTCCTGCTGTCGGCCGCGGTCGGCCACGTCCTGTCGGGACGCGCGGTCCGGCCCGCGCTCGCGGCGCTCGACCGGCAGGAGGCCTTCCTCGCGGATGCCGCGCACGATCTGCGGACCCCGGCCGCCTCGCTCCGGACGCTCGCCGAGACGGCGCTGCGCGGCGAGACGGACAGCGCGGACGTGCACCGGCGCACACTGCGGCTCGCGGAGGGGATGGGCCGGCTCGTCGACGGGCTGCTCACCCGGGCCCGACTGATGTCCGGTACGGCCGCGGTGACGCGTCAGCCGCTGCGTCTGGACCAGCTGGTGGAGGCCGTGGTGCACGAGTCCGCCGGTGAGGGCCACCGCGTCCGGGTCGAGGCCGAGGAGGCGGTCGTGGTCGCCGACCCCGATCTCGTACGCCGGGCCGTCGGCAATCTGCTGGACAACGCGCTGGCGCACGGCCACGCGCCGGGTGTTCCGGCGGACGTGCTGCTCACGGTGGGCGGGGACGGCACGCTGACGGTCGAGGACGCGGGACCCGGCCTGCCTCCGGAGGTGGCGGGCGCCCTGTTCGAGCGGTTCCGCAGCGGAGCGGGCTCCACCGGCCTCGGTCTGTCCATCGCCGCCTGGGTGGCCCACGCGCACGGCGGCACCCTCACGGCGGGGCGGTCGGCGGCCGGCGGGGCGCGGTTCGTGCTGCGGCTGCCGACCTCGGACTGACCGGGGCCCCGTCCGCGACGGACCGTCCTCAGCAAATCCTCAGCATCGTTGCGTGATCCTTCCCCGGACCGACCACTCAGGGGAGTTTCCGTGTTCCGCTCCACCGCCCGCCGCCGGGCCCTCGTCCTCGCCCTCGCCGTCCTCGGCACCACCTCCCTGGCCGCCTGCACGGCCGGACCCGGCCAGGACGGGAACCGGGCGCGGCCCCCGGCCGTCGCCGACCCGGCGGCCCGTCCCGACCTGGCGCGCTTCTACGGCCAGAAGCTCACCTGGCGGCCCTGCGGCGACGTCCGGTGCGCGACGCTCACGGTGCCCAGGGACTACTCCCGTCCCGCTGACGGCAAGACCTTCGTGCTGCCGGTGGCGAAGGCGGCCACCGCGCTCCCCGGGAAGCGGGTCGGCTCGCTCGTCCTCAACCCCGGCGGCCCGGGCGAGCCCGGCGCGAAGCTCGTCCGGGACGGCGTCGCCGACGAGATCGGCCGGGGCGTGCGCGAGCGGTTCGACGTCGTCTCCTTCGACCCCCGCGGTGTCGGCGGGAGCAAGCCGGCCCTGACCTGCCGCACCGCGGACGGGACCGACACCGAGGGCGAGGCCGAGGGCGGGACGGCGCTCCACCCCCGTACGGACGCCGAGCGCGCCGAGGCCCTCGCGAGTGCCCGGGCGCAGGCCGCCGCCTGCCGGAAGGCCAGCGGCCCGCTGCTGCCGCACGTGGGGACGGAGGACGCGGCGCGGGACCTGGACGTGCTGAGGGCCGCCCTCGGCGAGCGCAGGCTGACGTACGTCGGCTGGTCGTACGGCACGAGCCTGGGCACCTCGTACGCCGAGCAGTTCCCGCGCCGCGTCCGCGCGATGGTCCTGGACGGCGCGGTCGACCCGTCCCTGGACTGGCGGCAGCGCGCGCTGGGCCAGTCGACGGGGTTCCGGGACGCGGTCGAGGAGTACGCCGACTCCTGCGCCGAGGTGGTGGGCGACGGCTGCCCCGGCGCGTCGCCCGAGGAGATACGTGCCCTGATCGACCGGCTCTTCGCATGGACGCGGCGTGAACCGCTGACGGTCGACGGCTCCGAGGAGGGGCTCGACACGGCGGGCCTGGTCGAGGCGCTCAGCCTCTCCATGTACACGCCGGAGGCGCAGTGGGAGGGCCTGTCAGAGGCGCTGCGCGCGGCGCGGGACGGGGACGGAACGAAGCTGGCGGCCCTGGCGGCGGGCGAGGAGGAGCAACCGGACGCCGATGCCGAGGGGACCACGGAGTCCGGCTCCGACGCCGACTCCGATGCCGATGCCGATGCCGACTCCGACTCCGACTCCGACTCCGACTCCGACTCCGACTCCGACTCCGAGGAAGGCTCCCCCGAAGCCACAGAAGCCCCCGAAGCCCCCGCGAACGACGTTCCCGAGGACAACAGCGAGGCGGCCCTCGTCGCGGTCAACTGCCTCGACGTCCCCCACCCGCGCGACGCCCAGGCCTACTGGGACGCACTGGCCCCCGCCGACAAGGCCGCGGGGGTGTACGGCACGTCGGGTGTGACGGGCGAGTTGGTCTGCAAGGACTGGCCGGCCGGCACCCAGCGCCCGCACCGGGTGCGGGCGGCGGGCGTTCCGCCGGTCCTCGTCGTGGGCACGGAGGGCGATCCGGCGACACCGTACGAGGAGGCGGTGAGCCTGGCGCGCCAGTTCCCCGGCGGCATGCTGCTGACCTTCCGGGCACCCGGCCACACCGGGTACGGCCGTGACACCTGCGTCGACGAGAAGGTCGAGGCGTACCTGGTCTCGCTGACGAAGGTCCGCCCCGGCGCTACGTGCGCGCCGTAGCGTCCGGCGGGTCGAGCAGGTCGAGTTCGGCGGTGAGCGCGGCCGCGAGCGCGGCGAGGTCGGGGACGGCCGCCCCGTCGGCGACGAGGCCGATGTGGACCCGGCCGCCGTAGGGGGACATGGCGATGGCGAGGGCCTGGCCCCGGGCGAGCGGGGCCATGGGGAAGAGCGCGCGCAGCGGTGCGCCGCCGAGGGAGAGCGCGGAGCGTGGCAGCGGCACCTGGGTGACCAGGAGGTCGAAGAGGAGCCGGGCCGCTCCGGCGGCGAGGGGGGCGCCGAAGCGGTGGGCGAGCGGGTGCAGTTGGTCGGCGAGGAGGGCGACGGCGCCCGCTCCCCGGAAGGGTCCGGCGGCCTTGTTGCGGTCCATGGCGGCCCGTACGGCGGCGAGCCGGGCGGCCGGGTCGGGTTCGGTGACCGGCAGGTCGAGGAGGTAGCCGGAGAGGCTGTTGCCGGGTCCGGCCGGGCCGCCGGGGCGGCGGCGGGAGACGGGGACGAGGGCCCGGGGGTCGGCGCCGGGTACGGGCAGGTCGCGGCCGTCGAACCAGCGGCGCAGGGCGCCGGCGACGAGTGCGAGGAGGACGTCGTTGGCGGTGCCGCCGGTGGTGCGCCGGATCCGGTGGACGCGGTCGAGGGGCAGGGTGGCGGTGGCGATCCGGCGGGTGCCGCTGGAGTCGGCGGCGAGCGGGGTGGTGGGGCGCGGGTCGAGGTGGCCCGCGCGGGCGACGGAGGAGCCGACGACCGAGGCGCCGACCTCGACGGCCCGGCCGAGGTCGCCGAGGCGGTCGCGGGCGATGCCGAGGAGGCGGCCGGGGCCGGGGAGCCAGGAGCGCGGGGGGACGGGCCGGGCGCGGCCCGACGGGCGTCGTCCCGCGGCGATCTCGTCGAAGATCCCGGCCCCGATGGCGACGGCCCGCATGCCGTCGGCGAGGGCGTGGTGGAGTTTGACGAGGACGGCGAAGGAGCCGTCGGGGGCGCCGCTGAGCAGGTACATCTCCCAGGGCGGGAGGCCTCGGGCGACGGGGCGTTCCATGAGTTCGGCGGCGAGCCGGGCGGTCTCGGCAGGGAAGTCGGTGCCGGGGACGGTGATCTCGTGGACGTGCCGGCGTACGTCGAAGTCGGGGTCGGCGCTCCAGGCGGCGCCGCCGACGGGGAACAGGACGTCGCGGACGCGCATCCGGAGGCGGGGCACGGCCGCGGCGCGGCGGGCGAGGAGTCCGAGGATGTCGGCCGGTTCGTTCCCGGCGGTGGTGGGCGGTGGGCCGAAGTGGGCGAGGGCTCCGAGGTGCAGGGGGTGTTCGGTGGATTCGAGGTGCCAGAAGGCCAGGTCCAGGGGTGCCAGTAGCTCGCTGCTCACGTTGTCCTCTTGTCCTGCGCGGTGAGACCGGTGGGTTGTCCTGCGCGGTGAGACCGATGGCCGAAGTCAATCGCGTACCGTCAGTTACGGTCAAGTACGATCAGTTCACGCTCAGTTAACAAGTTCAGCGCTCCACGGTGAACTCGCACCACACGCACTTGCCGCCGCCCCGTGACTCCACGCCCCACGCGTCGGAGAGCCGGTCGACCAGGAGCAGCCCGCGTCCCGACACTCCGGCGTCCCCGGCCTCGCGGCGCCGGGGCAGGGCGCTGGACCGGTCCTCCACCTCCACCCGAAGCCGCCTCGGGGGCCCGGTGAGGATCCGCAGGGTCACGATCGCGCCGCCGTCCGTGTGCATCAGGGCGTTGGTCATCAGCTCGTCGGCGACCAGTTCGATCTCGTCGGCGCGCTCCCCCGCCCCCCAGGCCCGGACGGCGGCCCGGATCATGTGCCGGGCGGAGCTCAGCGCCTCCGGGTCGTTCTGGGCGACGTGCTGCTGGAAGCGCCCGGTGCCCTGCGGGTGGTACGTGCCGTGGCGGCGCAGCAGCAGGATCGCGACGTCGTCCTCGCCGCCCCGCTCGGCGACGACGTCGCACAGGTGGTCGGCGAGGTGCTGGAGGTCGGCGGGGCCGCGCCGGACGAGCGAGGAGAGCCACTGGAGGCCCTCGTCGAGGTCGGCGCCGGGTTTCTCCACGAGTCCGTCGGTGTAGAGCATCAGCGTCTGGCCGGGGTCCAGCTCCAGGGTGGTCACCGGGTAGTCGAGGCGGCCGAACTCCGCGGAGAGCCCGAGCGGGAGGCCGCCTTCCACCGGGAGTCTGCGGCAGCGGCCGTCGACTTCCCGGATCAGCGGGTCGACATGGCCGGCGCGCACCACCTGGACGACCCCGGTGCCGAGGTCGACCTCCGCGTAGGTGCAGGTGGCGAAGCGTTCGGTGTCGAGTTCATGGAGGAAGACGGAGGCCCGGGCCATGACCGTCGCCGGGGGGTGGCCCTCGGCGGCGTAGGCGCGGAGCACGATCCGCAGCTGGCCCATGACGGCCGCCGCGTGGGTGTCGTGGCCCTGCACGTCGCCGATGACGCAGCCGACCCGGCCGCCGGGCAGGGCGATGACGTCGTACCAGTCGCCGCCGATGTCCCGGCCGAGGCGGGCCGAGCGGTAGCGGACGGCCGTCTGGGCGCCGGGCACCTCGGGGATCCGGCGCGGCAGCATCGCCTGCTGGAGCCCTTCGGCGAGGTCGTGCTCCTGCTCGTAGAGCATGGCCCGCTGGAGGCTCTGGGCGATGCTGCTGCCGAGGGCGACGAGCAGGGTCCGCTCGTCCTCGCTGAAGCCGGTCCTGTCGCTGTAGAGCAGGCCGAGCGCGCCGATGGGCCGGGCCTGGGCGATGAGCGGCAGATAGGCGGCGGCGGTGATGCCGAGCCCGCTGATGTGCGGCCAGAGCACCGGGAAGGAGTCGGCGAAGTCCCGGGCCGAGTCGATGAACCGGGGGCGCAGGGTCCGGATGACCTCGCTCATCGGGTACGGCTCGTCCACCCGGGTGAACCGCGTGCCCGGTACGAAGGCGCCGTCGGGCCCCTCGGCGACGAGATGGATGCGCCCGGCTTCGAGGAGCCCCATGACGAGACTGGCGGCGCCGAAGTGTTCGAGCGCGTGCGAGTCGTTGAGCAGGTCGATGACGTCCTGCACGGTCCGGGCGTAGGCGAGGGCGGCGGTGGTGCCCTCGACGACCCCGGCGCGCTGTCTGCGCCCTTCGTCGAGGCCGAGCCGGGCGGCGGACTCGGTGAGTTCGTGGGTGGCGTCGCGCAGGATGCCGATGATGCGGACGGGCCGGCCGGTGTCGTCGCGGTGGACGAGACCCTGGGTGTGCGTCCACTGGTGGCTGCCGTCGCGGCGCCGGATGCGGAAGTACGCGCCGTACTGCTCGCTGCCGTCCTTGAGCGCCTGGGCCACCAGGGTGTCGAGCCGGCGGCCCTCGTCCGGCAGCACGCGCGGGCCGAGGCTCTCGGGTCGGCCGTCGTACTCGTCGGGGTCCATGTCGAAGACGTCGAGGGCGGCGGCGTCCATGGTCATGGTGCCGTTGAGCAGGTCCCAGTCGAAGCCGCCCATCCGGAAGGCGGCGCCGTAGTCGGCCAGGATCCGCGTGCCGGTCCCCTGCTCCTCCGGCGCACGGCCGAGCCGCGCGATCGCCTCCCCGCCCCCGCTGCCCGCATTCATGGGGCCACGCTAGGCGCAGCCCCGCCCCGCCGCACCAGGAAGATCCGTTTCACCCTTGGAAGGTCTCCGGCTGGTCGGGCACCGCGCCGGCCGGGAAGAGCTCGTCGGGCGGCAGTTCGCCGTCGGGGACGGTGGGGAGTTCCCCGAACGGGTCGGGTACGGGCTCGGTGTACGGGTCGGGGTACGGGTCCGTGGACGGATCGGGGGCGGTCGGGGCCGTCGGATCGGTGCTCGTGCCGCCGGTCCCCGACGGGTCGGGGACGTCCTGGTGCGGAACGGTGGGGGCGGGCCGGAGGGGGTCCGTGGAGCCGGGCGGGGGCGGCACGGGCGCCGGGGAGTCGGGGTCCGGGGAGGTGGGGCGGCCGGGGGTGTTCGGGTCGGGCGTGCCGGTGCCGGCGAGGGCGCAGGTGTCGGGGTCGCAGGCCGGCTCCACGTCGGGCTTCCGGTCCTCGGCCCCGTCGCTGCCGGTCTGCCGCTCGATCCAGGTGTGGTCGGTGGTGTTCACGATGACCAGGCTGGTGACGACGGAGCTGGTGGGGCGGACGGTGATCACGCGGTCGGGGTCGAAGCCGTCCCAGGCCTCGCCCTGGTGGATGCCGCTCCGGTCGGCGGCGGGTGTGCGGAGGGGGTTGCCGCAGGCGCAGCGGACGCGCGGGGCGCCGTACTGGTCGACGAGGACCGACGTACCGGTCTGCAGGACGGCCTGGAAGGCGCGCGGTTTGCCCTCGCGGTAGCCGTGGTTCGTGACACGGGTGTCGGCGCGCAGGGCGACCGGGGTGAGCCCGCGGAGCCAGTCGGTGACATGGGACTCGGGGATGCCGGCGGCTTCGGCGAAGGCGTGCGTCTTGGTCCGGTCCGCGGCCAGGAGGGCAACCTGCCGTTCGACGTCGCAGCTGCCGACCGCGCGCGTGCCGCCGTAGAGGCCGGGTGTGGAGCCGGTGACCTCCCGGACCTGCTGGGCGCCCTCTTCCGGCTGCCGGTTCGGGGCGGCGGGCGGTGCGGTGTTCCGGACGGTGGATTCGGTGAAGGGGTCGGGGCCGTGGGCGCCGAGGGGCTGGAGGAAGACGTCCTCCTGGACGGGGGCCGCGGCGGGTTCGCCGGCGGCGCCCTCCCACACGGAGGAGCAGCCCGTGAGCAGCAGGGCGGAGACGAGCGGCGCGGCGGCGAGACCGGTTCGCCGCGTCCGGCGGGGGGATGAGCGCACCTGGTTCTCCCGACTTTCTCTCCCCGGGACCGGCGCCCGGTTTGCGGCCAGTCCCTCATGTCTGTCGCAGTGCGTACCGGCCCGCAAGCGGAGCGCAGCCGACCGGGTCCGTCGACCGGAGACTTGAACACGTTCAAGAAAGGCTCTACGCTCGACTCGCCGGTTGAACGTGTTCAAGTGGGGGGTGCTGGCGTATGACCGCGCTGTCGGTCCTGGTGAGTTCGGTCGTGATGATCGGCATGTTCTGGGTCGTACCGACGGGGCTCGCGCTCCTCGACGGCCCCCGGCCACCCGCCTGGGACCCGCTCCGGCGCGCCTGGCCCCTGCTCGCCGTCCCGGGAGCCGTGGCACTCTGGCTGCCACGGTCCGGACTCTCCACCGCCCTCGCCGCCGTCTACGCCCTCGCCACCTTGGCGCTCGCGCTCCAGGCCCCCGCCCGGCTGATGCTGACCCGCTCGCTCCGGCCGAGCGAGATCGCCGTCCTCTCGGCCCTCGTGGCGCCCTCCGTCGCCGGCCTGGCGCTCGTCGCCGAGCGGGCCTCGTACCCGCTGTTCGGCTTCGACCTGGACCTCCTCGCGCTGACCGTCCCGCACTTCCACTTCGCCGGCTTCGCCGCGGCCCTGGTCGCCGGGCTCGTCAGCCGTACCTCCGACGGTCCCGCCGCCCGCGTGGCCGCGCTCAGCGTCCCCGCCGGCACCCTGCTCGTCCTGCTCGGCTACTTCGTCGACGACTGGGCCGAACTCGCGGGGGCCGTCGTCCTGACGGCCGGCATGGCCGCGGTCTCCGTGCTGACCCTGCGCGAGCGCCGCGAGCTCGCCGCCGACCGGTTCACCCGGGGCCTCCTCGCCGTCTCGGCCCTGGTCCTCGCCGTCACCATGCTGCTCGCGCTCAGCTGGGCGCTCGGCGAGGCGACCGGCCTCCCGCACCTCTCCCTGACCTGGACGGCCGCCACGCACGGCCTGGGCAACGCCCTCGGCTTCGCCGTCTGCGCGCTCCTCGCCCGGCGCCGCCTGCGGACCGACCGCACGATACCGACCCTCCCGACCCCCCGCCCGCGAACGGAGCTCCCGGCATGACCAGTCTGCTGAACAGCCTCTCCCGGCCCGCCCGCCGCCGACCGGGCCTCACCTACCCCGAGGTCGGCGTCACCCGCACCCCCGAAGCCCTCCCGGAGGGCTACCACCACCTGCGGCACAGCGCGGTCGTCGGCCACGGCAGGGCCGCCTTCGAGGCCGCCGGGGCGGCCGTCACCACCTGGCGGATGCACCGCGCGTCCGGGGCGGGCGTCCACGCCGACGCCGACCGGGCCGAGCCCGGCGTCCGCCTCGAGGTGTCGCTCGGCGCCGGCCCGCTCCGGTTCGGCGTCCCCTGCTCGGTGATCTGGACGGCGTACGAGGAGGACCGCACCGGCTTCGCCTACGGCACCCTGACCGGGCACGCGGAGTGCGGCGAGGAGTCCTTCGTCGTCACGCTGGAGCCCGACGGCGCGGTCCGCTTCACGGTCACCGCCTTCAGCCGGCCCGCCACCTGGTACACCCGGCTCGCCGGGCCCGTGGTCCCACGGCTCCAGCACGCGTACGCCCGCCGCCTCGGCCGGACCCTCGCGCGTCTCGTCAGGACCTGATCCCGGGCCGATACTGGTAGCGATGGAGTGGTTCACCGCACCCGACCTGTGGCTGAGCCGGATCGTCTTCCAGCGGGGCCTCGCCGGGCTGTACTGCGTGGCGTTCCTGTCGGCAGCCCTCCAGTTCCGGGCGCTGATCGGCGAGCGCGGCATGCTCCCCGTACCGGAGTACGTGCGCCGGACCAGCCCGCGCCACACCCCCTCGCTCTTCCACTGGCGCTACTCCGACCGCCTCTTCGCCACCGTCAGCCGGTCCGGCGCCGCCCTCGCGCTCGCGCTCGTCGCGGGCGCCGGGGACGCCGTGCCGCTGCCGGTCTCGATGCTGCTCTGGCTGGTCCTGTGGGGGCTGTACCTGTCGATCGTGAACGTGGGCCAGACCTGGTACTCCTTCGGCTGGGAGTCGCTGCTCCTGGAGACCGGGATGCTCGCCGTCCTCCTCGGCAACGACGACACCGGCCCGCCCGTCCTCGTCCTGTTCCTGTTGCGCTGGCTGCTCTTCCGGGTCGAGTTCGGCGCCGGGCTCATCAAGATCCGCGGCGATCCCTGCTGGCGGAACCTGACCTGCCTCTACCACCACCACGAGACCCAGCCGATGCCCGGCCCGCTGAGCTGGTTCTTCCACCACCTGCCCCGCCCGCTGCACCGGGTCGAGGTGGCCGCCAACCATGTCGTCCAGCTGTTCGTCCCGTTCCTGATCTTCACCCCGCAGCCGGTGGCCACGGTCGCGGCCGGACTGATGGTGGCGACCCAGCTGTGGCTCGTCCTCTCCGGCAACTTCGCCTGGCTGAACTGGCTCACGATCGTGCTCGCGCTCTCCGTCGTGGACGCCTCCCCGGTCGTCGGCGAGCACCCCCAGCCGGATCCGCCGCTCTGGTACGTGGTCGTGGTCGTCGCGATGACCGCCTTCCTCCTGGTGCGGAGCTACCGCCCGGCGCGCAACCTGCTCTCCAAGCACCAGGCGATGAACCGCTCGTACGACCCGTACCACCTGGTCAACAGCTATGGCGCCTTCGGCACCGTCGGCCGGATCCGGGACGAGATCGTCGTCGAGGGCACCGACGAGCCGGTGCCGCGTCCGGGCACGGTGTGGCGGGAGTACGGTTTCAAGGGGAAGCCGGGCGATCCGCGCCGGATGCCCCGCCAGTTCGCCCCGTACCACCTGCGGCTCGACTGGCTGATGTGGTTCGCCGCGCTCTCCCCCGGGTACGCGCGCGAGTGGTTCGGGCCCTTCGTCGAGCGGCTGCTCGAGAACGACCGGGACACCCTGCGCCTGCTCGCCCGCAATCCGTTCCCGGACGCGCCGCCGGCCCTCGTCCGCGCCCGGCTCTACCGCTACCGGTACACGACCTGGCGCGAGCTCCGGGAGACCGGGGCCTGGTGGCACCGGACGCTGGTACGGGAGTACCTGCCGCCGATCCGCCTGCGGGAACCGAGCGGCACCTCCCGCTGAACGCACCGGTGCCCCCGGACCGCGAACGGCCGGGGGCACCCGGGGTGAAGCACTGGGATCAGTCGATGCCGGGCAGGATGTGGGGCTCGGCGAGGTCCTCCTCGTAACCCGCGAGCCGGATCGGGGCCGCGTGGGCCCACACGTCGAGGCTGCCGAGCTCGCCGTTGCGGCGGGGCCGCTCGTTGCGTTCGGCCGGCCGCGGTTCCTGCTTCGTCAGTTCGGGTGTCACCGCGCACTCCTTTGTGTCGCGTCAATGTGGGAAGGTGCCGGGCGGTCGCGGTGGCGCCGTTGGTGGCGGGACCGCGGCCTTGGTGGCAGGCCAGTCCCGGGAAGGCCGTGAGGAATGTGTGTCTCCTCGGTGGCCGACCGTGTGCCTCACATTAACCAAATGAGCACGCCTGCGCTCTACCGGGCTCCAAAGTGTGATGCGATCGAGTGAACGGAGCCGAAAAAACGCCCCACCGGGCCGGTGGGGCGCTCTTGTCAGGACCGCGGGACACGCGGTAGGGGGTGTCCGGACACCCCCTGGGCGTCGACTACCAGTTGGCGGGGGCGTAGTCCTTCAGGAAGCAGCCGTACAGGTCCTCGCCCGCCTCGCCGCGCACGACCGGGTCGTACACCCGGGCCGCGCCGTCGACGAGGTCCAGCGGGGCGTGGAAACCGGCCTCGGCGAGGCGCAGCTTGTCGTAGTGCGGGCGCTCGTCGGTGATCCAGCCGGTGTCCACCGAGGTCATGAGGATGCCGTCGGTCTCGAACATCTCCTGGCCGCTGGTCCGCGTCACCATGTTCATCGCGGCCTTCGCGGCGTTGGTGTTCGGGTGGCCGGCGCCCTTGTAGCCGCGGCTGAAGACGCCCTCCATCGCCGACACGTTCACGACGTAGGCCCGGCCGCTGGCCGCCTTCTTCGCCGCCTCGGCCATCACCGGCCGCAACTTGCTGATCAGGATGAACGGCGCCGTGTAGTTGCACAGCTGCGTCTCGAGGAGCTCCACCGGGGAGATCTGCTCGATGCTCTGCACCCAGGTGTTGGTGTCGACGACGTCGGGCACGAGGCCGCCCGCGTCGATGGCGGTGCCGTCGAGGTGCCGCGCCAGGCTGGCGTTGCCGGCGACCAGGGCGAGGTCGGCGACCTGCTGCGCCTCCAGGTCGCGCACGCCGACGGGCAGCTCGGACGATCCGACGAGCTCGCCGACCGCGCCCGAGTTGAACGCGCCGATCACGTGGTGGGCGGGCAGCTCGCCGGCGGGCAGTGGTGCCGTCTCGCCCTCGACGAGCGCGGCGTACGCGGAGGGCAGGCGGCGCACGGTCTGCGTCGCGTTGTTGATGAGGATGTCGAGCGGGCCGGCCTCGGTCATCTGGTCGGCGAGCGCGACGGCCTGCGCGGGGTCGCGCAGGTCGATGCCGACGACCTCCAGGCGGTGCATCCAGTCCGCGGAGTCCTCCATCGCCTTGAAGCGGCGGATGGCGTCCTTGGGGAAGCGGGTCGTGATGGTGGTGTGCGCACCGTCGCGCAGCAGCCGCAGCGCGATGTACATGCCGATCTTCGCCCGGCCGCCGGTGAGCAGCGCGCGCTTGCCGGTGAGGTCGGCGCTGGCGTCGCGCTTGGCCCGGTTCAGCGCCGCGCACGGCTGGCAGAGCTGGTGGTAGAAGTAGTCGACCTCGACGAACCGCGTCTTGCAGACGTAGCAGGAGCGCGGGCGCTGGAGTATCCCCGCGATCCGCCCCTCCTCGGTGACCGAGGAGGGCAGCAGGCCCTCGGTCTCGTCGTCGATGCGCTGCGCGGAGCCGGTGGCCGTGGCCTCGGTGACCGCCTTGTCGTTCGCGGTCTTCGCGGCCCGGCGCTCCTGGCGGCGGCGCTGCTTCACGGTCCGGTAGATCCCGGCGGTGGCGCGCCGGACGGTGATCGCGTCCGGGTGGTCGACGTCGATCTTGTCGAGCTCGTCGAGGACGCTCAGGCAGACGGCCAGGCGCTCGGGGTCGATGCCCGGCCCGTACTCCTGGGTTTCTTCGGTCACCGTCATGGCCTTCGGGTTCCTCGTTCGCTCGTGTCGTCGCCGCTCGCGGGCATGTGTCGCCGCTCGCGGGCATTCAAAGACCCAACTTTACGGAGCGGGGGGCCGCGCCTCCAAACCCGTTCGGGGGGCGTGGTCGAAGACACAGTCGCCGCACAGCCCCGCGCCCGGGGCGCGGTAGTAGAGGCAGCAGGTGGTGCGCCGCAGCCGGGGGCCGCGGACCGTCCCCGCGAGGTCCGGGTGGTCCAGGAGTCCGGAGACCAGGGCGGCGGCCCGCTCGGCCGCCTCCGGACGCCCGTGGGCGCGCGCCCAGCGGATCAGCTCGCGCAGCGCGCCGGCGAGGGCGGAGCCGGCATTGCCCCACAGGAGCCGCGGGGAGATGTTCCCGTCGCGGCGCAGTGCCGCGTGCAGCGGGACGAGATGGGCGTCGAGGACGGCCGCTCGCAGCTCGTCCACGGTCCCGGGGCGGGTCTCGGTGCCGGCCCACCACAGGTCGTCGGGTGCGGTCAGCGACCCGTCCCAGTGAAGTCCGGTGGGGTCGAGGGCGGGGAAGCGGCCGTGGAGCGCGGCGGGGCCGAGGGCGGTGGACCAGAGCCGGGCGGCGAGCCCAAGGTGGGCGACGGAGGCCCCGACACGCCGCTCGGGGGCGCCGAGCCGGGCGGTGACGTGGTCCACGCGCGCGGTGAGGGGGCCGTACTCCCCCGCGTACAGGCGGGCGAGCGGACGGTGCGCGCCGCCGGTCGCCGGGGCGGTGGTCCGCAGGACGAAGAAGCCGCCGGGCGATCCGGTGTCGCCGCTCGCGCCGAGTCCCATGCGTACGCCCCCGCCCAGAAGTACTGTCGTCGGCCCCACCGTAACTTCTCGAAAGTCTTCCGAGGGCCCTCCCGAGCCGCTGCGATCCGGGCGGAAAGGACCCTTTGCACCCCTTCCGACCTGCGCGGGCGTACATCCGGAGGCGTACGCGGGGGCCGTGTACTGCGTCGGTGGTACCCGCGAATCCGTCCCCTGGTACGACGACGCGAACGGCCGATCGGAGAGATCGTGGAAGGTATGAGTCCACTCATGCTGTCCGTCGCCCTGGCCCTGGCCTCCGCGGTCGCCTACGCGGCCGCGGCGATCGTGCAGGAGCGCGTCGCGGCATCCGCCGCCGGTCCGCGCTACGCGCCGCTGCGCAGCCCTGCCTGGTGGGTGTCCGTCGTACTGAACGGCGTCGGTGCGACCCTGCACGTCGCCGCCCTCGCGTACGGGCCGCTGAGCCTGGTCCAGCCGCTGGGTGCGCTCACCATCGTCTTCGCGCTGCCCATGGCCGCCCTGTTCGTCGGCCGCAGGGCCGGGCGGCGGGCCTGGCGCGGCGCCCTGATGGCCACGGTGGGCCTCGCCGGGCTGCTGAGCCTCACCACCGGCGCCGAGGCCCGTTCCCTCTCCGACGGGGAACGGTGGCTGCTGGCGGGCACCACCTTCGGCGCGGTGGCCGTCCTGTTCACCGTCGCGCACCTGGTGGGCCGGTCCGTCCTGCGCAGCGTCGTGCTCGCCGCGGCCGCGGGCGTCTCCTTCGGCATGGCCTCGGTCCTCACGAAGTCGGTGGCCGAGGAGTGGACGCCCTCGGCCCCGCTCGCCGAGTGGACCGGGCTGCTCGTGCTCTCCGCGTTCGCGGTGACCGGCCTGCTGCTCTCCCAGGCCTCGTACCGGGGCGCGGGCCTCGCCGCCCCGCTGGCCACCGTCACGGTGGTGAACCCGGTGGTCGCGGCGGCGGTCGGCGTCACGCTCTTCGGCGAGAGCTTCCGCTACGGCGCGGCGGGCACCGTCGCCGCGCTGATCTGCGGCGTGGTCGCCGCGGGCGGCCTCGTCCAGCTCACGCTCGACCGCATGGCGGTCCCGCCGGAGTCGCTGTCGGTGTCATCGGCGCCGGACGCGCCCGCCTCAGACGGAGACTCCGCGCGCCCTGAGGTACGCCAGGGGGTCGATGTCGGAGCCGTACCCGGGACCCGTCCGGACCTCGAAGTGGAGGTGCGGTCCCGAGCTGTTGCCGGTCGATCCTGAGCGGGCGATGCGCTGACCGGCGTGCACGCGCTGGCCCTCGCGGACGGTGAGGGCGGAGAGGTGCGCGTACTGGCTGTAGCGGCCGTCGTCGTGGCGCAGGACGATCTGGTAGCCGTACGCGCCGCCCCACCCGGCGGAGACGACCCGGCCGCCCGCCACGGCCTTGACGGAGGTGCCGGTGGGCACGGGGAAGTCGACTCCGGTGTGGTAGCCGCTGGACCAGGAGGAACCCCGGGTGCCGTACCGGGTGCCGATGTCGGCGGAGACGGGCGCGGAGTAGCTGTCGGCGGACGACCTGGTGGCGGGCTTGGGCGCGGTCTTGTGGGCCGGCTTGGCGGCGGGCTTGGGGGCCGGCTTGGCGGCGGGCTTGGGGGCCGGCTTGGCGGCGGGCTTCGGGGTCTTGGCCGCGGGCCTCGGCGCGGGCTTGTGGGAGGGCTTGGCGGTCACCCCGGTCCGGGGCTCGGCGGCCTCGGGAGGTGCGGTCCTGGGGGGCGTGGCCCCGGCCGGTCGCGGGACGGCCTTCTGCGCGGCCTTCGGCGTGGCCTTCTCCGTCTCCACGGCCTTCTCGGCGGTCTTCTTCGGCGCCGTCATGCGCAGGGTCAGGCGCTGGCCGGGGAGGATGAGATCGGGGTCGTCGCCGACGACCTGCCGGTTGGTCTCGTACAGGCGCTGCCAGCCGCCGTCGACGTGCTCGTCCCGGGCGATCTTCGAGAGGGAGTCGCCGGGCGTCACCGTGTACATCTCGCGCACGGTGGGCACGGTCGTCGGGCTCGCGCTCCGCGCCGCCTGTTCGGGCAGGAGGCGCTGCCCGGGCAGGGAGGCCGTGCGGACGGCGTTCCCAGCGCCGCCCGGCTCGGCCGCCGCGGCGCGCCGCGGCGTGGCGTCGGACGTCTCGCCGCCCCGGGCGAGCCCCGCGCGGGGGCCGCAGGACGGCCAGGCGCCGGGACCCTGGCCCTTGAGGACGCGCTCGGCGATCGCGATCTGCTGGTCCTTGGAGGCGAGGTCGGCGCGCGGGGCGTAGTGCGTGCCGCCGTACCGCTCCCAGGTGGACTGGGTGAACTGGAGGCCGCCGAAGTAGCCGTTGCCCGTGTTGATGTGCCAGCTGGAGGAGGACTCGCAGGACGCGACCTTCTCCCAGACGTCGAGCGAGGCGGCCTGTGCGGCGCCCGCGCCGATCAGCGGCAGCGCCATGCCGGCGCCTCCCGCCGTGACGGTGAGCGAGGCACGGTTGATCCGGCTCGGCTGGTGGCGGCGGTGACGTCCGCGTACGGCCATGGGCCCCCCTTGAACACAGCAGCAGCCGTCCAAGTTAGGGGTGGTGCACGCTCCGTGACAAGGGCCCGCGCGAAACCTCAAGCGCCTTGTGTCACCTCGGGGTTGAATCCGGTCACCCGCCGGCGGGGCCGGGTTCGGGCTGAGGTTCGGGTTCCGGTACGGGCCCGCCCGGCTGGGGCACGGGCGTGGGCGAGGGATCCGGCGGGACCGGCACCGGGTTGGGCGGGGGCACGGGCGGCGGCGCGGGAACCGGCGGCGGGATCGGCGACGGCGGCAGCGGATCGGGGGAAGGGTGGGTCATGACGGACCTCCCGGTCGACGGAGCCCCCTGGCGCGCGGGATCCGCCGCGCGGGGCCTCACGGGGTGCACGGGGGCTCCCCTTCCAGGGTGGCCCCGCCGTACCGGCCCCGCCCGCCGGATCACCCGGCCCCTCGGGGAGGAGCCGGGCGGCCGGGCGGCTCAGACCTGGGCGGGCACGGCGTGCGGGCCGCGGACCGTGTCGCTGCCGGGGACGGGCGCGGACGCGTCGCTCCCGAGCTCGACGATGCGGTTGTCGCCGTCGACGTGCACGACGCGCGGCACGAAGCTGCGCGCCTCCGCGTCCTCGAGCTGCGTGTAGCTGATGAGGATCACCAGGTCGCCGGGGTGCACGAGGTGGGCGGCGGCGCCGTTGATCCCGATGACGCCGGAGCCGCGCTCGCCCTCGATGACATAGGTCTCGAGGCGGGCTCCGTTGTCGATGTCGACGATGTGGACCAGCTCGCCGGGCAACAGGTCGGCGGCCTCCATCAGCTCCGCGTCGATGGTGACGGAACCGACGTAATGCAGGTCGGCCTGGGTCACGGTGGCGCGGTGGATCTTCGACTTGAACATGGTGCGCAGCACTATGGACTCCTCCAAGACGGCTCCCTGCCTGCTTTCTGCAGGTCAAGGGCGTCCTCGACCTTACACCGACGCCCCCGTCCGATGTCTGTGAGGAACATCGCTCCGGTCGGGCGAGACGGCTTCCTACCTGCGCTTTCGCGCCGCCACCGGCTCCGGTACAGGCAATCCCTCGGGAACGCCCGGCGACTCATGCCGACCGGATGCCGACGTGCCTGATGAGCCGTCGCAAATGCGGGAGACCGCTCTGCACGTGCGACCTGCATCGCGGGGCCGAACTCGCGCTCGCCGAGGAGCTCCGGCCCGCTTCGCCGGTCATGCCGACCGGCGAAGCAAGGTTTCCACGAAGGTGCTCAGCATCACGCACGCGTTCGCCGTGTCGCGCATCGTACGATCCCGGTCGCCATCCGTGAGCAGCTGCATCGACAGGCCGTCGGCCAGGGTGACGACCATGCGGGTCACGGACGCGATCTCCTCGTTCGATGCCGTCTCCCTGTCCGAGCCCAGCACGTCCTGCCAGCCCGTGAGGAACATGCCGTACATGCGGACCGCGAGCTCCGGGTTGGTGCTCTGCGCCCACATGGCGATCGCGAACGTAGCCCGGGTCTGGTCGAGATGGTCGACGGCGTACCGCATGGTGCGGGTCAGCAAACGCTCGGCGGTCCGCGCGAGGCCTGCCTCCTCGGCGGCCGCACCCTCGGAATCGGTCCGCAGACTTTCTGACAGGTGCTCGAAGACCGCGAGGAGCAGATTCTCCTTGGTCTGGAAGCAGTAGTGCATCGACGCCTGCGGAGCGTTGGCCTCTTCGGCGATCCGCCGCGTGGTTGCGCCGGCCGCCCCGTCTCGGGCGATGACCCGCACGGCCGCATCGATGAACTGCTCGCGACGAGTATCGGCTGGAATGTGAGCCACGCGTCCACTCCTCTCGATTCAGTCGGTTGATCCAGTCGGGACCGTAGAACTTGACGGCCAGCTGCCGGGCCCCGCCGCCCGGGCCTCGTCCTCCGCAGCACCCCGCACCACAGCGAGCCGAAGTGACGACCCGTCGCGGTCGAACCGGATCGTGTCGCCCGATCCCGCCCCGCCCCGCAGGATCTCGTACGACACGGCAGAGACGAGCTGCTTCCGGATCGCCCGCAGCAGTGGACGCGCACCGTCGTTGCCGTCGCCCAGCTCGCTGACCAACTCACGTGCTTGGCGGGTGAGTTCGAGCGAGATGCCCTGGCCCGACAGGTGGGCTGCGACCACGCCGACATGCAGGTCGACAAGTTGCTCCAGCTCACGGCGGCCCAGCGTCGCGAACTCGACGACGTCGTCGAGCCGGGTCACGAAGTCGGCCCGGAACTGCTGCCGTACGGCGTCCGGATCGGCGAGGCCCGACGTCATCACCAGTACCACGTTGCGGAAGCTGACCAGCCGGCCCTGGCCGTCGGTGAGCGATCCGTGGTCGACCACCTGGCGCAGCAGTCCGTGGATGTCCGGGTGCGCCTGCTCGATGTCGTCCAGGAGGACGACCGCGTACGGGCGGCGCCGAACGGCCTCGGTCAGCTGGCCGCCCTCCTCGTAGCCGACATAGCCCGGTGGCGCACCGATGAGGCGGGTGACGGACTGCTTTTCGGCGTACTCCGACATGTCGAGCTGGATCAGCGCGTCGTCGCTGTCGAACATGAACTCGGCCAGCGCATGGGCGAGATGGGTCTTCCCCACGCCGACCGGCCCGCAGAACAGGAGCGCGGCAATCGGCCGGTTCGGATCCCCGAGGCCGGCGCGGGCGTTGCGCAGCGCGGCCGAGACACCGGCGATCGCATCCCGCTGGCCCACGACGCGGGCGCCGAGGCGCGCCTCCATGCGGAGGAGTTTCTCCAGTTCCTCCTCGCGCACCCGGGAGACCGGGATGCCGGTCCACTGCGCGACCACGCGTGCGACATCCTCCTCGTCGACGATCGCGGACTCGCCTGCATCGGGCCACCGTGAGCCGGAGTCGAGTTCGATCCGGCGCTGCGAGGCGGCCTCGTCGATGAGATCGATCGCCTTGTCGGGGAGGTACCGGTCCGCGATGTAGCGCTTGCTGAGCGACACCGCAGCGGCGAGTGCGGCATCGGTGATCAGCACGTCGTGGTAGCCCTCGTAGCTGGGCCGCAGGCCCCGGAGCATCTCGACGGCGTTGTCGGTCGTGGGTTCCTCGACGTGCACCGGCTGGAAGCGGCGCTCCAGCGCGCCGTCCGACTCGACGTACTTCCGGTACTCGTCGCGCGTGGTGGCGCCGAGCGTGCGCAGCGAGCCGCGGGCCAGCATCGGTTTGAGGAGGTTGCCGGCGTCGACCGCGCCCTCCGCGGCGCCGGCTCCGATGATCGTGTGCAGTTCGTCGATGAACAGGATGATGCCGCCGTCCGCCGCGTCGACGTCCTTGAGCACGGCCTTGACCCGGTCCTCGAACTCCCCCCGGTACGACGCCCCGGCGATCAGGGCACCAACGTCCAGCGCGATCACCCGACGGTTTTGCAGCGCTCCCGGAACCTCGCCCGAAACGATGCGCTGGGCGAGCCCCTCGGCGATGGCGGTCTTGCCCACCCCCGGGTCGCCGATCAGCACGGGGTTGTTCTTGCGCCGCCGGGACAGCACCTGGACGACCCGGGCGATCTCGGTGTCGCGGCCGACCACGGCATCGAGTGTGCCGCGGAAGGCGAGCTCGGTCAGGTCGCGACCGAACCGGAGCACCTGGCTGGACACCCGGGCTGGCCGCCATCGGACGTCCAGGCAGGTACGCTCGGGTTCGGCGTCGAGGACCTGCCACGGTCCGCGCACGCGTCGTACGGCGTCCAGTACCGCGGTCCGGTCGGCGCCCATGGTGCGCATCAACTCACCGACCGGGTCGCGCCGGTCGGCCAGGGCGACGACGAGGTGCTCGACCGACACGAACGCGTCGCCCAGCTGACGTGCCTCGTGCTCGGCAGCCCGCAGTAGCGAGAGGAGCCCGGGCTGGGGCCGGGCCGTTTCGGCGTCGGCCGTCGGCCGCTCCCCCGCGAAGTCGCCCAGAGGGCCTCGGAAGTCCTCCGGGTCCACGCGTAGCGAAGCCCGAAGATCGACCGGGTCCACGCCCAGGTCCGCCAGCACCGGCCCGACGATGGTCGCCTGCTGGTCGAGGACCGCGGCCAGCACTTGGGCCGGTCCGGTCCCGGCCGGACCACTCGGCCCCGGACCACTCGGTCCCGACGACCAGGCCCGGTCCAGCGCTTCCAGCGCGCGGCGGGTGTAGTCGGCCTTCAGCTCTTCGCGGGGGAACATCTGCGTCGTCCGCCTATCCGGCTCAGGCCTCGTGCCGCGTCGCCGCGGTGCCGCTCGATCCCTTGGCGCGGGCGCGCACCTTGACCTCGATGGCCTCCCGGGTAAGCCGGCGCTGCACGTCGACCGCCGCCTTCTTGCCCATCTCGACGGCGCCCTCCATCCACGCCATGAAGGTGCTGGCGATGTCCGAGGTCGCGAAGTGGACCCGGCCCTCCGGGCGGGCGAGCTCGGAGTGCCACCGGCTGAGGCGCTGCGGCGGGTACGCCGCCATGCCACCGCGGCCGGACCACTGGTCGCCCACCCAGTCATGACACTCGTAGGCGACGAGCTCGGCGTCCGGGCACATCGTCTTCACGAACCGCTCGATACCGGCGAAGCTGGTACCGAAGCGGTCGTCCCGGTCCGGGTGGTCGATGAAGAAGCCGACGACGAGCTGGCCGTCCTCCCCCAGATCGTGCTCGCCGAAGATGACAGCCGCACCATTGGCCTGGGGAGCCTCCGCCAGCATGTAGGGGAATCGCGGCGCGTTCTTGACCTGCGCGTACACCTTGACGGGGTAGGCGACGCTGCGCTCGCTCGAGGTGGTGAACTTGGCCTCGCTCAGCGGCGGTTCGAAACGGATGGTGGACCAGCAGGCCAGCGGGGTCGCCACGACGACCGTAGCCGCCGTGAAGGTGTCGCCGGCCTCGGTCGTCACCCTCACGCCGTCCTCGTTCTGCTCGACGCTCGCCACCGGGGTCTCCAGCCGGATGTCGGCCCGGGCGGAGTCGTCGGCCATCGCCTGGATGAGCGCACCGGTGCCCTCGACGATGTAGGCGTCCAGCACGCCCCAGGTACGGATCAGGCTGTGGTCCATCTGTGCGATGAACCCCAGCGGGGGAAGCGCGGAGATCTCCTCCGGATAGCGGCCGGTGAGGATGGTCCCGAAGAAGGTGAAGAAGCCGCGGACGGAGTCACTGACCCCGAGGCTGTCGAGGTACTCGTTGTAGGGGATGTCCAGGTCCTCGACGTTCTGGCGGTCCAGCGGCACTCCCCGCTGGATCCGGTGCGCGTCCGTGAGCATCTTGAAGGCGGCCTTCTCGAAGTCGTAGACGTCCTCCAGCGGCACCGGCAGCGGGCCCGGGTTGTACTGCCCGGCCAGCAGTGTCGGGTAGCACTCCGGCATCGAGCTGTGCGTCATGGTCAGCCCGTACCGCTCGATCTCGGACATCATGTTGACCTGGCGATCGGGCCACACCCACTGCCCGCCCAGCTCGACGATTCCCTCGTAGTCCCCCACACTCCGCTGCTCGGACCAGGTGCGACCACCCAGCCGGTCGCGCGCCTCCAGCAACAGCACGGAGTAGCCCTGATCCGACAGATCCCGGCACGCGCTCACCCCGGCGAACCCTCCGCCGATGACGATCGTGTCGTAGTCGAACGTCCCGTCCTTCATCTTCTGCTCCCTTGGTTCTGTTCCGGTGGCTGGATTTAAGCGACTAAATCATTTGATCCAGTCGTTTGCTCAGGATTGTGGTGCGGGTTGCAGCCTGTCAATCCCCGGCGACACAGTGCTACTTCGGCAAGGAGTGGGGTGAGCGGCAGAGCAGCGCGGCGCCCGCCGAGGCTGCGCCGGGATGACGGTGGACCGCTAGGCGGCCCTCGGCGGTGCCGGTGCCGCGCGACTCGCGCTCGATGCGCCACGCCACCGCTCACAAGACATGGCCGGTGATGCCTTGCCGTAGATGGGCGCGTGGCTGTAGCGCTGGTGGTGGCGGTCACGTGGGCACCGGACCCGCCACGGGTCAGCCGAGTTCGCGCTTGAGGATCTTTCCGGTGGCCGTCATCGGGAGCGATTCGACGAACTCGACGATGCGGGGGTACTTGTAGGCCGCCATCTGCTGCCGCGCCCAGTCGACCAGCTCGGCCTCGCTGAGGTCGGCGTCGGCGTTGCGGATCACGACAGCCTTGATCTCCTCGCCATGGCTGTCGTGGGGTACGCCGATCACCGCCGCGAGCGAGATGTCGGGGTGGGTCATCAGGACCTCCTCGACTTCACGCGGGTACACGTTGAAGCCGCCGCGGATGATCATGTCCTTGGTGCGGTCGACGATGTAGTAGAAGCCGTCCTCGTCCTTCCTGGCCAGGTCGCCGGTTCGGAACCAGCCGTCCCGCATGGCCTCCGCGGTGACCTCGGGGCGGTTGTAGTAGCCCTTCATGATGTTGTGGCCCTTGATCGCGATCTCGCCGACCGCGCCGACCCCGGTGACCTCGTTCCAGCCACGGTCGACCAGCTTGCACTGCACCCCCCAGATCGGGATGCCGATCGAGCCCGGCCGCGGCTCGCGCTGCGGGTCGGAGAACGTCGTGACAGGCGAGGTCTCCGACAGGCCGTAGCCCTCCAGGATCTGGATTCCGAACCGCTTCTTGACCTGGCTGATGATCTCCATCGGCAGGGCTGCGCCGCCGGACACTCCGACCCGGAGGTTGCGGGCGATCCGGTCCACGTCGACGTCGTCGGTGAGGGCGCCGAGCAGGCCCCACCACATGGTGGGCACGCCGGCGAAGAAGGTGATGTCCTCCCTCTCCATGAGCGCGACCGCCTGTGCTGCCTCGAAGCGCGGCAGCAGTACGAGCGTGGCGGCCATCGAGAAGCCCGCGTTCATCTGCACGGTGGCGCCGAAGGTGTGGAACAGCGGCAGAGTGAGCAGGTGCGTGTCAGTCGCGGGCCGGTTGCCGAACAGACCGTTGCAGCTGAGCGCGTTGAGCACGAGGTTGGCGTGGCTGAGCTCGGCGCCCTTGGCCTGGCCTGTCGTGCCACTCGTGTACAGGATGACCGCGGTGTCGTCGCTCGAGGTGACGGCGCTGTCGAAGGTGGGTGCCTTGCCGATCAGAGCCGCGCCCAGGGTTTCCGCGCCCTCGATCGGGCCGGCCGCGGCCGGGTCGGCGGTGATCAGGAAGAAGTGCTCGCAGCCGCTGGCCTGCTCGAAGCCGGCGAAGCCCTCGGCACCGATCGGCAGTTCCGGAGTGCCCTGGAAGCAGAAGTACGCCTTCGCGTCGGAGTCGGCGAGGTGGTAGGCGATCTCACGGCTCTTGAGGAGCACGTTGAGCGGTACCACGACCGCGCCGGCCTTGAGGACGCCGTAGTAGACGATCGGGAAGTACGGCAGGTTCGGGCAGCTGAGGGCCACCTTGTCTCCGGGCCTGATCCCCCGCTCGACGAGGAGGTTCGCGACCTGGTTGGCGGCGCTGTCCACCTGGGCGTAGGTGAGCCGGGTGTCGCCCAGGACCAGTGCGTCACGGGTGGGGTGACAGCGGGCGCTGTCTTCGAGGAGCGAGGCTAGATTGAGCATGATTCCTTCTAGCGGGTGCGGGTGCGGGCGCGGGTGCGGCGGAGCCGACAGAGGGTGTGTCTGGCGCCGTCGTAAGGGAGTCGGGGCGTCGTAAGGCCGACGGGTGTGCCCCGCCGCGTGCGTCGGCGTCGGCACGCCGCACGCGGCGGAGCAGGGCCCGTCAGGCTTCCGCGGCCCGTACTTCCGATCGGACTGCCGCCTCCGGCGACGGGACCTGGGACTTCCCTTCGTCGAACCCGAACAGCGGGGCGACGAAACAGAGAACGAACGTGGAGATCGCGACCACGAGGAATCCGACGGCGAAGCTCCCCGTCATGTCTCGGATGGCGCCCACCACATAGGGGTAGAGGACGCCGCCGACAAGGAGGGCGCAGCCGAGGACGAGACCGTTGACGGCGCCGACGTGCTCACCGTCAACCGACTCGTTGGCGGCGGTGAGCGACAGGGAGGCTCCCGCGTAGCCGGCCAGGCCGATCAACGGGAGGGAAACCGCCGCGAGGGTGTAGTCCCCCACGGAGACCGCGTAGCAGAGCAGACCGACGAACGCCGCCGTCGTGATCCCGGCGAGGACGATGACGATCTTGCGGCGGCCGGTGACCCTGTGTGACAGCAGGCCGAAGGCGACAGCGGTGATGATGCCGGCAAGGCTGGACGAGGACGAGAACAGCCCCGCGACGGACTCCGGCCAGCCGGCGTTCATCAGAATGGTGGGCATCCAGCTCACGACGAGCGAGAAGAGCCCCCAGGTTCCCGTGTAGAACGCCATCGCGGAGAGCACGGGCCGCGTGCGGGCCGCGCGCAGAATCGCGCCGAACGCCTTCGTCCGCGTGCCTTCGGCGTCCTGTCCTCGCGCTTCTGCCGCTTCCGGTGCGGGGGCGTTCTTCAGGAAGAAGAGGGCAGCAAGGAAGAGAACCGCGAGATAGCCGGCCTGCACCAGCAGCCCGTCACGCCAGTCCACGGATCCGAGCACCATGGCGAACACCACGAGTGCGAAGAGCACGCCGATGCCGTCACCCGCCAGCATCACGCCGGCCGCCCGGCCGGCCTGCCCCGACTCGAGGAACCAACTGATGGCCAGCGTGTAGGGAGCCACGATCATGAGACCGACAGCCACGCCGCTGACGGCGCGTGCCACCAGCGCACCGGTGTAGCCGTCCACGTAGGCGAAGAGGATCTGGCCCGCGATGGAGAGGGCCAGCGCAGCGAGGATGACGCTCTTGGGCCCCACTCTGACGACAAGCGCTCCACCCAGGACCACCGCGATGCCGCCCATGGCGGCGGTCACGGACATGAGCGAAGCCGCTTGCGCGTAGTCGAGGGACAGATCCGCCGCTATCGAGGTCAGGCTGGGCGTCCAGCCGTAGTACGGCAGAGACATGCCGACGATGACCAGGAACGAGACCGCAAGCATGCGCCACTTGCTGTTTGATGCTCTGGACTGCACGAGTTGCTCCTATTCACGCGATGGTCGCGATGTACCGGGAGGCCTGGCCGAGCGGGCTGCGCGGCGTGCGGCCTGGCCTCCGGTCCGGGTTCTCGGTGCCCCACGGGAACTTGAGGCTGCGGCCCGTGAGGTGCCTGCGGTTCCTTTTCAGACAGCACCGAACTGGCACAAGAAGCCCTGCGGATACGTCGGTGGCGGTGCACAACGCACCATGACCTCGCGCAGGTCGGCCGGCCCCGCCCGCGCCGGAAGGCGGGGACAGCCGGGTTGGTCCGACGTGACACGGCAGGTCGCACTCCGCAGGACCTCTGATGTCACAGATGTCCGTCGTCAGGCGGGCTCACCTGCGTGCCGACGTCGTCGATTCAGCGTCTCGGTAGAGGGGGCATCACAGCCCGAGGTGATCGGCGAGCTCGCTGTAGTCGACCTGCCACAGCCCCGGGGAGCCCTTCGGGTACTGCGAGCGGAATCCGGTCAGGCGCTGCACCCGCGGCGAGAGAGTCTTGGCCAGGTCGAGGTCGATCAGGAAGGGGTGAGCCTCCTCGCCGACCAGATAACCGGGATTGAGAGCGAAGCCCACCGCCCGCCGGTACTCGTCGGACGTGACGTTGGCGCCACCGCCGTGCACCGTCTTCCCGCTGAAGAAGAGCGCGTCGCCCGCACGCATCAGAGCCGGGATCGTCTGCTCGGGAGTCCCGCGATCCTCGAAGTCCTCCCAGTGGTTGCTTCCCGGGATGACCCGGGTGGCCCCGTTCTCCTCGGAGAAGTCGGTCAGGGCGATCAGGAAGTTGACGGTGACTTCCGGGCCTGCGGGCCCCATGCCGACGAACGGGAAGTAGTTCTCCAGGTCCCGGTGGAGAAACTGCGCCGTGTTGCCGGGCCCGATCTCGATGACCTGCGCAGTGGTCATCCAGTAGGTGCCCGACTCCTCCAGGTAGACGGCGTCGGCGAGGGCGTGCACCAGGTCGTGGTCGATGACCTCACGTCGGAACGTCTCGCTGAGCGTGACCAGGTTCGTGAGCCGCTTGGTGTTCTTGCCGTGGAACTCGGCGACGAACTCGTCCTCGTGCTTGGAGCCGGCGGCCAGTTTCTGGAGAGGCTGCTCGATCTCGCGATTGAACCGCTCGACCTGCTCCGGGGTGAGGAGTCCTTCGATGATGACGCCACCGTCCTCGTGGAAGACGGCCAAGACCTCATCGACCGGTGCGGAGGCCGGGATCCGGCGCAGGGAAACCTCTGAGATGGTCATGCCATACCTTTTTCGTTGTCGGGGCGCGGGACGATTGTGTTCAGCAAGAGCCGATGGGGCTCTCTTGTAAGCGCGATTCCAGTTGAGGGCGGTCCTCGGTGGCTGAAACCGAGCGCCTATACGTCCGGCGCCTGTGACCTGGATCTCTAGCTTGCTCCCTGCGGATCGCGCCGTACCACATCAGTTCACCTCCAGTTCGCGCGGATCGTGGTGCACAGTGCACATGGGAGGAGTCGCGGAGCATCTCTTCGCCCCTCGCATGACTGAAAAGCCGTCGTAGAGCCGAAGCGAGGCACCCTGCCGTCCCCTGGCTCGACGGGCGGCGACGCGACCTGGGGGCTCGGAGGACGCCGCAGCCGGCTCCGCTCAATCCGGACTTCTTCCCGTCAGGATCCTGTATTCGAAGCGCCCGAAGTCGCTGTCAGTATTCTCTGGCGATCTGATGCTGCCGTACCACCCGAGGAGGAATGAGACCGGTACGGAAATCACGGCCGGATTATTCAGAGGAAACCAATGGAAATCCACTCCCGGCAACAGTGCGTATTCGGTTCCGGAGACGACGGGGGAGAAGAAGGTGAGGACTGCGCAGAGCAGAAGTCCCCCGTATACGGACCACAGGAGCCCTCGGCGACGGAATCCGGACCAGAAGAAGGAGTAGATCAGTGCGGGGAAGACGCATGATGCGGCGACGCCCAGCGAGAAGACGACCAGGAATTCGATCGGGTATCGATGGGTCGCAGCGGCGAGCGACAGGCCTCCCATGCACAGAAGGGCCACAGCCAGACGCAGGGCCCGCACTTCCCCGATGTCGGTGTGCCGGCGCTTGCCTCGAGCGAACACGTCGTGCGCGATGGACACGGCGGCGGCGAAGGTCACGCTGGTCACGGTCGTGAGGGCGGCGAGGAAGGCGACGCAGGCCATGACGGTGATGAGCGTGACCTTCGCCGCCGAGCCGTCGGACAGCAGGCCCGCAGCGAGCAGCATCGGGGACGACTGTCCATTGGCGTCGACGGCCCCGATGCTCTTGCTTCCCACCACGGCCGCCGCCGCGAAACCCGTCGTGGTCAGGAGCAGGAAGAACGCGCCGTTCAGCCCCGCGGCGATACTCATGGATCGGCGTGCGCCTCGCCCGGTCAGGGCGGTACTGATACGCAGCATGAGGTGAGGCGCCACGGCCGTACCGAGGATCATCACGAGGTGGTCGCTGATCGTGCTGAGAGGGCCGAGGCTCCCTGGCTGAGTCCAGAGCCCCGGGCTCAGGTACGCGTCCGGCTCCCGGCTGTTGGCCACCGCGGCGTCGAGCAGACTCCCAGGGTCCCACCCGAATCTGTTCACCGCCAGCACCGTGACCACGGCCAGCGTCACCAGGGTGAGCGGTACTTTGACGACCTGCATGAAGCTGGTGCCTCTCAGATCTGCCACCGTGGCGAAGGCGGCGACGAGGCAGCCCATCACCACCGTGCAGAGGACCTGAGCCTCGTCGCTCGAAATGCCGATCAGGAGGGCCGTGACGATGCCGGCCGCCCTCAGTTGCACCATGAGAAGGGGAATGGCGATGACCAGTGTCACCACGGCCCCGGCGATGCGCAGCCCCGGACCTGAGACGCGCACGGAGAAGAGATCGCCAAGCGTGTACAGACCGCTGTTGCGGATCTTCTGGGCAAGGAGGAGCAGTACGCCCAGCGCCACGACGTAGTCGATGGCGACGGTGAATGCGTCGTAGCCGAAAAGGGCGATGCCTCCAGGCACTGCCAACAGGTTGATGACAGTCATCTGCTCGCCTGCCATGGCGATCCCGTTGAAGACCGATGAGAGCGACCGGTCCGCTGTGTAGAGCCTTTCCGGGTTGTCCTCCTGTGTGGCGAGCGTGAGAACCCACAGGAGGGAAACACCGATGAAGACCAGGAAGGCGATGATCACAGGGCCCTGGCTGTCCGAACCGATCGGTTCGGCCGGGCCGGAGCTGAGGATGTGCAGGTTCACCGCTTCACCGCCAGGGCTCGTTGACCGGAGGAGTGACGGGCCTCTCGACCCGAGGAAGGCATGAGGTCAGGGACTGCTCGAGGGGATCGCGCAGACGCGCGGACCGGTCCTCGTGCAGCCAGGCGGTGACGACGAGGAGGGTGCCTTGCAGGAAGCCCCACACCACGCCCAGCGTGAGCTTCCCGTACACAGGCACCGACGGCACGTCCGTGAACGACGACAGCACGGTGCCGACCGCGAGAGGAACCGCGTTCAGGACAAGGAATGTGCGGTCGCCGCTGTGAGCGGCCTCGCGGAGTTTGGAGAGGCGTTCTTGTTGCGGGGTATCGGCGGAGAGGTGGGGCGTCGGTGGTCGGCCGGACGGAGCAGGAGTGTAGGAGCGCACGGAAACCTCCGGACGGTGAGGTGGGTGGCTGGGGCGTGGAAGCGCGTGACCTGTCGCCGCGCAGACGTTCCGGAGGGGCGACGGATGACCGGGCTGACGACGAGAGACGGCGCGTCAAGGCCGCGCGCGCCGCCGAGGTACGGCAGGGGGCAGAGTGCTGTACTCACGGCAACGTCGCCGCGGATCGTCGTGAGCGGCGTCCTCACTTGGTGCGAGGGCGGCCGCTCGCATCCGCCGCCACCCGAGGCGTGGTGTGATGCGCCGGGTGCCGGGCGAGCGAATGCGGGTGAAAGGGTCGGGAACGGACCACGAGCCCCAACAGGGCCTTGCGGCAGCGTGCATCTCAAGCGCGGTTGCCGGCGCACGCCATGCAGTGGTCAGGAGGATCACGGATCCCCCTACGGCCTGTCAAACGACGGTGAGGCTCCGCGACATCCCGTTCACGGTTGATTCACAGGTGAGGCCACGGGGCACGTCCGGGGCTCTCGCCGGCATGAGGACCAGCTCGACCCTGGCGCCAGGAGACTGCCCACCGGCAGGTCGAACTGGGTGGTCTCGAAGGGGGTCCGCCCGCTCAAGCCCGGGGGTGGGGATGGGGGTGGGCGACGGGTACGCAGGATCCTACTCGCCGGTATCCCTCGTCGCTCTTCTGGAGCAGCAGGCCGACCTGCTCCTTCATCCGGGGCCTGAAACGGGGAGACAGCCGGCCAAGGAACGCATCGATGCCGGTTCCTATACCGAAAAATATCCGGAAGGATGCCGGCGTGCGCCCCTCGGGCAGCCCTGGCCGCCCCGACGTGGTCTGCGGCCGGCCGCCCCAGCTCGGCGCTTCACCCCACGTGGTCGCCGGGAGTACTCTGTGTATGCTATGGAAGAGTTGTGGCCAGCCCCATCCCCACGGGTATCCGAGCTGATCCGAGCGATCGCCGAGCAGATGCTGCCCCTGTCGGAGGACGTGCTGGACAGGTTGTGGGCTGCTTCGCAGCGGGGTACACGCCAGCGAGGATTCGTCGAAGATCCCGTGCTGGCGGAAGCGGACCGGCGCCTCAACAAGGCGAACATGACGCACTGGCTCGTGTCGAACCTGCACGAGCCGGGCCGTCGAGTGGAGCCGTCCAGGGACCCGGAGATGTACATCTACGCCCGCGACCTCGTGCTGCGCGGCATGGACATCGACGACCTCGAATCATGGAGGGCGGCGCAGCGGGTCGGATGGCAGTGGTGGATCGAGGCCTGCTTCGCCGCCACCACGGACCATGACGAGTTGCGCGAACTGGTGGAGGTGTCCGGCAACTCGATGACGACGTTCGTCGACGACTCGATCGCCGCCGTGGCGACATACACCGACGACGTTCGATCGGAGCTGGGGCGCGGCGCCCACACCCAGCGGTTCGCCACAGCGCAGCTCCTGCTGGAAGGCGCCCCCATCAGCCGCGTACGAGCGGAGGAGCAGCTCGGTTACGCCTTGACCGGACCTCACGTCGCGGCCATCGTGTGGGCCGATTCCGAAGAGCTTGCCCCCCACCTGGAGGAAGCGGCTGAGCACGTCATGCGGGCGTGCGGTGCCACGCGTCGTCTGACGCTGGTGGTCAGTACCTCCTCCCAGTGGTTGTGGATGCCGGTCAGGGTCGTTCCGCCGGTAGCGGGGATCCAGAAGGTCCTCGCCAAGACCCCAGGCGTCAGGGTGGCGTTCGGACGGCCGGCGACGGACGTCGAGGGGTTCCGCTCCAGTCATCTGGACGCCGTCGCGGCGCAGCGGCTCCTCGCGCGACTGCGGTCCCCGCATGTCGTCGTGCGCTACGAGGACGCCTACCTCGTCGATCTGCTGACTGCCGATCTCGCCAAGGCGGAGCAGTTCGTCGCGAACACGCTGGGGGAGCTCGCGACAGCCGACCCGGTCATCCAGCGCACCGTCCGCATGTACGTGAGTGAGCGGTTCAACATCTCGAGCACCGCGGACCGGATGTTCGCGCACCGGAACACGGTCGACCGTCGGCTGGCCCGAGCAAAGGCCATGCTGCCGCGACCTCTCGATCAGGACCCGACCGGGGTCGACGCAGCCCTGATGCTCTTGGAGCTCCAGCAGAACCAGCAGCCGAGCGACTGACCCGGGGGTTCTGCCCCATCCTCGGAGGCCCCGCCCGCACCTGCCGGCGGGGCCGATGCGTGATCGGCATCGCTCAGAATTCGTCCCCCGTTCGACGCTCAGACACCGGCAGTGTGCAACGTGCACCACGCTCCACCGGAACTCGCGCGTTCTGTGTGTATAGCGCCACACCAAACCTAGGCACCATGAGGTCCAGCCGCTGAACCACAGATGCAAGGGAGTGGTGGCATGGATACCTCTACCGTTTCGGCAGAGTGTTTTGACGTCGTCGTCATCGGGGCGGGTATTTCGGGAATCGGAGCCGCCTGCTACCTGACGAAGGAGTTCCCGAGCAAGAAGATCGCGGTGCTCGAGGGACGCGACAACATCGGAGGCACGTGGGACCTCTTCCGGTATCCCGGCATCCGGTCCGATTCCGATCTGCACACCTACGGATACGAGTTCAAGCCGTGGCGCCACGAATCCGCCATTGCCGACGGGCACCTGATTCGTGACTACCTGCGGGAAACCGTCGAGGAGTACGGCCTGGAGAGGCTCATCCGGCTCCGGAACGAGGTCGTGTCGGCGGACTGGTCGAGCGATGAGGCCCTGTGGACCTTGACGGTGCGGGTCAGCGGCGACGAGGCGGTCAACGAGCTGACGATGAAGGCCCGTTGGGTGTACGGCGCCACCGGCTACTACCGCTACGACGAGGGCTTCACGCCCAAGTTCGAGGGTCGCGACGCGTTCGCCGGCGACATCCTTCATCCCCAGCACTGGCCGGAGAACTACGACTACTCCGGCAAGAAGGTGGTCGTCATCGGTAGTGGTGCCACGGCGATCACCCTCCTGCCGGCCATGACGGCGGGCCCCGGAGCGGCACGCCACGTCACGATGCTCCAGCGCACGCCGAGTTACATCATGGCGTTGCCGCGGGTCGACACACTGTCGCTGCAGCTGACGAAACTGTTCGGCCCCGAGCGCGGATACGCGCTGACGAGGCGCAAGAACGTCTGGCGCGACCAGGGCTTCGTGAAGCTGGTGCAGACGTTTCCGCGATTCGGTCGGGCCATGATCCGCTACTACACCAAGAAGGCCCTCCCGGCCGACTTCGACGTCGACACCCACTTCAATCCGCCGTACGACCCGTGGGACCAGCGACTGTGCGCCACCCCGGACGGCGATTTCTTCCAGGCGATCAGCGACGGGAAGGCATCCGTTGTCACGGACCGGATCGTGCGCTTCACGAAGGACGGCATCCTGCTGGCCTCGGGACGCGAGCTGAAGGCCGATGTCATCGTGACGGCGACCGGTCTGAACATGCGGTTCTTTGGCGGAGTCCAGCAGAGCGTGGACGGAAAGCCGATCGTACTCTCCGACACCGTGACGTACCGGGGGATGCTGCTCTCCGGTGTGCCCAACTGGGTCGTGGCACTCGGATACACCAAGTCGTCGTCGTGGACTCTGAAGGTGGGCCTCACGAGCCGCTACATCTGCGACCTGATCAAGTACATGGACGCCCACGGACACGAGATCGCCGTCCCGGTGCCCGACGCGGGCATGCCCACGCGGCCGCTGCTCGATCTCACCGCCGGCTATGTCGCGAGGTCCATGGACACGCTCCCGCGCCAGGGCACCGGGCTGCCCTGGCGGATGCTGACCTCGTACAGCCAGGATGCCAAGCTCCTCAAGGGCGCCCTGTTCGACAGGCATCTGCAATTCAGCGCCAGGACCTCGGCGCCGGTGCGATCCGAGTACGGGAACCTGCAGACCACCGCCTCTCAGCAGCAGGGAGGGACACGATGACCTCGACCCCTGCCAAGCTCACCCTGGCGGAGCGGATCCAGCGGATGATGGGCATCCTCACCTGTCGCCTTCCCCAGCCGGTCCTCCGCAGGTTGGCGGACGTGCCCGTCAATGCCGACGGCGAGGAGATGGCGCCCGAGATCGCCCTCCTGATGCAGATGGCCGAAAAGGCGGACGACTACAGCGATCTCGACCCGGTGCGCGCTCGTGAAGTGATCGCAGCGGAGTGCCGGATGTTCGCCGACCGGATGCCGTCCTTCGCGATCCAGGAAGAACTCGGGCTGCCCGGCGGACTGCAGGCCACCCGATACCGGGCGGGATCCGCGTCGCGGGGTCTCCTCCTGTTCTTCCACGGCGGCGGGTTCGTCGTACACAGTCGAGCCGACTACGACGCTCCGGCGAAGCTGCTGGCTCTCAAGGCCGGCGTCGACGTGCTCTCCGTCGAGTACCGGCTCGCTCCGGAGCATCCGTTCCCGGCCGCGCACGATGACGCGTTGACCGCATGGGACTACGCCGTCGATCGCGCGGAGCAGTGGGGTCTCGATCCGCACCGCATCGTCGTCGCCGGGGACAGCGCCGGTGCCAACCTTGCCGCAGTGCTGTGCCAGCAGCTGCGCGGCCGTGATGTCCAGCCCTGTCTGCAGGTCCTGATGTACCCGGTCGTGGACCTGTCTACCGAGCGGCCCTCGCACCACGAGTTCGCCGGTTCCCCGGCTCTGTCGGCCAAGCAGATCAAGTGGTTCAGCAGCAACTACCTGCCGGCCGGTACCGATGTGAGGGATCCGCGGGTCTCCCCGCTGCTCGGGAACCTGGACGGCCTGCCGCCCGCAGTGGTGTCGGTCGCCGGATTCGATCCGCTGCGGGACGAGGCGCTCGATTACGCTGCCGGGCTCCTCGAGAACGGCGTACCGACCCGCATCTTCCGCGAAGGCGGGCTCGTGCACGGCTTCATCCAGCTCACGGCCCTCAGCCGGACCAGCCGTGCGGCCACCGAGCGAGTCGCGGCGGCCATCGCCCAGGCGGTGTCCCCGAAGGGACTGGCCCCGGCGCCGGGCCGTCTCTGAGCACTGCGTCCCGACGCGACGGGCGTCGGTTCGAGCGTGGGCCGCCTACGTGAATTCTGTATCAGCGAGAGCCCTCGGAGGGCGAACGGCAAGGAACGTACGTTGATTTACCGTCATGCACTTACGGCAGTTCGCGAGGGCGCGTAATGCCGGTCTCCCAGAAAGTCGTCATCGTCGGTGCAGGGGTCCTGGGCCTGAGCACCGCATGGCACCTCGTGGAACTCGCTCCCTCGCCGCTCGAGATCACGGTGCTGGACATGGCCCACCCGGGCGAGGGTACGTCGGGTCTCTCCGTCGGAATGGTGGAGACGCAGTTCTCGACCGCCGACGCAATCGAGGTCAGGGCGTACGGCCGCCGGTTCTTCGATGCCTTCAGCGAGGAGACAGGTCTTACCTTCACCCGCTCGGGATATCTCCGCCTCGCGCGGACCGAACGTGACATGGCCGGCTTCCATGCGTCGCGCGCGCTCCAGCAGGAGTTCGGGATCGTCGACGCCGAGATCCTGGACCGGGACCGGATCGCCTCCTCGTGGCCGGACCTGATGACGGGCGATGACCTTGTCGGTGGCCTCATCGGCCGCTCCGACGGATACATCGACGCATACGAGTTCTGCGCGAGGATGACCGAGCGGCTACGAGCCGCAGGCGTGCGCGTCCTCTCCACGTCGCCTCTTGTCGCAGCCGACCGGGCCGCCTCGGGCGAATGGATCCTGGTGACGACCACCCATCGACTGGTCGCGAACTGGGTCGTGAACGCGGCGGGGCCGTGGGCACCGGACATCGCCGCTCTCCTCGACGCCCCGGTAGCGGTGTCGAACCAGCTGTACGGCGTCGTCGTGGCGAACTTGAAGGAATGGCCCATCCGTTCGCTGCCCTTCGTCATGGACTACATCCCGGGATCGGGCGTGCCGGGGGTGTACTTCCGCCAGGAGGGCGCCGCCCAACTCATCGCCGGTCTGCACAGCGAGGACGGCAACCTCAGGGAAGCGACGCCCAGTCTGCGCCCCAAGCCGCTCGACGAGGACGACATGATGCTGGTCGTCGAACTCCTCTCGCAGCGTGTGAAGGGCGCCGACGAAGCGACCGTCGGCAGAACCTGGTCCGGCGTCTGCGCGATGACCCGCGACGGACTGCCCGTGGTCGGTCGCCATCCGGCGCGCGAGAACGTCATCAACGCGGTCGGCGCGGGAGCCTCCGGGATCCAGCTGGCGCCGGCCATCGGACGACAGGCGGCGCAGGCGCTGCTCGGGCTTCCGTCGAGCCTGTCGGCAGACCACGAGTGGAACGCGAAGTCAGGCTGACCGCGACCGGCACCCCGGCCTTCACGGCCATGCCCGACCGATACACAAGCCGAATCCCGGTGCCGATGGCGACCTACCGCACCGACCGCCGTACGGCCGAACCGGCCACCGAACATGCTGAGGAGACCCTCTGGTGACCCCTTCCACGTCATCGCCCGGTACGTCTGAACGTGCCGTTGAATCAGGGCAGTTCACCCGCTCCATGGGCGTCGTGGAGACACTGTCCCTGGGCTTCACCTACCTGTCGCCGCTGGGCGCTGTGGCCGCCCTGATGCCGCTGGGGTTGACCACGGCCGGACCGCCGTCGATCTGGTGGCTGCCCATCGTCGCCGCCGGCCAGCTGCTCGTGGCCCTCGTGTTCGGAGAGATCGTCTCCCAGTATCCGATCACCGGAGGCATCTATCCCTGGGCCCGTCGCCTGTGGGGACCGCGCTACGCCTGGTTCGCCGCGTGGATCTACCTGTGCGCGCTGATCGTCACGATCACAGCGTTGGTCCACTACGCCGTCCCGTTCGTCGGCAGCCTCTTCGGCTTCGCGCCCACCCCCGTCCAGACCTTCCTGATAGCCGTCGGTCTGCTGCTCCTTGCGATGGTGTTCAACCTCAGCGGCACCCGGACACTCGGTACCGTCGTCCGCATCGGCTTCTACGCGGAGATCGTGGGTGTGGTCTTCTGCGGCCTCTACCTGCTGATCTTCGAACGCCGCAATTCGTTCGGCGTCTTCTTCGACGCGATGGGCGCCGGCGGCGACGCACCGTACTACGAGACGTTCCTCCTGGCCGCGCTCACCGGGCTGTTCCTCTTCTACGGGTTCGAAGCCTGCGGGGACGTCGCGGAAGAGGTGAAGAACCCGGGTCGTGCCATTCCGAAGGCGATGATCCTGACCGTCGTGACCGGGCTGTTCTCGGCGGGTCTGGCGTTCATCGGCTTCATCCTGGCGGCCCCGAACCTGCCGGCCATCGTCAACGGCGAGGTCGCGGATCCCGTCTCGGCGGTCCTGCAGGACACCGTCGGACCGGTGGGCACCAAGATCTTCCTGGTGGTGGCGCTGACCGCATTCATCTCGTGCGCGCTGTCGCTGGAGGCCGCACTGAGCCGGCTGGTCTTCGCCTTCGCCCGGGACGGCATGCTGCCCGGCAGCAGGAAGCTGTCGACGCTGACCGAGCAAGGCTCCCCACGCGCCGCCATGGTGGTGTCGTGCGCGGCCCCGACCGTCCTCTGCGTCTGGGTGCTCGCGCAACCCGACAGCCTCCCCCGGGTCACCGCCTTCGCGGTGTGCGGCATCTACCTGTGCTTCCAGATGGTCGTCCTCGCCGCCCTGCGGATGCGGCTCAAGGGCTGGCGGCCCGGCGGCCCGTGGAGCCTCGGACGTGCCGGTCTGGCCGTCAACATCGCCGCGCTGCTCTTCGGTGTCTCCGCGATGCTCGTCCTGATTCGGCCCGGTGACGCCTCGCTGGCCTTCGTCGACCGCTGGAGCGTTCTGATCGGCCTCGGCGTGGTCCTGGTCAGCGGTGCGCTCTACATGGCCGTGGCGCGCCCCTGGCGAGGCTCGACCGCCCCCTCCGGCGACGCACTCGAAGTCGCCGCAGGCGGCGATGCCGCTCGGAGCTCCGTACCGACCGCCCCTACCGAAACCGCATCTGTCGACAGCTAGGAGTCGGACACCATGATCACCAAGGACACTCTGACCGAAGCCGCGGGCCGCATCGCGCGGGTGCCGAGGGCACACTTCATCGACGGCGCGTTCACCGCGGCCGGCGGCGATGCCGGCACCATCGCACTGATCAACCCGGCCAATGAGGCGTCACTGGGCACCATCCCCAGCGGCACTCCCGCGCACGTCGACGCGGCGGTGGCCGCGGCGCGACGGGCCCTGCCCGGCTGGGCCGGCCGTACGCCCGCGGACCGCGCGGAGGTGCTCCACGCGCTGGCCGACGTGGTCGACGCCAACGTCGATCTGCTCGCCGCGATCGAAGCGATCAACGGCGGCAAGCCACTGGCCGCCGCGAGCGACGAGATCCCGGTCGTCTCGGACTCACTGCGCTTCATGGCCGGCGCGGCCCGCACGGCGCAGGCCCC
Source organism: Streptomyces sp. NPDC015661 (assembly GCF_043077765.1). NCBI lineage: Bacteria > Bacillati > Actinomycetota > Actinomycetes > Kitasatosporales > Streptomycetaceae > Streptomyces > Streptomyces sp. NPDC015661. Next base: position 46,957 of record NZ_JBIBST010000013.1, on the reverse strand, counting down.
GGCGGCCGGGCAGTACGCCGAGGGACACCTCTCGTACGTCCGGCGTGAACCGGTCGGCGTCGTCGGCGCCATCACCCCGTGGAACTACCCGCTGATGATGGCCGCCTGGAAGATCGCCCCCGTCCTGGCGGCAGGCAACACGATGGTGCTGAAGCCTTCCCAGCTGACGCCTCTGACCACCCTCGTCCTGATGGAGCTGGCCGCCGACATCCTCCCTGCCGGCGTGCTCAACGTCGTCCTGGGCACCGGGTCGATCGTCGGCGATGCCATGAGCCACCACCCCGGCATCGACATGATGGCGCTCACCGGAAGCGTTCGCTCCGGCCAGAGCGTCGCGGAAGCCGCGGCCGCCACGGTCAAGCGCGTCCACCTGGAGCTGGGCGGCAAGGCCCCGGTCGTCATATTCGACGACGCCGACCTCGACTCCGCGGTGGAGACCCTGGCGGTGGCGGGCTACGTCAACGCCGGCCAGGAGTGCGGCGCGGCCACCCGGGTCATCTGTCACGAGGACGTCCACGACGAGTTCGTCGCGAAGCTGGTCCGCGCGGCGGAGGCCCTGACGATCGGTGACCCCGCCGAAGGGGAGTCCATCGAGCTCGGGCCGGTGATCAGCGCCGCGCAGCGCGACCGCATCGCCGCCATGGTCGACCGGGCCCGGCGCGACGGTGCCAAGGTCCTCACCGGTGGCCAGGTCCCGGACCGCGCCGGGTACTACTACTCGCCGACCGTCATCACCGATGTCGCCGCGGGCTCCGAGATGGCCCGGGAAGAGGTGTTCGGCCCGGTCGTCTCCGTGGAGAGGTTCACCACCGAGTCGGAGGCGATCGCCAAGGCCAACGACGTCGTGTACGGGCTCGCCGCTTCCGTGTGGACCGCCGACCCGGGGCGCATGCTGCGCGTCGTCGAGCAGCTCGACTTCGGCACCGTCTGGGCGAATTCCCACCTCGCGGTGGCCACCGAGATGCCCTGGGTGGGCTTCGGCCACTCCGGCTACGGCCGGGACAACGGCACCTACGCGCTCGACGACTACACCCGCACCAAGCACGTGATGTTGGCCATGGGCGCTGCCCGCGACTGACCCGGTCCCGGCCGCTCACCGCCCGGCCACCTCTCACCCTGTTTCTCACGAAAGGACGTGCCATGAAGGTCACCGCCGCAGTGTTCGAATCCGTCGGGAAGCCGATGACGGTCGAGGAACTCGACCTCGAGGACCCGAAGGAGGGCGAGGTCCTCGTCAAGCTGGCCGCCAGCGGCCTCTGTCACAGCGACTACCACGTGGTCAAGGGCGAGTGGTCGTCCGAGGGCCCGGTGGTGCTCGGCCACGAAGGCGCCGGGGTCGTCGAGAAGGTGGGTCCGGGTGTGACCAATGTGGCCGTCGGTGACCACGTCGTGCTGTCGTGGGTGCCGTACTGCGGTGTCTGCACGTACTGCAACTCCGGTCGGCCGGCGCTGTGTCCGAAGGTCGTGGAGACCGCGTACCAGAACGTCATGTTCGACGGCACCTCGCGTCTGTCCCGGGACGGCCAGGCTGTGCCCAGCTATCTCGCCACAGGCGCGTTCGCCGACCACGTGGTCGTCCGGGAGTCCAGTGCCATCCCCGTTCGCAAGGACGCGCCGCTGGACAAGGCGGCGCTGGTCGGCTGCGCCGTGGCCACCGGTGTCGGCGCCGTCATCAACACCGCGGGTGTCCAGCCGGGCGACACGGTGCTCGTCATCGGCTGCGGCGGCGTCGGCCTCTCGGTCATCATGGGCGCCACCCTGGTCTCGGCCGGTCAGATCATCGCCGTGGACGTCAACGAGGGTTCGCTGGAGCGCGCCCGGTCGCTGGGCGCCACGGCAGTGATCAACCCCCGGCAGACCGACCTCGCCGAGGCTGTCCGCGAACTCGTCGGTGAGGCCGGCGTCGACTGGGCCTTCGAGGCGATCGGCCTGAAGCCGACCATCGAGACCGCCTACGAGCTCATCCGGCCGGGCGGCACCGCCGTGGTGGTGGGGCAGGCGGCCGAGGGCGTGACGATCGAGATCGACCCCATGGTCATGTCGGACCGCGAGAAGTCGCTGATCGGCAGCAACTACGGAAGCTGCCACCCCGCAGTGGACTTCCCGCGCCTGGTGGACCTGTACATGCAGGGCAAGCTCGACCTGGACCGGCTGGTCGGCCGCACCGTGTCGATCCACGACATCAACGAGTCCTTCGCCGCGATGGGCAAGGGCGACGGCGGCCGGACCGTCATCACCTACTGACGCGCCGGACTTCAGCGCTTCCGAGGGTTCCGTGGCCGGCGAGGTGCGGCGACGTGTGAGAACGCACCGACCCGCACCGTCGCCCGGCCCGGTGACAGGTCCCCTCAACCATGGAGATCAAGTGAGCATCCGTAAAACCACTGTCGGGGGCAGCCTCGCCGCGCTCCTGGAGCCCCTGGCGCTCGGCGATCGAACGCTGCGCAACCGGGTCGTCGTCACCGCGCACGCGACGCACAACATCGACTCCGAGGGCCTGCCCAACGCCGACGACGTCGCCTACCTCGCAGAGCGTGCTCGGGGTGGGGCCGCCATGGTCACGATGGGGCTGGCCGCGGTGCACCCGAGCTCGCCCACGCCCTACGGGATCTACCGCAACTTCGACGACCGGATCGTGCCGCGCTACGAGCAGCTGAGCACCGCCGTCCACGACTACGGCGGGCTCATCCTGACTCAACTCGGGCACATGGGAGCCCGCACGGACGGTGAGACCGGGCCGGCGTGGGCACCCTCGCAGGTCTCCCACCACTCGTGGGGAAGCGTGCCGTACTCCATGAGCCGCTCGGACGTGCGGACGATCGTCGACGCCTTCGCCGAGGCCGCAGAGAGGTCCGTTCGCGGCGGCATGGACGGCGTCGAGATCTCGGCCGGCCACGGCCTGCTGATCAACCAGTTCCTCTCCCCGTTGACGAATCAGCGGGAGGACGAGTACGGCGGTGACGACGAGCGGAGGTTCCGGTTCTGCCGGCAGGTCCTCGAAACGGTGCGCGAGGCGATCGGGGACGCGATCCTCGTGGTCCGGGTCAACGGGGCCGACGAGGTGCCCGGTTCGCTCGGCCAGGAAGCCTGGCTGGAGATCGACCAGCGCATCGCCGAGACGGGACTGGTCGACGCGATCAACGTCTCGGCGAACTTCGACGGCTCCGTCGTTCCCACCATGGCCGCCCCGCGCGGCTGCTACCTGCACTACGCGCGGAAGGTGCGGGAGCGGGTGGACGTGCCGGTGTGCGCGGTCGGCCGGATCACCGATCCGTCGATGGCGGCTCAGGCCATCGAGGACGGCGACGCGGACTTCGTCGGGATGACGCGTGCGCACATCGCCGATCCCCACCTGGTCAACAAGGTGAGGGCAGGACGGACCGACGAGATCCGTCCGTGCATCGGATGCATCCAGATGTGTCTGGGAGAGCTGGAGCGACACCGCAACGTGAAGTGCGTCTACAACCCGGTGACGGGGCGGGAGCGCCTGGTGCGCGACCTGGAGACCACTCCGGCGCCGACGAGCCGCCACGTGGTCGTCGTCGGCGGTGGCCCGGCCGGTCTCGAGACCGCACGCGTCAGCGCCTTGCGGGGGCATCGGGTGACCCTGTTCGACGAGCGTCCGGAGCTGGGCGGGGTCGTACGTGTCGCCGCCAAGACGGACGGACGTGACGGACTGGTCGACGCGGTGGACTGGCTGGGCAACGAGGTGCGCCGGCTCGGCGTCGACGTGCGGTTGCGCAGGACCGCCGAGGCCTCGGACGTCGTCGCCCTGGAACCGGACGTCGTGGTCCTGGCCACGGGTGCGTCCGAGACGTTGCCGCAGTGGGCACCACGGGACGACCGGCGACTCCTCGCCGCGGCGGACGTGGTCGCGGGCCGGCCGAAGCTCTCCGGCAGGGTCGTGGTCGTCGACGAGTCCGATCGCACCTCGGGGATGTCGGCTGCGCTCGCGGCCGCGGCCCGTGGGTGCGACGTCCAGTTGCTGACCACACGCCCCGGGCCCGGGGAGCTGGTCGAACCAGAGGTCCGCCACGACTTCCTGACGAGGCTGACAGCCGCCGGCGTCGTGATCCGTTGCTCGACGCAGGTCCGCGCGTACGACGTCGCGGAGGGTGTTCTCCACTGTGGAGTCGGAGGACTCGCCACGATGACGTACCGCGACGTGGACGCGCAGGGCCGGCCGGTCGAGCGGGCTCGCCAGGACCTCACGATCGCCGCGGACCACGTCGTGCACACCTGGACCGAACCACGCGTCGAACTCTTCGAGGACCTGCCCGCGTCGCTCGACGTCCGTGCGGTCGGCGACGTTCTCCACCCGCATCGCATCGAGGGAGCTGTGCATGCGGCATTCGATCTCGCAGTCGAGCTCTAGCCCCCGCCGTTCACGCGAGGCAGAGCGCGATCCATCCGGTCATCGCCGGTACAGGTAAGTGAGGCCCCCTTTTGGAAAGCGCAATACACAGGACGATCCACGCAGTCCTCGACCACGCCGTGGCGGCCTGGCCGGACGCGCCGGCACTCGTCTTCGAAGGCTCGACCCTCACCTTCTCGGAACTCGGGAACGCCGCGCTCGGCCGCCTGGGTGTGCTGCAGGAGCAGGGACTCCCCGCAGGCGAACCGGTCCTGGTGATGCTCGGCAACTCCGAGCAGTCGGTCATCACCTGGCTCGCGCTCGCACTGGGCGGCTTCGTGGAAGTCCCCGTGAACACGGCCTACATCGGCGAGACGCTCGCACACATCGTGCGCGACTCCGGCGCCCGTACGGTCATCACCGAGTCGCAGTACACGGACCGGCTCGCCGCGGCCGGCAGCGAGGTGCTGGCAGCGATCCTGGTGGTCGATGCGCATGACGTCGAGACGGGCGCCACGGGACGCCCGCTGCCGGCCACCGCCGGCCGCCTTGAAGCGGTCCGCCGGGACGAACTGGCCGATACGGCGGTGATGTACACGTCCGGGACCACGGGGCTGTCCAAGGGCGCGGTCATCGCCGAACGTCACGCCTACGAGTACGCCTCCGCGGTGGCCGACCTGCTCGATCTCGCTCCCGGGGACGTCTATTACGCTCCCCTGCCGCTCTTCCACATCGCCGGCCGGTGGGGGGTCGTCTACAGCGCCCTGCAACGGGGCGCGTGCACCGTCCTGGTCAGGCGCTTCAGCATCAGCTCCTTCTGGAGCGACGTCCGGGCGCACGGTGTCACCGCGACGTTCCTGCTCGGTGCCATGGCCCAGTTCGTGCTCAACCAGCCGGTGCGGCCCGGCGACGCGGAGAACCCGCTCGACCGTGTTCTGATGGTGCCGCTGATCGAAGGTGTCGACGAGTTCCGCTCGCGCTTCGACGTCCGCGTCACCACCTGCTTCGGGTCGACCGAGGCGAACGTCCCCATCGCTTCGTCCTGGGACGCGAGTCTGCGGACCGGCCTCGGGAGGCTGCGCCCCGGATACCGGATCCGGCTCGTCGACGACCAGGGGCACGACGTCCGGCCGGGCGCGCCCGGAGAAATGCTCCTCGCCACCGACGAGGACGGCCTGGTCCTGCGTCGCTACCACGACAACGAGGAAGCCACCCGGGCCGCTCTGCGGGACGGCTGGCTGCACACCGGCGACGTCCTCAGGCAGGACGCCCGGGGAAACCTCCATTTCGTCGACAGGACCAAGGACGCGCTGCGCAAGCGCGGCGAGAACATCTCGTCCTTCGAGGTGGAGCGCGAAATTCGTTCCCACCCCGCGGTTTTGGAGTGTGCCGTGGTCGGTGTCGCCTCCGATTTCTCCGAGCAGGAGGTCGTGGCATTCGTCCAGACCGCTCCCGGACACCGGGTCACGGCGGACGAGATCAGAGCGCACGTGGCCGAGCGCGCGCCGAAGTTCCTGGTGCCCGACCACGTGCGCTTTGTCACCGAGTTCCCCCTCACGCCCACCGGAAAGATCCAGAAGTTCGAACTGCGCAAGCAGATCGGTGCCGAAACCAGGCAAGGAGCCGATCAGCAATGACCGCACGCTATGTCGACTTCCGAATCCGCCCCGCGGACGACGCGACGAGCGTCGACCTCGAGGGCACGGACAGCGAGGGCTACACCCGTGTCTACGGAAACGAGTTCACGGGCGGTCGGTCCCTGCCCCACCTGATCCACGAAATGGAGAAGCACGACGTCATCGGCGTCATGCAGGCGGAGTGGGAAGAAGGCGACCCCGTCGCCGTCAACGAACAGGTCCACCGCGCCGTCACCACGCACCCCGATCGTCTGGTGGCCGGCATCGCCACCACCGACCCCCGGCTTCCCGACGCGCTCGCGATCCTGAAGCACGCCCATGACGATCTGGGTCTCCGCGGCTGGAACTTCCAGCCCGGCTTCCTCAAGGTGGCCGCGAACGATCCCGCCGCGGCACCACTGTTGAAGTACTGCCAGGAGAACGGGCATCCCGTCACGGTGCACAGCGGCATCAACTTCAGTGAGACCGGACCGATCTCGTTCGGGCATCCGGCGGCGCTGTGCGAGATCGCGTGCGCCTACCCGGGACTGGTGATCGTCGCGAACCACGGGGGCTGGCCGTGGGTCACGGAGACGCTGGCCGTGCTGTGGAAACACCGCAACGTCTACGCCGACTTCGGGGCCGTGGCCCCGAAGCGGATGGTCGGACCGAAGGGCGGCTGGGAGCCGGTCGCCCACTGGATGAACACCATGATCGCCGACCAGGTCCTCCTGGCCAGCGACTGGCCCATGATCCGGCACGAGCGCCTGATCGCCGAACTCGACCACCTCCAGCTGGGCGAAGAGTCGTACGACAAGTACACGCGCACGAACGCCGCCCGCCTCATCGACTCGATCTGGGGCACCCGCCTCGTCGATCACCTCAAGACAGGAGCCACCACATGACCGCACGTGACCTGATAGCGGAGAGCGCCGAGGGAGTGCTGACCCTCACGCTGAACCGGCCGGAGCGGCTCAACGCGCTCAGCGACGACATGCTCGACGGGCTCGTCGAGCAGCTTCGGACGGTCGAGCAGGACACCGTCGCCGTCATCATCCGCGGTGCCGGACGTGCCTTCTGCAGCGGACACGACCTCAAGCACGCCGCCGCTCAGGGACCCCTCAACACCGTCAGCGCCCGAGCCGTGGCCCAGCGGATGCAGCGCGTGGCACACGCGATGCGTGAGTGCAGGGTGCCGATCATCACGCAGGTGCACGGCTACGCGATCGGCGGAGGGGCGGAGATCGCGCTCAGCGGGGACATCGTGATCGTCGCCGAGGAGTGTGTCTTCCAGTTCACCGAGGCATCGGTCGGGCGAGTCGTCACCAACGGTTTCACCAACCTGCTGCCCAGGACGGTCGGTCCGGTACGTGCCAAGTCCCTCCTGCTGATGGGACGGCCCCTCAGCGGAGCAGAGGCCGCGTCGTGGGGACTGGTGACGGAGGCGGTTCCCGAAGCCGGCCTGGAGATCGCTGTGAACGGTGCCATCCAGGTGCTCGGCGAACAGTCCGCCTGGGCGGTCGGCGCCGCCAAGAACCTGGTCAACCGCGGCCTCCAGGCGAGCTTCGAGGCCACGATCGATCTGGAGATCGGGGCCGCGATCGAAGCGGAGCTGGGCGCCGATGCCGAATCCGGCGCGCAGTCCTTCGCACGCACCTGACCACCAATCCCCCACGAGAAGGAGCGAGACCCATGCCAGTCAGCAACGCCCTGCAGCCCGACGAGATCGGCACCGGAATGTTCGACCTCACGGGTCGGCGGATCCTTGTGACCGGAGCGTCCAAGGGCCTCGGACAACAACTGGCCGTCGGATTCGCCTCGTTCGGCGCCACGGTCGCGTGCGTCGCGCGGAGCGAGGACGGACTGAAGAAGACGAAGGCTCTCGTCGAAGCCGCCGGCGGCAACGCCTTCGTCTATCCCACGGATCTGTCCGACCCCACGTCCATCACCGCGACCGTCGGTTCGGTCGCGGAGGACCTCGGCGGGATCGACGTCCTCGTCAACAACGCCGCCGACGACCACGACTCCCCGATCGAGGACACGTCCCGCGAGACCTGGCAGCGGATCACCGACCTCAACAGCCGGTCGGTGTTCCTGCTCTGCCAGGCCGCGGGGCCGCACCTCCAGAACTCCGGCGGCCACGGAAAGGTGATCAACATCGCCTCGATCCTCGGCAGCGTCGGCATCCGCGACAACACGGCGTACATCATGTCCAAGCACGCCCTCGTCGGCCTGACGAAGGCCCTCGCCCTGGAGTGGGGGCGCAAGGGTGTCCAGGTGAACGCCCTGTGCCCCGGGTTCGTGGTCACGGACATGACCGCCGGCGCCTACAACGACGAGGCGTCCAGCCGCTGGATCGTCCAGCGGACGCCGATGGGGCGCTGGGGACAGACCACCGACTTCGTGGGTGCGGCCGTGTTCCTCGCGTCCCGGGCCTCCGACTTCATGACCGGCCAGTCGATGGTCGTCGACGGCGGCTGGATCGCGCAGTGAGCAACCGAATCACACAGCGGTGAGCAACCGGATCGCACAGCAAGGAGAATGAGATGAGTGAAGAACTGAAGCCCCAGCTCGCGCCGCGCGTCGAGAAGTACGTCGTCGAGAACGGTCCGATGACCGTCGAGATGCGTACGGAGCGCAAGGGTCTGTCCCAGCTCGGCGGCGGGTTCGCCCGCTTCGACAAGGGTGGGGCGACTGCGCCCTGGAAGCTGCCGTACGAGGAGATCCTCTGTGTTGTCACCGGGACCCTCAGGCTCACCTTCGGCGACGAGGTGGTCGAAGCGCGCCCCGGCGACGTGGTGACCATTCCGAGGGGGGCCGAGGTCATCTACGAGGGTGAGGCCGGGACGTCCGCGTTCTACGCGCTCACGCCGGCCGACTGGTACCGCGAGTTCCCGAACGGCCTCTGATCGGCCATCAGGATGTGCTGATCCGGTGAGGCCGAAGGCTATCGGCCGCCCGGGGCGGCACGGCGAACGTCGGGCCGTGCCGCCCCAGGACCGTCTCCCGGCACCCCTTGCACGACACAACACTCGTAAGCCACTGAGGTATTCATGACTGTCGATTTTTCGCCCGACCCCGGCGTCGCAGACCTCGCTCAGCGCACGGCACGCTTCATTCGCGAGACCGTGCTGCCCCTGGAGAAACAACACAAGGGCGTCGTCCACACCGAGCCGATACGGCTGGAACTCCAGCGCGCGGCGAAGGAGGCCGGGGTCTTCGCGCCCCACGTCGCCGCCGAACTCGGCGGTCACGGACTGGACATGCGTGGCAGAGCGGCGGTGTTCGAAGAAGCGGGCTACTCGCTGCTCGGCCCGCTGGCGCTGAACATCGCCGCCCCCGACGAGGGCAATATGCACCTGCTGGAGGCCGTCGCGACCGCCGAGCAGCGCCAGCGGTATCTGCGGCCGCTCGCCGCCGGGGAAATCCGGTCGTGCTTCGCGATGACCGAGCCGGCCCCCGGCGCCGGATCCGACCCGAACGCGCTGACGACGCGCGCCGAACGCGTCCCCGGCGGCTGGCGCATCGACGGCCGCAAGTGGTTCATCACCGGTGCCGACGGCGCAGGTTTCGCGATCGTCATGGCGCGGACCTCCGGCGCACCGGGCGACCGCGGCGGCGCGACGATGTTCCTCGTCGACTCCGACAACCCGGGGATGAAGACCGTCCGGCACATCGAGACCCTCGACGAGAGCCTCTTCGGCGGTCACATCGAGCTGCTCTTCGACGACTGCTTCGTGTCCAAGGACGCCGTCCTGGGAGCGGTGGACGAGGGCTTCCGGTATGCCCAGGTCCGGCTGGGCCCGGCCCGGATGACGCACTGCATGCGCTGGCTGGGGATCGCCCGCCACGCGCAGGACATCGCGGTGGCCCGTGCCGCGGAGCGGGAACTCTTCGGTTCGCGGCTGGCCGATCTCGGCATGGTCCAGCAGATGATCGCCGACAACGAGATCGACATCGCCGCCACACGCGGTCTGATCCTGCGGGCGTGCTGGGAACTCGACCAGGGCGGCTCGGCCGCGCAGTCGACCTCCATCGCCAAGACGTTCAGTGCCGAGGCCATATGGCGTGTGGTCGACCGATCGCTGCAGATCTGCGGTTCCCTCGGGGTGTCCGAGGACGCGCTGCTCGGACGCTTCCTGCGGGAAGTGCGGCCGTTCCGTATCTACGACGGTCCCTCCGAGACACACCGCTGGGCCATCGCCCGCCGGGTCGTACGTCGCTACGAGACCGGGGCCGGCAGTCAGGGCGGGAGGGGCGATGCGGCATGAGCGCCGCAGCGCGGAGCACCGTGGACGGCCTCGACATGGCGGCGCTCAACTGCTTCTTCCATGACCATGTCCCCGGCTTTCGCGGCAACCTCACGGCCTCCTTGATCCTGGGAGGTCGCTCCAACCTCACCTACCGGCTCACGGACGGCCACGCCATCTGGGTCCTGCGCCGCCCGCCCCTGGGCGGCCTCACCCCCTCCGCGCACGACATGGGGCGCGAGTTCCGGGTGATCTCCGCGCTCGCCGGCAGCGGCGTTCCGGTTCCCCGTGCGGTCGCCTGCGGCGACGCGGCCCTCATGGGGGTGCCGTTCTCCCTGGTCGAGTACGTGGGGGGCACGGTCATCCGCACCCCCGAGCAGCTTCACGCACTGACGGACCGGCAGATCACCGCCTGCGCCCACGCCCTGGTCGACGTCCTCGCCGGCCTGCACGCCGTCGACCCCCGCGCCGTCGGGCTCACGGGGTTCGGCCGTCCCGAGGGCTACCTGTCCCGGCAGATCCAGCGCTGGTACGACCAGTGGACCCGGGTCCGCACCCGCGACCTGCCCGACATCGACACCTTGCACGCACGGCTCGCCGCTGCCTGCCCACCCGAGGCCGGGGCGTCGATCGTGCACGGCGACTTCCGCATCGACAACGCCATCCTCGCCCCGCACGACCCGTCGGAGGTGCGGGCCCTGGTGGACTGGGAGATGGCGACACTCGGGGATCCTCTCGCCGACCTCGGTCTGCACCTGGTGTACACCGATCCGGCCTTCGCCCCCGTGCTGGCCGGTGCCGCGGCCTCGACGAGCGAGCGTCTGCCCACCAAGGCCGAACTCGCGGGCCGCTACGCGGAGGCGAGCGGGCGCGACCTGGACCGCCTGGACTTCTACCTGGCACTGGGATACTTCAAGATCGCGGTCATCGCGGAGGGCATTCACGCCCGCCACCTCCAGGGTCTGACCCGCGGCGACGGCTTCGACGCCGTCGGCGAGGCGCCCGGCCCCCTCGCCGCCGCCGGGCTCCGCGCACTCGCGTACGGTGCGTGAGCGGGACCGCGATGTCCGGGTGGGCATCGCGGGTGACCTCGCCGCCACCGCCGCGCCGATAAGGACGATCGTCAGTGGCTGAGCCCGAGGGCGGCGCCGGCGTGCGGCTCAGGCCGGCCGGCGGGACAGGCCCGGGATCAGACCGGCGAGCGTGGCGCGGGTGGTCTCCGCGTCGGTGTGCAGAAGGGCCTGCATGCCGACGGCGCGTGCGCCGAGCACGTTCGGCTCCGCGTCGTCGACGAAGAGCACTCGGTCGGCCGGCATGCCGAGCCGGTCCAGAGTGAGCCGGTAGATGGGGGCCAGCGGCTTGCGCAGGCCGACCTCGCCGGAGATCACCACGGGATCGCAGACGGGGTCGATCAGTTCACGCGGGTAGATGTCGCCCCAGCTGTTGGACAGCAGGGCCACGCGGATGCCGAGGCCGCGCAGCTCCCCGGCCAGCTCGAACATCGCTTGGTCGGGGTGCATCCCGGCGAACAGCCGGGCCAGCAGGCCTACCGGGTCGACCGCGCGGCCGTCCACCGTGTCCAGCTCGGCGGCGATCAGGGTGTCGAACTCCGCGACGGTCAGATCGCCAGTTTCCAGCCGGTGGATGGGGGTGCCGTCCTGCGCGCGCCGGGACAGCCAGGCCTTGAGCGTGCGTGAGAACGAATCCGGATCGATGCCGTCGGCTTCTATCCATGCCGCGATCGAGTCGCGTACGGGATTGGTGAGGACACCGCCGTAGTCGAAGACCACCGCGTCCACGCGCGCCGTCACCGCCGTGCCCCCTGCGCGGTCTGGCCCATCGTGATGGCGACGACCTCAGGCATGGACGCTCCTCCCGACTGACTAAGCGCTTGCTTTCACGTGTCGGCAGTATAGGGCTCCCCTCATCGAAGGTGAACCTGCGATCAGCCGGGCCGGTGAGGAGCTTCGCCCCGGCCACGGGGGCGGACGCGGGCCCAGGCCGAGCAGCGTGCGGACGAACCGGCACCGCGGCGTACGCGTCCACGGGTAGTGAGGGCAGCACCCCCTCACTCCATCGAAAACAACTCCAGTGGCACTTCCTGACCCGGTCCGGTCTCGGCCCAGATCGTCTTGCCCCGGCGGCCGTACCGCGTGCCCCACATGCGGGTCAGCTGAGCCACGAGGAACAGCCCCCGGCCTCCTTCGTCCTCGTTGCCGGCGCGGCGCAGATGCGGAGAGGTGTGACCCCCGTCCGAGACTTCGCAGATCAGCGTTCGGTCGACGTCACGGAGCAGGCGCAGACGGACAGGGGGGCTGCCGTAGCGGATCGCGTTGGTGACGAGTTCGCTGACGACCAGTTCCGCGACGAACGCGGCATCGTCCAGCCCCCACTCCTCCAGCTTCTCCCGGACGTGTGCGCGGGCTGCGGCCACTTCGGCCGGGTCCGAGGTGACATGCCAGGACGCCATGCTGGTTTCGGGGAGGGCGTGCAGGCGCACCAACAGCAGTGCGGCATCGTCCTCTGCGGATCCCTGGGAACGCAGGGAGACGACCTCGTCGCACATTCCCTGCAAGGAGCCTGTCGAAGCCTCCAGGACCCGGCACAGGTCCGCCGTTCCCTCGTCCGCGTCCCGACCGCGCGCTTCGACCATTCCGTCGGTGAACAGGGCGAGCAGCGTTCCCTCGGCGAACTCGAACTCGACGCTCTCAAAAGGCAGGCCACCGATGCCCAGCGGGGGGCCCGTGGGCACCTCGAGCGGTTCAGCCCGCCGGGCCCCTGGCCCCCGCCCGGTGGCAACCGGGGGGAGATGGCCCGCACTGGCCATGACGCACGTGCGGGACGTGGGGTCGTACACGGCGTACAGGCAGGTCGCCCCCAGCGCTCGGTCATCCCGCTCGTCGCCGGGCGTCCGGTGGATTCCGATCCGCGCCTGTCCCACCAGGTCGTCCAGCCGGGTGAGGAGTTCGTCCGGCGGCAGGTCCAGGGCTGCCAGCGCCCTCACGCTCGTACGCAACCGCCCCATGGTGGCAGCGGCGTCCACTCCGCGCCCCACCACGTCGCCGACCACCAGTCCGACCCGGGCGCCGGACAGCGGAATCACGTCGTACCAGTCGCCCCCGACGCCCAGAGGGCCGGTGGCGGGGACGTAGCGGTGCGCGAACGCCATTCCGCTCGGCTGCGGAAGCGCTTGCGGGAGGAGTTCGTGCTGCAGTTTCAGCGCGGTGGCGCGCTCGCGGATGTAGCGGCGCGCGTTGTCCACACACACCGCGGTGCGCGACGCCAGTTCTTCGGCAAGGGCGCGGTCCGCCTCGTCGAAGGGCGCGCGGGGCGGCTGCCGAAGGAGCGTGACCTTGCCGAGCAGGGTGTCGCCGAGGAGCAGAGGCGTAGCCAGCAGGTGGTCCGCGCTCGTCGATCGACTGCCGATGACACCCAGTACCTGATGACCTTGTGCGAGGGGCGGATCGCTCATGGTGCGGTCCGCCATGAGGCGCAGGCCCCCCGGTGCCCCCGAAGCCGCGAGCGGGGCCTCCTCGCCGGCCAGGACCGACTCCGCGACCTCGACTCGTACAGAGTCGGCCAGGTCCGGGACCACGAGCTCCGCGAGCTCCTCCGCCGTCTGCCGGACGTCGAGCGTCGTGCCGATTCCGCTGGCCCGGCCGAGCAGTGCCAGGCGGGCCTGTGCCTCGTAGCGTTCGGTGATCTCGACGGCCGTCTCGCAGACACCCAGAGGGTGACCCGCGTCGTCCTGCAGGCGGAAGTACGAGCACGAGAAGACCCGATACTGCGCCGAGCCCTCGGGGACTTGTCCCCGCCAATGGATGTCCAGTACCGGCTCTCCGCTGCGCAACACCTCCTCCAGCACGTCCTCCATCTCGTGGTATCCCGGAGGGGACAGGACCGCTCCGTGCGGGAACAGCGCGCTGATGGGCTGTCCCACCCACTCGCCGGCGTGCCAGCCCATTCCTTCCCGCACCACATCGTTGACCCACCTCAGGCGGGCATCCGTCCCGTAGACAGTCAGCGCCACCGGGAACTGTGTGAAGAGCCCCGACAGCATCGACTGGTCCGTCATCCACTCCCGATAACGGTCGCCGGCCACCGCCATCACGACCCAGGCGGGCCCTTCCCGGTCCCGCTCCACCGGGAAGACACGCAGGACCGTCTCCACCGACGATCCGTCGGGGCGCCGAACGGTACGGTTCTCGATCCAGCCTCCCGCGGCCGCCCCTGGTGCTGCCGCGGCCGTGAAGGGCTGCAGCGCCTCCCCCTGGGACCGGACGTCCCGGAGTACCTCGTTCACCGGGCGGCCGAGCACGTCCGGGGCGTCCGCACCGTACAGACTGCGGGCTGCGGGATTCCAGCCGGTCAACCGCCCGTGCGCGTCCACCACGACCACGGCTGCGGTGGTCGTGTCGAAGGGGTTCCGACGACCTGCCTCGTGTGATGCCTGGATCGCCACCCTGCACCTCTGCCCAGTACTCGGATGTCCGAAATTCAGGCTACGCCCGGACGCCGAGGCACGCTGGGGGACGGAGATACGCGGCACCCGACCGCACCGCGGGACGTCGGCACAGTCTGTCGACACCTGCGCAGGAGGAAGGAATCGGCCAGGTCGGCCGCCAGGTACGGCTGGACGAGACGGGTGCCCAGGGCACGCCTGGGCCGGCTCCTCGAGCAGCCGGTCGGGGCGCCGTCCGGTCGGGCACCCCGGGTGCGTACGCGCCACGTCGAGGAGGAAGGACGCCGCGAGCCGGGTCAGGCCAGTCCCGCGACACACGCCAGTGCCTCGTCCACCGACAGCCGCCGGAAGCTCTCCGTGCGTACGGCGCTGTCGGCACCCGCCGCCCGGGCACGCTCGCGGGCAAGCTCGACCCTCTGCTGGGACCTTCCTCGAGCCCGGCGACGTCCCCGACCGAGACGTCGGGCACGGCCAGTCGGGTGATGGCGTGCGTGTTCACCGCGGTCAGGATGTCGACCGGATTTCGTGGAGGAATGACCACCTCCTTGCGGGGCGGCCAGAAGTCGAAGGCGCTGTGGTCGCCGAAGGGCCCCCCGACGTGGAGTGCGTAGATCTCGGGGTACGCGGGTGCCTCGCCCCGCCTTTCCGGTCGCACGTCGTAGAACGCCGCGATGGCGGCCTGGATCAGCAGGCTGGCACCGAGTGCGCCCGGCGGACGGTCGATGAGGATGCCGAACCGGTCGTCCGGTGTCCAGCGGGGGAAGAGCCCTGTCAGGTCCGCGTTCTCACCACCGATGAGGTACTGGAAGCTCGAAGGCTTCAGCTGTGTGGCTGTGTGCATCGGGGTGGCCTCCGTCGGAAGTCGGCCGGGGCGGGGTGCGCGACGTACGCCGCCCCGGCGCACAGGCGGACGACGCCTGCATCGAGATCACCTGCGTCGGTGTGCGGATCGCACGGGGCCGGCGGACACGCCGGCCGGGGTGGGGTCCATGGCGCCGTCGGGGTGGCTCACGCCTGCGCCATCAGGGCTTTGAACGCGCCCGGGTGGCGGGCGGAGGACACGGAGGTCGCGGCGAGAATGCCGACCGGGAAGACGGCGGCGACGAGGTATCCCCATGTGTAGAGGTGGGGCTCCGGCACTCCGGGGATCTCGGGGATGAAGGCGAGGGACAGGACGATCGTCGTGATGGCGGCGCCGAAAGCGGCGCCGATCATCATCACCGTTGCCGGGATGCCGGCGGCCATCCCGGCCTGGTCCTCGTCCACCACCAGCTGCGGAATGGCGAACGAGCCGCTGTAGCCGGCGCGGCTTCCGAGACCGACGACGGCCGAGCCGACGAGGTACTGCCACGAGTGGTCGTGGGCGAACGCGAGCCACACGAGTCCGAGGCCGCACAGTGCCGCGCCCGCGGCCAGGATGACGCCGGGGCGTCCCTGCTGCACCATCCGTTCCGCCGCCTTACCGCTGATGAACATGGTCAGCGCGAACGGCAGCATGAGGAGGCTCGTCCCGAGCGCGTCGGTGCCGAGGCCGTATCCGACCTCGACCGGGGTCTGGGTGTAGTAGGTGACCAGCAGCACGAAGGCCGCGTCGACCGCGCCGAACAGACAGGAGGCCACGCAGGCTGTCGTGGCGTACGGCCGCTTCAGCATCGCCAGGTCGAAGACCGGCGCGGTCGACCGGCGCTGTGCCGGAACCCAGGCGACACCGGCGACGACCCCTACGGCAAGGAGCAGGTAGCACACGTTGCCCCAGACGCTGATCTGCGCCATCGCGAGCAGCACCAGCGTCACCCAGGCGATCATCCACACCGTTCCCCACACGCCGATCCGTGCCGAGGAGGCGGGGCGCGAGCGCGGAACGACCGCCAGAAGTGCCGCCGTGGTCACCGCGAACGCCGCTGCCAGTACGTAGAAGAACGTCGACAGCGACAGGTACTTCACCGCCAGGCCGCCGCCCACCATGCCGGCCACGACCCCGGTTCCGGTGGAGATGATCAGGACGCTGACCGCGGTGGCCACCGAGGCGCCGGAGAGGTGACGGCGCAGGAAGCCGACCGGGAGCATCTGTGCCGCGCTGCCGAAGCCGAGCAGGGCCGACCCGACGATCAGCGCCGGGTACGTGTCGCCGATGGCGGGTATCAGCGCGCCCGCCGTGAGGATGACGCCGGACCACAGCAGCATCGTGCGGTCGTCGACGATGTCCTGCAGGCGCGGAATGAGCACGAAGCCGGCGCCGCTGCCCAGGAGCATCGCGGTGAGGACCCAGGTCGCCGCCGAGACGCCGACGGCGAAATGACTCTGCATCAGGGGCAGCAGGGGCCCCAGCATGAAGTTGACCGCGATGGTCACCGTGCACAGCAGCGCGGAGACGCTGATCAGCGGTCCTCGCTTGCGCGTTGCTTGGGCTGCGACGCCTGTTCCTGCGCTGAGCGCTGTGTCGTTCGTTCCCGCCATGCGGATTCACTCCCGTTCGGAAGGGGGTGCCGTCGCCACCGGCTGAGCCCGGTCGCGCCGACGTGTGACGTGGGTCTCAAGGTTCGCGACGGGGCCTCGCCGCGGCTACGACAGTGCCGACCGACATGCGGGTGTCCGCGGTGCACCGTGCACCACATCGCCGCGCCGCTGTGCGTGGGCGCGTCGGTCAGGGCTCCGGCCGGACGCGCGCCTGCCGACCCGTCACTGCGCGTCCCGCCTGGTGAGGACCAGGCTCTGTGCGGAGAACGCGAGTTCGGCGAGCCCCGCCCGCTCGGCGAGGTCGAGATTCTCGACAGCCGCCCCGATCATGCGGCCAGAGTGTCCCGCGGCGCGCAGGGCGGTCAGCGTGGCCCGGGCGGCCTCGCCGAAGGTCTTCACCGTCGCTTGATCTGTCTCGTGGGCGTCGTGCGCGATCGCGGTCGCCGTCTCCGGCGTCACTGCCCCGAGCAGGGCGATGGCCTGCGCCGCCGTCGATGCCAACGCCTTTGGGGTCAGCCCCTGTTCGATCGCATAGGTCGCCGCCTCGACGTAGGCGCTCAGCGCGGCGATGAAGAACGCGCCGAGCATGCCCGCCCCCAGCACCCCGGCGCCGCGCACCTCGTCGGAGACATGCTGTGACGCGCCGCCGAGGCTCACGAAGACGTCCTTGTGCTCTTCCCAGAGGGCAGTTGGGCCGGACAGTACGACCATGCCGCGGGGGGAGCCGATGTCGTTGGGGTAGCAGGCGATGAACCCGTCGAGGTAGGCAGCGCCTCGCTCGCCGGCCCATCGCGCCATGTCCTCGGCTTCGTCGGGCGATCCGCTGACCAGACTGACCAACGTGGTGGTGCCCCAGTCGGTGACCGGCTGGAGAGCAGCTCTCGTGCTCTCGTAACTGTCGGTGCAGGCGATGGCGATCCGCGACTCCCGCACCGCTTCGTCGAGGGAAGCCACAGGGGAGAGCCCCGAGTCGGCGAGCGCGAGAGCTCGTTCCGGCGAGCGGTTCCACGCGGCCACCGAATAGCCCTGCCTGGCGAGGGTTCTCGCGAGTGCGGCTCCCATCAGCCCACAGCCGATGACCACTGCGTCGTACCTCTTCGTACTGCTCATGAATTCATTCCTTTCGATGATGTGCCGCGTCGCTCGTCACCGGCGGCCGATGCGGGCATCCACCTCAGGTGGTTCTCGGCAGAGCGCGGGGCGTGCGGTCGGCGTTGCCGGAACTTGGGTCACGACGAGGCGGATGGAGGCGAGTGCGGGCGCGACGGGCTGGTGCCGGACAGCGAGCCGGCCATGACCGATGCGGCGATGCTCGTCCTCGCGCTCCTCGGTCGCACATCGGCCGACAGGACCGAACTCGTTCCCTGCCGCGTCGACAGTGGCCGCTGGGACCGGCTTCTTCCCAGGGCACGTCGGTGCAGGATCGAGGCGGACTCGGTGCACTCTGCACCTTGCGCGGCACCGCAGTGGACGAGGCACTCTGCGGTGCATGCAGATGTTGTGGCCGAACCCGTCCGACCGGGTGTGTGGGCTGATCCGACACATCGCCGAAAGCCAGCTGCCGGTGTCGGACGAGGTCGCCGACCAGTTGTGGCGGGCCTCGCAACGCGAGACGCGGCAGCGCGAGTACGTCGACGATCCCGTGCTGTCGGAAGCGGACCGGCGCCTCAACAAGGCCAACATGGCGCACTGGCTGGCGTCCAACCTGCAGGAGCCGGGGCGCCGGGTGACTCCGGCCAGGGGCAGCGAGATGCTGATCTTCGCCCGGGACCTTGTGCTGCGCGGGATGGACGTGAACGAGCTCGGGTCCTGGCGTGCCGCCCAGCGCGTGGGGTGGGGGTTGTGGGTCGAGCGGTGCTTCGCCGCCACCACGGACCGCGACGAGCTGCGCGAGCTGCTCGAGGTGTCCGCCAACTCGCTGACGACCTACATCGACGACTCGATCGCCGCAGTCGGAACCTACGTCGACGAAGTCCGCGAGGAGATGGGCCTCGGTGCCCAGGCGCAACGGCACACGACGGTGCAGCTGTTGCTCCAGGGCGCGCGTATCAGTCGCGGCCGCGCGGAGGAGCAGCTCGGTTATCCGCTGGCCGGGCATCACGTCGCGGCGATCCTGTGGGTCGATTCCCCCGCCGATGTGCACGAGCTCGAGCGAGCCGCCGAGTACGTCATGCGGGCGTGCCGTGCGAACCGCCGGCTGACCCTGCCGCCGAGCACATCGGCGCTCTGGCTCTGGGTCCCCGTGCACGAGGCTCCGCCGACGGCCGCGGTTCTGCACGTCTTGGACAAGACACCCAACGTGCGCGTGACGCTCGGCCGGCCCGGAGCGGATCTCCCGGGTTTCCGGCAGAGCCATCTGGATGCCGCCGCCGCACAGCGCCTTCTGGCCCGGATCGGATCGCCGCGGCAGGTCGTCCGCTACGAGGACGTGCATCTCGTCGACCTGCTCACGGCCGATCTGAGCCAGGCTGAGCACTTCGTCGCCGGCACTCTCGGCGATCTGGCGACGGCCGACCCGGTCCTGCAGCGCACGGTTCGCACCTACGTCGCGGAGGGGTACAGCGTTTCGAACACCGCCGACCGGTTGTTCGCCCACCGCAACACCATCGACCGGCGTCTCACCAAGGCCCGTACGATGCTGCCGAGGCCGCTCGACCACGATCCGACAAGCGTCGCGGTCGCGCTGATGCTGGTGGAGCTGCGACAGGACCCGCGGTCCGGTTGCTGATCGGCTGCGCGAAGACTCCAGCGCCGCCCCCTCGGTGAAGTAGCCGTCCGGGCCACGCGGCAGATACCCGTCCTTCGTCGTGCCGTGCTTCTCCTCGTCGTGTGGTAGCGGCTGATCGAGCGGGTCGTGGGCCTCGACGAGGCTGCGGTGCTGCTGCCCGGCTTCAACCGGGTCTCCCCAGCCGGGATGACGGTGATCGATCCGCTCCACGGCTGAATCCACGGCGGACGCGGCCGGGGCGCCGGGCGTGGCGGCGGGATTTGGACGGGTTGCCGGGTGATGATGCCGCAGTGCGACTTGATCATGTGTCCTATGCGGTGGCCCGCGACAGCTTCGTCTCGACCGTCCAGCGGATCGGATCGGCCCTCGGCGCCGGGTTCGTCGACGGGGGCGTGCACCCGCGATTCGGCACCCGCAATTTCATTCTCCCGCTGAGCGGCGGCACCTACGTCGAGGTCGTCACCACCCTCGACCACCCCGCCGCCGACCGCGCGCCCTTCGGCCAGGCGGTCGCGCGCCGCGCCGCCGAGGGCGGCGGCTGGCTCGGTTGGGTGGTCTCCGTCGACGACATCGCCCCCGTCGAGGCCCGCCTCGGCCGCACCTCGACCGAGGGCCACCGTGTCCGCCCCGACGGGTTCGACCTGAGGTGGAAGCAGATCGGCCTGCTGGAACTCATGGAGGACCCGCAACTGCCCTATTTCCTCCAGTGGTTGGTCCCCAGCGAGGAGCGCCCGAGCGCCGACCCGCGCACCTCCACCACCATCCACGGAGTCTCCATCGCCGGCGACGCCGCATCCATCGCCGAATTCCTCGGCGAACCGGCCGACCACCCCCTCGACCAGATCGACGTCACCTGGGTCGAAGATGAGGAACCGGGCCTGGTCTCAGTGGAGTTCGCCACCGCCCACGGCCCGGTCACGATCTGACCCCGGCCGACTGCCCCGCGGGAGCAGCCGGCCGGGGTCTCCTGGCCGGCGCGTGTCTCTTTGACGGGAGGCGCGTCGCGGCGGACGAATCGGGGCCTCCCGGACGCCGGCCGGGCACACGGAGGTGCCAGGCATGCCCATCGAGGACGTGGCCACGTCGCGGTGCGTCAATGCCGGCAGGACGGCCGGACGCGGAGCAGCTCGGTCCGCAGGACGGGTGTGCCGTCGACCGGTGCCGGGTTCTCCGCGGTCGGCTCGATGCCTGCGGCGGCGATTTTGTCGAGTGTCGTCAGGCCGTCGGGGCCGACCGTGCCGAACACCGTGTAGTTCGGTCGCAGTGCGGAGTCGTCGTAGACGACGAAGAACTGTGAGCCGTTCGTGTTCGGACCGGCGTTGGCCATCGCCAGCAGGCCGCGCCCGTAGAGGCGGCGCGTGCCGGTGGGATCGGTGGGTGCGGGCGGCAGGTCCACCGGCAGCTCGTCCTTGTACTTGTACCCGGGGCCGCCCTCACCGGTACCGGTCGGGTCGCCGCACTGCAGGACCTTCAGCGTCGGATACGCCGTCAGACGGTGGCACACCGTACGGTCGTAGAACCCGTGCCGTGCCAGGTGCAGGAAACTCTGGACCGTGCACGGCGCCTTGGCCCGGTCCAAGTGCAGCGGGAGCGAGCCCTGGCTGGTCGGAACTGCCATGTCCACCGTGCCATGACTGGGGGTGCGCCGCGGGTCGGGCGGCAGCGGAACAGGGCGCGCCGGCGGCTCGTCCGGGGTCTGCGTGTACTGGCAAGGGCCGTGCGTGGTGCGTGGCGGAGCGCTGTCGGAAGCGGTGGCGACGCTCCCCCCGGACACGACTAACGCCACGGCCGCGCATGCGCTGATCAGTGCTCGTTTCATCTTGCACGCCCTTCCGATGATCTCCAGGTCTTGGAGCGCTCGCAGTCTAGGGCGTCGTGTGGTCTGCGGGAGTGGAAGTTCCGGCCGATCAGCGTGGCCACAGCCCCATCGTACGAATCATCGAGGTGCTCGTGGACATAGGCTCCCTGCCTGCGCTTTTTCAGGACAGGGCTGTTTCGTCACGCGAACCGGCCGACCACGACGAGCAAACAAGCCTGCGCAGCGCTCCTCCAAGAGCCGTCGGGGTCGTCGTCACCCCGATCGTGCGACGACGACCCCGACGTGGGCGAGGGACCTGTCACGGCAGGGCCCTCGTAGCGGTGTGGCTGCCCGGCAGTGGTCAGTGGGTGGTGAAGGAGTGGACCGTCGTGGAGCGGTAGGTCCGGCCCGGGCGGAGCACCGTCGACGGGAAGGACGGCTGGTTGGGTGAGTCGGGGAAGTGCTGGGTCTCCAGGCAGAAGCCGTCGCCCTGGCGGTAGACCCTTCCGGAGGAACCCGCCAGCGTGGCGTCGAGGAAGTTCCCGCTGTACAGCTGGACGCCCGGCTCGGTGGTCGCGATCTCCATCACGCGGCCGTGGACGGGCTCCGTGACGGTGACGACGTGCTGCGGGGCGTCGGTGAGTCCCTTGTCGAGCACGAAGTTGTGGTCGTAGCCGCGGCCGAAGACGACCTGCGGGTGCGCCTCGCGGATGTCCCGGCCGATCGGCTTGCCGTCGCGGAAGTCGAACGGGGTGTGCGCGACGCGGGCGAGTTCGCCGGTCGGGATGAGGGTGGAGTCGACGGGGGTGTAGCGGGACGCGGCGATCCTCAGGGTGTGGTCGAGGATGCTGCCGCTGCCTTCGCCCGCGAGGTTGAAGTACGTGTGGTTGGTGAGGTTCACGACGGTGGCCCTGTCCGTGACGGCCTCGTAGTCGATGCGGAAGTCGCCGCGGGGCGTGAGGACGTAGTCGACCCGGACGCGCAGCGTGCCGGGGTAGCCCATCTCGCCGTCGGCGCTGACGTAGCGCAGGGTGAGGCCGGTGTCCCGCCCTCGCGCGTACGGCTCGACGTCCCACACCCGCTTGTCGAAGCCCTTGTCCCCGCCGTGCAGGCTGTTCGGGTCGTCGTTGACGGGGAGTCGGTACGTTCTGCCGTCGAGGGTGAAGGCGCCACGGGCGATGCGGTTGCCGTAGCGGCCGATGATCGCGCCGAAGTACGGGCTGCCGGCCACGTAGTCCTCGAGTTTGTCGAAGCCCAGCGACACGTTCGCGTACCGCCCGCGGCGGTCGGGTGTTTCGAGGGCCTGGACGATGCCGCCGTACGACAGCACCCGCAGCCGGGTGCCGCCCGAGGCCACCGTCCAACGGTGGACGCGCGTGCCGTCGGGCAGGGTCCCGAAGAGCTCCTTCGTCGGCCTTCCAGCCGCCCGTTCCGCGCCTCCCGAGGCGAACGCCGGGGCCGTCCCCACAGCCGCTGCCGCCACTCCGGCGGCGCCCGCCGCCATCACCGAACGCCTGTTGATGGTCATGTCGTTGTCACTCCTCAAAGGGGAAGGTTCGATATTTCGGCACACGTTCGAGACCCCGGCCGTGACGGGCTCGGTCGTTCGCGAGCCCGCCACGCCGGTGTGACGTCGTCAGTGCTGCAGCGTGAGCAGGCCCGGCCGGTAGGGCAGGAGGCCGTAGTCGAGGCCGTCGGAGCCGGGGCTGCGCCCCTGGTAGAGCAGTTGCAGACGGCAGGGATCGACGGTCATGGTCTGATCGGCGCCGGTGCGGATCAGTTCGCCGTGGCTGATGTCGTTGGTCCAGGTGGCGCCGCTGTTGGCCTTGCCGGCGAAGGGGTTGCTCTCGGTCGCGGCCTGGGGGGTCCACGAGCCGTTCAGGCTGGTGGCCGTGAACGAGCGGAAGTACCGGCCCTGCGAGCCGATGGCCTCGACGATCATGAGGTAGCGGTCCTGGCCCTGGAGCTTGTAGACCTGCGGGGCCTCGAACAGGTTGTTCGTCGTGTCACTCATGACCACCGTCGAGGTCGCGCCGAAGCTGCCCGGGAAGTTCCCGATCGGCATGCTCGCCCGGTAGATCTTGCCGTTGTCACCGGCGAAGAACAGGTACATGTTCGTGCCGTCGGCGATGAGCGTCTGGTCGATGGGGCCGGTCGAGGAGCCGGTGATCGTTCCGTTGAAGAGCTCCTTCGGCGCCGACCAGCCGTTCGCGTTCGTGGGATCGGTCGACGTCCGGTACGAGAAGGCCGTCGCGCCCCACTGGTGGGCGAGCACCCAGATGTTCTTCGGCGCGAAGTAGAAGAGCGTGGGCGCGACGGCGGAGCCCGACATCGTGTTCTGGCCCGCCGTGGCCATCTCCGGCCAGGTGGTGAACAGGCTGAAGTTCATCGACCCCCAGCTCGTCCCCGTGTCGTGCGTCGTCGCGTAGACGAGCTGCTTGCCGTTGTGGGGGACGACGGTGAAGTCCTTGAGCGAGACCCACCCCGGCTTGGGCTGCGCCAGCGCGCCCGTCGAGCTCCAGCGGTAGGCCGACGGGAGATCGCACGTGCCGGGGTTGCCGGCGCCGACCTGGACGAGCTGCCACTGCTGGTTGCTGCCGCCCCAGTCGTCGTACTGGACGATGTTCGCGCCGTCGGCGGTGGAGCCGCCCTGCACTTCGAGGGCCTTGTTGCTGTGGCGCGCGATCAGCCTCACGTAGCCACCCGGGCTGTCGGCCGGGCGCCACTGCTGGTTGGTGGCGTTCAGGTCGGTCCACTGGACGATCGGGGCGCCGTTGGCGGTGGAGCCGCCCTGGACGTCCAGCACCTTGCCCGAGTGGCGGGACTTGATGCGGTAGTAGCCGCCGCCGGCGTCGACGAACTGCCACAGCTGCTGGTTCTGGTCGTTCCTGGTCCACTGGGTGATGCGCGCGCCGTTGTCGGTCGCCAGGTTGTAGACGTCGAGGGCCTTGCCGCTGTTGCGGTTGACCAGCACGTACGAGGCGTTGGGGTCGATGGTCGCCGCGGCGGCGGGCGGGGCGCCGAGGAGGGTGGCGCCGAGCAGTAAGGACGACAGGACGGAGAGTACGAGACTCAGGATCAGGGGCGGAGGGCGAAACCGCATCAGGACAGCTCCTTCGGGGGACGGAGGTGAGGTGACCCCGACGGATCGCGCGGCGGGCGCGCCGGGGGGTGGGGCACGGGATAGGGGTGCAGGAGGCCGCACATGCCGAAGAGCTGCTGGTCGGGGCGCTCCAGCCGTGACACCGCGCCGTGGCCGAGGTGGGAGAGGTCTCCGGCCTGCAGCCGTTCCAGCTGACGGCCGGTCTCTTCGGCCGCGGCCAGGGGGCCGTCGCGCCAGCGGGCCCGCCAGTCGTCCAGGAGCTCGCTCTTCAGGCGGTGGGCCGCGAGGTGGAACTCCCGCAGCCCGCCTTCGCGCAAGGCCGTGAAACCCTCGAGTGCCAGGTCGCGGCGGCGCCGCGCCGCCGCGGCCCGGTCGCCGGTCAGGGCGGCCGCCGTCCGGTAGGCGTGGGGATCGGCCAGCACAGGAGGGGGGAAGGTGAAGACGGCGTCGCCGGCTTCGGGGAGTCCGCTGTTCTGCATGAGCACCAGGAGGCGCAGGCCGCCGTCGTTGACCAGGCGGTGGATGGTGCCGGGGGTGAACCAGACGACGTCGCCGGGGTGCAGCGGGGTGTCGGCGAAGCCGGAGCCGGTGAGCGTCTGGACGCTGCCCGTGCCGTCGACGACGACGTAGGCCTCGGAGCAGACGAGGTGCATGTGGGGTGTGCCGCCGCACAGCCCGTCGGCGGCCTTCCCGTCGTACACGGTCAGCCCGGAGATCCCCACGCTGCCGGGGAACCGGGTCACCACGGGTGTTCCGCGACATGGCGGGTCAGGCGCTCGGAGGTCCATGCGCCGTCGGCCACGACGATCCGGTAGCGGCGCGACAGGGTGTCGCCCGGGGCCAGCGGCAGTTCCTTGTCGAACGCCAGGGACGGGTTGACGGCGGGGATGGGCTCGCTGCGCACGAACCAGTGGCAGGGGGCGTCCGGATCGTCCAGGAACAGCAGCGTGGAGGAACGGTCGACCTCGTCGTGCGCGCCGATGAAGGCCAGCCAGTCGCCCTGCTCGCCCATCGCGGGGCCGATCACCTCGCCGCCGGTGAACGCGCGCGGGCCGCGCCAGAACAGACCGGTGTATCCGGCGAGCTCCCTGCCCTGGGTGCCGGGGCTGCCGAACATCAGGTCGCCGTCGTGGACGTTGGTCAGGGCGGTGGTGACCTCCAGGGTCCAGGAGTCGGCCTCGACGTCGCGGGCGGTCAGGGTGCGGCGCTCGTCGATCCAGTGCTCCCCCGCCCTCGTGTGCCAGGCCAGGTCTTGGGTGATCACGGCGCGACCGCGCCCCGTCCCGGCGGAGACGGCGAGGCTGCGCATCGTGCCGAGGTTCGGCAGGTCCACGTAGCCCCGGCCGCGCAGGTAGGTGCCGCCGCCCCAGAAGTTCTGTCCCGACACCCACGACGCCGTGAACTGGACGCCCTTGTGCCAGCGGTGGTCGTGCGGCCGGTACCCGGTGACCACATCGCCGGCGAGCGTGCGCACCGGATGCAGATAGGGCTTCGGTGCCTCGAAGGGGTCCATGACCGGCCGGTGCACATACCGGAAGAGGTCGACGCCGCGGGTTCGGACGACCAGCGAGTCCTCGTTCTCTGCGAGTTCGAACGTCATCGGAACACCTCCGGGCGCCCGCCGTGGAGCGATCCGTAGAACGGGTCGGCCGCGTCGATCTCGCCGCGCCGGACAGGCAGGCCGGTGATCGCGGCCTTGTACAGGGCGGTCACCAGCTCCATGGTGGGTCTGCCGAGGTCGGGGCGGATCCCCGCTTCGTAGCCGTCCAGGAAGGCCGCGAGCTGGGCGGTGTGCGAGCTGGGCAGGTCGTCCGGCGGCTGCCACGGCACGCCGGACGACGTGGTGGTGAACGTCCAGTCCGCGTTGGAGTAGCCGTACAGATGCCGCAGCTCGACCGTGGCCTCGGTGAGGTCGAACCGCAGGTAGCTCTCCTCGCGCGGGGAGAGGACGCTGTTGACGACCGTCGCGATGGCTCCGTTCTCGAACCGGACGAGGGCCGCGGACACGTCCTCGGTCTGGACGTCGCGCTCCAGGCGGCCGGCCATCGCGCGTACCTCGGCCCACGGGCCGAGCACCGCGAGCATCAGGTCCATCTGGTGGATGCCGTGGCCCAGCGTCGGGCCACCGCCCTCGCTCTCCCATGTGCCGCGCCAGGGCACGTCGTAGTACGCGTCGTCGCGATACCACGCGGTGACGCACTGCGCCACCAGCGGCCGGCCCAGCGTGCCGGCCGCGATCCGGTCGCGCAGGTACCGGGCCCCCGAGCCGTACCGGTGCTGGAACACCGCGCCCGCGAGAGCCGGCCCTTCGGCCGCCTGGATCCGGTCGAGCTCGGCCAGCGACAGCGCCACCGGCTTCTCGCACCACACCCACGCCCCCGACTCCAGGCAGGCCACGGCCTGGTCGGCGTGGAGGAACGGGGGTGTGCACAGGTGGACGAGGTCCGGCTTCTGCTCCTGGAGCATCGTGCGCAGGTCGGTGTGGACGGCGGGGATGCCGTGTTCGGCCGCGAACGCCTCGGCGCGCGCGGCGTCCACGTCGACGGCCGCCACGATCTCGGCCCGGTGCGCCTGGGCCCGGAGGGCGGGAACGTGGCAGATGCCGGCGATCCCTCCCGTACCGACGATCGCCGTTCGGATCACCGGCCCAGCACCTCCCTCATCGCGTGGTAGGCGGGCTTGGGCCGCAGGTTCTCGTCGTAGGGCAGCGCGGCGCCCTCGCCGGGGAAGACGGAGGGGATCCACGAGTACTTGTCCGTGTAGTCCCAGATGGTGACGCCGACGCATTTCTCGACCGCCAGGCAGGCCTTGACGTAGTCGGCGTACCAGGTGGCCTGGGTGGCGAGCTTCGCCGGGGTCGCGGGGAGGTTCATCCGGATGTCGAGCTCGGTGACCGCGACGTCGACGCCGAGGTCGCCGAAGCGCCGCATGTTCTGCTGGACGTCGGCGGGGAAGCCGTACTGGAGCGCCAGATGGCCCTGGATGCCGAAGCCCTCCACCGGGACGCCGTCGGCCTTCAACTGCTTGATCAGGGTGTAGTAGGCGTCGCTCTTGGGGCCGATCCCGTCGACGTTGTAGTCGTTGAGGTACAGCTTGGCGTGGGGGTCGGCCTCGTGGGCCCAGCGCAGGGCGTCGGCGATGTAGCCGGGTCCGAGCGTCTTGTAGAAGAGCGACTCGCGGTAGGTGCCGTCCTCGTTGAAGGCCTCGTTGACGACGTCCCAGTGGATCACCCGGCCCTTGAAGTGCCGGACCTCCGTCTGGATGTGGTTCTTGAGGACGGCGCGCAGCTCGTCGGGGGTCCAGGTGCCCTCGGTGAGCCAGGCGGGGAGCTGGTTGTGCCAGACGAGGGTGTGGCCGCGGACCTTCTGGTGGTGGGCCTTGGCGAAGGCCATGACCTCGTCGGCGGCCGTGAAGTCGAAGACGCCGCGCTCGGGTTCGGTGGCGTACCACTTCATGGCGTTGCCGGGGGTGGTCTGCCCGAACTCGCTGCCGAGGAGCTTCAGATAGGCGGCGTCGGTGAACTCGGGGTTGTCGGTGGCGGAGCCGAAGTACTTGTGGTGCTTCTCGGCCAGTTCGGCGAGCGTCCTGGGACGGGGCTCGGCGGCCGCGGGCGCGGCGAGGCCGGCCGCGAGGCAGACGGCGGCGGACAGGGCGATGAGATGACGGGGCATGAGCATGACGGACTCCTCGGGTGCTGGGCGGTTCAGTCGAGGATGATCGTGGTGAGCGCGCGCGGGGCGAGCGTCGCCGTGAGGGTCGTGCCGTGCGTGGAGACGATGTCGGCGGCCGGGGTGATCGAGCGGGTCTCGTCGGTGACGTAGCCGTCGGGGTGCTGGTCGTGCCCGCCGCGAAGGGAGAAGGCGGTGGAGCGCTCGGTGGTCGCGGTGTTGAGGATCTCGATCACGCGCCTGCCGTCGGTGTTGCGGAAGGCCGTGATCCGCAGTGCCGGGTCGGCGTTCGTGACGGGCACGCGTACGGCTCCGGGGCGGATGAACCGGCTGAAGGCGGCCAGCGCCCAGTACCGCTTGGACACCCGGTAGCCGTCGCCCGGGTTGGCGAGCTGGATGAGCCCACGGGTCGCGCCGAGGGAAGCACCGGTCCAGTAGACATAGGCGTTGGCATGGCCGGCGGTCAGGGTGTTCTGGATGTCGGCCGCGACGGTGAGACCGTCGTAGCCGCTGCCGTCGTCCCAGTTCTCGTTCCAGGTGGAGCCGTCCGGTGACCACTCCGACATCCACACGCGCTTGTCGGTCGGTTGCGGGACGTCGGTCGGGCCGCTGTAGCGGTGACCGGTGACGGTCCGTACGACCTTGTCGGCCGCGGGATCCGCCTCGACGGCCTCGGTGTAGGCGACCTGCCGGTCCCAGCCCGCGGCGTCGCAGCAGACCACCCCGGTCCGCAGTCCGGACGCGCGCACGGTCGGCCCGAGCACCTTGAGGAAGTCGACGGCCTGCTGCGGGGTGAACCGCATCGAGGCGTACGTCGCCGTCCAGTCGGGTTCGTTGGTGAACCCCAGGTCGGTGATGCCGATGCCTTCCTGGCGGTAGAACTTCGCGTACTGGACGAGGTAGTTCGCGTACGCCTGACGCCATTCGGGCCGGAGCTCGCCGCCGTTGTTCTCGCTTCCGTTGGTCTTCATGAAGGCCGGGGCGCTCCAGGCGTCGGCGTAGAACCGCTCGACGCCGTAGGCCTTGGCCTCCTTGGCGAGCCGGACCTGGCCGCCGTCCCAGCCGTCCCAGACGTACGTCGGCGAGGCGTCCGGCCCGCCGGGGTCGGTCGGCAGGATCGTCGGCATGTGGTCGTAGACCCGGTCGGTCGACGACCCGATGCCCAGGCGCAGGATCGAGAGGCCCGCGCCCTTCTCCTTGCTGAACAGCAGGTCGAGCACCTCGCGCTGCTTGGCCGGGCCGAGACCGCGCGCGCCGTGCAGCAGGTCGGCCCGCTGGAAGGCCATCGAGAAGCCGAATCCGTCGATGGGCTGGAGTCCGGCACGGAAGTCGATGGCGGGTCGTGCGGGGTCGGCGGCGGGTCGTGCGGGGTCGGCGGCGGGTCGCGCCAAGTCGGCAGCGGGTCGTGCGGGGTCGGCCGCGGCCTGCGAGGTGAGCGCCAGCGTCAGAACGGCCGTCAGTGCGGTCAGGCGTTTCACAAGGTCTCCTCGGGAGTGGAGGTCTCGCGGGACGGGTCAGCCCTTGGTGGCGCCCGCGGTGAGGCCGCCGATCAGCTGTCGCTCGGCGACGGCGTAGAAGGCGAGGGCGGGGACCATGGCGAGCACGATGTAGGCGAGGACGAGCGCGTAGTCGGTCGAGTACTGGCCCTGGAACTGCTGGACGCCGACGGGGATCGTCTGCCATTTCGGGTCGTTGAACACCAGCAGCGGAAGGAAGAAGTTGTTCCAGCTCGCGACGATCGCAAGCACCGAGACCGTGCCGAGCGCCGGCCGCGCCATCGGCAGCAGGATCTTCCAGAAGAAGCGGAACTTGCCGCAGCCGTCCATGACGGCCGCCTCCTCGATCTCCGCCGGGATGGTCCGGAAGAAGCCGCGCAGGATGACGATCGTCATGGGGAGCCCGAAGGCGGCCTGCGGGAGGATCACACCGAGCGGGTTGTCGAGCAGGTCGAAGGTGCGCAGCAGCAGGAAGAGCGGCAGGACTGCCACGGCGAACGGGAACATCAGCCCGATCGTGAACAGCGTGTAGAACAGCTCCCTGCCCCGGAAGGCGTAGCGGGCCAGCACGTACGCCGCCATGGCGGAGGCCGCCACCGTGCAGAGGGTCGTGCCGATCGCGATGCCCGCGCTGTTGGCGATCTGCCGCCAGAACATTCCGTCGCCGAGAATGCCCGTGTAATTGGCGGTCTTCCAGTGCTCAGGAAGCCCGAACGGATTGGTCGTCAGCTCTCCGGTGCTCTTGAACCCGGAGATCACGGCGTAGATCAGCGGCACGGCGACGAAGGCGGCGATCAGCCAGACCACGGCGTGCATCGACAGGCCGCGCACCGCCCTGCGGGCGTTCATCGGTCACCTCCCGTGGTGACGGCCCCGCTCAGGTCACGGCGGAGCACGTAACGCTGGTAGAAGAGGGAGAACACCAGGCTGATCAGGAACAGCACCACGCTGATCGCGCTGGCGTAGCCGACCTGGTAGCGCTTGAACCCGAACTGGAACATCGAGATCGCCATCGTCTCGGAGGAGTGGTTGGGACCGCCCGCGGTCATGACCCAGACGAGGTCGAAGAGCTGGATGGCCCCGATGACCGAGAGGAAGACGCTGATCCGGATCGTCGGGCCGAGCAGCGGGAGCGTCACGTACCGGAAGCGCTGCCAGGCGCCGGCGCCGTCGATGGAGGCGGCGTCGAGGATCTCGCGCGGGATGCCCTGCAGGCCGGCGAGGAAGAGCATCATGTGGAAGCCGAAGTACTTCCAGGTCATGACCACGAACAGGGTCGGCATGACCGTCGAGGGTTCGGCGAGCCATTTGCCCTGCAGCCCCTCCAGGCCCAGGGCGCCGACGAGATGGTCGGCCATGCCGTCGCCGGGAAGGAAGATCATGGTGAAGAGGACCGCCGTGACCACTTCGGACAGGATGTACGGCGCGAAGAACAGCATCCGGTAGACGGCCCGGCCGCGCAGCTTCTGGTTGAGCAGGACCGCGGTGAACAGCGCGAAGGGCAGCTGCACCGTGATCGACAGGACGATCATGTACAGTCCGCGCCCCATGTCCCCGAGGAAGACCTGATCGGCGAGGAGTTTCGTGTAGTTCTCGAAGCCGACGAAGTCGTCCATGGGGCCGATCCCGCCCCACTTGAAGAAGCTGGTGCGGACGGCGACGACGATCGGGGCGAGGACGAAGACGAGGAAGAGGACCAGAGCGGGGACGAGGAACCAGGCGATCGACGCCCAGCTTCCCAGCTCGCGCGGGAACGACCGGGCCGTGGCGGGCGGCCGCGCCGGTACGGCGTCGTCCGTCCGCTCCTGGGCCGGGTCCTTGACCGGGCCCTTGGTCGGGGTGGCCACGGAGCTAGGCACCCTTCGCAGCCTCGGTGATCGACTGCGTGACCTGCTCGGGCGTCTTCTTGCCCGCGATGAGGTCGGCGACGCTGTCGTTGACCTCCTGGCCGACCGCCGGCGGATAGGCCTGGTCGAGGAAGAGCTGGAAGCCCGTCGCCCTGACCAGACTGTCGGCCACCACCTTCTTGTTGGTGTCGGTGAGTTGGCTCTCGGCGCCCTTGACCACGGGCAGATAGCCGTTGGAGGCCAGCAGCTTGGACTCGTTCTCCAGAACGAAGAACTTCAGGAAGTCCAGCGCCTCCTTCGGGGCGCCCTTGCGCAGTGCGAAGCCACCGCCGCCGCCGAACACCTCCGTGGCCTGGCCGGCTCCGCCGTCGACCGTCGGGAAGGGGAAGAAGCCCAGGTCCGCTCCGAGGTCGGCGCCCGCGTCCTTCTGCACCGACGGTCCCCACTGCCCCATCAGTTCCATGGCGGCCTTGCCGTTGCCCATGGTCGCGGCCTGGCCGCCGGGGGTGGCGTAGCCGGCGCCGAGGAAGCCCGCCTGGAACGGCTGGAGGTCGACGAGCTCCTTGAGGTGGGCACCGGCCCGGACGAAGCCGTCGCCGTTGAAGTCCTTGGTGGTGGCGGCCTTCTGCAGTGCGGGGAGGCCCGCGACGCGCATCGCGAGGTAGGCCCAGTAGTAGTGGCCCGGCCATTTCTCCTTGCCCGCGAGGGCGATCGGAGTGATGCCCGCCGTCTTGAGCTTCCCGACCGCTTCGAGGAACGCGGTCCAGGTGGCAGGGGGCGCGGTGATCCCGGCCTTGGCGAAGAGCTTCTTGTTGTACCAGAAGCCGACCATGCCGATGTCGTAGGGCACGCCGTAGGTCCGGCCCCCGATCTGATAGGCCTGCAGCGACACCGGGGTGAGCTCGGACGACCAGCCGAGCGCGTCGGTGAGGTCCTCGACGAGGCCCGCGTCGACCTGCTGCTGCAGCACACCGCCGCCCCAGGTCTGGAAGACGTCGGGGAGTCTGCCGGACGAGATGGTGGCGGTCAGCTTGGACTTGAACGCCTCGTTCTCCAACGAGGTGGTCCGGATCCCGATGTTCGGGTGAGCGGCCGTGAACGCCGAGGCTATCTGCGGGAAGAGGGACTTGCCCGGTTCCGTCGTGGCGATGTTCCACCACTCGAACGTCACTTTGCCGTCGGCCGCCGGCCTGCCGCCCGATTCGCCACCGCCGCAGGCCGCGGCCAGCGGGACGGACAGTGCGGTCAGGGCCGAGAAGGCCAGGAAGCTTCGTCGGCTCGGGGGGATGCTGGCCATGGGACCTCCGGGGTGAGGGTTGCCGATGCGAGCTCGAAAATGTTTCGTAACATTCTCGAATTCGGCGCTGCCACAAACTAGGAACGCATGGCTTCTCGGTCAATACCTGTCACAGAAATTCCCAACGCGGCGGCTTCTTCCGGGGGTTGACAAGCCGGTCACCCGGCCGGAAACTCTTCGAAAAGTTTGCGGCACTTGGCGGTCGAAGGCGTCCGCGCAGAGGAGAGAAGTTGAGCGAGCAGCGTCCGACCCTGGCCGTCATCGCCGCGGCGGCAGGGGTCTCCCAGGCCACCGTGTCCAAGGTGATCAACGGCCGCTCCGATGTCGCACCCGCGACGCGCGAACGGATCGAGACCCTGCTGCGATCCCACAACTACCTCCAGCCGGGCCGGCAGGCCAGAGCCCGCAGGTCGGGCCTGGTCGACCTGATCATCGGCGGCCTGGACAGCGCCTGGGCGGTGGAGATCCTGCGTGGCGTCGAGGCCGAGTGCGCCCAGCGGAGCGTCGGCACCGTCGTGTCGCTCGTCCCGCCGGGCGAGGCCACGCCGTCGAGCTGGGACGCACTGCCGGTCCTGCACCACAGCGACGGCGTCATCCTCGTCACCGCCTCGGTCACCCAGGCCCAGCGCGCCCAGGTCGAACGGGCCGGGGTGGCGCTGGTCGTCATCGATCCGATCGACCTGCCGGGCAATGGCGTGCCGAGCATCGGAGCGACCAACTGGGCGGGCGGCCTCGCCGCCACCGAGCACCTGCTGGAGCTGGGACACCGCCGGATCGCCACGATCGGCGGACGCAAGGAGATGCTCTGCAGCCAGGCCCGCATCGACGGGTACCGGGCCGCCCTGGAGCGGGCCGGGATCGAGGTCGACCGCGACCTGATCCGGTTCGGCGACTTCCAGCACGAGGGCGGGTTCCGGTGCGCGCGCGAACTGCTCGCGCTCCCCGAGCCGCCGACGGCCATCTTCGCCGGCAGCGACCAGCAGGCGATGGGCGTCTACGAAGCCGCCCGGCAGAGCGGACTGAGCATCCCGCAGGACCTCAGCGTGGTCGGCTTCGACGACCTGCCGATGGGCGAGTGGCTGTCCCCTCCACTGACGACGGTACGTCAGCCGCTGGAGGAGATGGGCCGGCTCGCCGCCCGCACACTGTTCCAGCTTCTGGAAGACCAGCCCCTGGTCAGCCCCCGGATGGAGCTCTCGACCGAACTCAAGGTCCGGCTCTCCACCGCCCCTCCTCGCCTCTAGGAGAACCCCTTGACCGAGCCCTGGCGTGACCCCCTCCTGCCCGCGTCCGAGCGGGTCGCCGATCTGCTGAGACGGATGACGCTGGAGGAGAAGGCGGGGCAACTCGCCGGTTTCTGGGCCCTGCCCTCGGATCCGGGAGCACCTGTCGCGCCGATGGAGGACGATTCCGGCGAGTCCGCGCCCGGCCTCGACGACATCGTCGTCCACGGTCTCGGCCAGCTCACCCGGGTGTACGGCACCGCGCCGATCACCGCGGAAGCCGGGATGGAGCGGCTCGCCTCGCTCCAGCGGCAGGTGACCGAAGCCGGCCGGTTCGGGATCCCTGCGGTCGCTCACGAGGAGTGCCTGACCGGGTTCATGACGTTCGGCGCGACGGTCTTCCCCGGGCCGCTCGCCTGGGGAGCGTCCTTCGATCCCGGGCTCGTGCGCCGGATGGCCGCCGCCATCGGTGCGGGGATGCGGCGGGTCGGCGTCCATCAGGGGCTGGCCCCGGTCCTCGACGTGGTCCGCGACTACCGGTGGGGCAGGACCGAGGAGTGCATCGGCGAGGATCCCTGTCTGGTCGGAGCGATCGGCACCGCCTACGTGCAGGGACTCGAAGGCGCCGGGATCGTGGCGACGCTCAAGCACTTCGCCGGGTACTCGGCCTCGCGCGGCGGGCGGAACATGGCCCCCGTCGCCTCGGGGCCGCGCGAGTTCGCCGACGTGCTGGTCGAGCCCTTCGTACGGGCGCTGCGCGAGGGGGGCGCCCGGTCGGTGATGAACAGCTACACCGACGTGGACGGCGTCCCGGTGGCCGCCGACGAACGGCTGCTGACCGAACTGCTCAGAGGCGAGCTCGGTTTCAGCGGTGTGGTCGTCGCCGACTACTACGCCGTCTCCTTCCTGGAGACCCGGCACGGCGTCGCCGGCTCGCGGGGCGGGGCCGGCGCGCTGGCGCTGACCGCCGGCATCGACGTCGAGCTGCCCACGGCCCGCTGCTACGGCGAGCCGCTGACGGAACTCGTGCGGGCCGGAACCGTACGCGAGGAGCTCATCGACCGGGCCGCGGAGCGGGTCCTGCTGCAGAAGGCCGAACTCGGCCTGCTCGACCCCGGCTGGGAACCCGTCAAGCCCGAGCCGGTCGACCTCGACCCGCCGGAGAACCGGGCCCTGGCCAGGCTCCTGGCCGAACGCTCCACCGTGCTGCTCGCCAACGACGGCATCCTGCCGCTGCGGCCGTGCCGGGTCGCGATCAGCGGCCCGTACGCCGACGACCCGCAGTCCTTCCTCGGCTGCTACTCCTTCCCCAACCACATCGCGCTGCCCGGCGACCCCGGGCTCGAGATCCCGACGCTGGGCGAGGCGCTCACCGCTGCCGGGTTCACGGTCACGGCGGACGATCCGGAGGTGAACGTCCTGGTGCTCGGAGACCGGGCCGGCATGTTCGGCCGGGGCACCTCCGGAGAGGGCTGCGACGCCGAGACCCTCGACCTGCCCGGCGACCAGGCCGCACTCGCCTCCGCCGTCCTGGACTCCGGAGTGCCGACCGTCCTGGTCCTCGTCTCCGGACGGCCGTACGCGCTCGGCTCGCTGGCCGATCGTGCGGCGGCCGTGGTGCAGGCCTTCTTCCCCGGCGAGGAGGGCGGTACGGCGCTCGCCCGGATCATCAGCGGGGCCGCGGAACCGTCCGGGCGGCTGCCGGTCTCCATCCCCCGCCGGGTCGGCGGCCAGCCCGGCACCTATCTGCGCTCCAGGCTCGGCGGGCACACCGACTGGAGCTCGGTGGACCCGACCCCGCTGTTCCCCTTCGGACACGGGCTGAGCTGGACCAGTTTCACCTACTCGGAGCTGTCGGTGGATCCCCTCGCCCCGACGGACGGGGCCGTCTCCGTGGCGGTCACCGTACGCAACGTCGGCGAGGTGACCGGCACCGAGGTGGTCCAGCTGTACCTCTCGGACCCCGAGGCGTCCGTCGTCCGGCCCCAGCGGTGGCTCGCCGGATTCGGCAGGGTCGAGCTGCAGCCGGGCGCGGCCGCCCGGATCACCTTCTCCGTCCACGCCGACCGGACCTCGTTCACCGGTCTCGACCTGCGCAGAAGAGTGGAGCCCGGGGTGATCGGCGTGGCCGTCGGACGGTCCAGCGGCGATCTTCCCCTGCGGGGCACCTTCACCCTGGACGGCCCCGTGCGTCACCCGTCGGCCGACCGGGTGCTGTCCGTGCCGGTGGAGATCGTGGCGGTTCCATGACCACACCGACAGGGAGTTGAATTCCCGCTCTCCCGAATCCTTCTCCGCCCGACCGAAAGCGACCCCCTTTCATCCGATCCCCGAAATTCTTTCGGAGGACGGATTATCGAAACACCTTCGAAACCGTTGACATGTTTCTGTCGCATTTCCACACTGAGTTCCGAGGCCCTGACGGCCGGCGTCCTTTGTCGATGGACGCAAAAGCACCGCGAACGCGCCGCTGACGCGGATGCATTCTGCCGCGCGCCCATTCTTCCGTGATTTGCTCCTGGAGGCTCAGTCATGCGCTTAACGGCCCTTCCCCCGACCACCGTCCGCCGGAAGATACGAGGCCTGTGCACGGCCCTGGTCGTCGGCATCCTCGGCCCGGCCGCCGTGCTGGTGGCACCGCACACCTCTCACGCCGCCGAGAGCACGCTCGGCGGCGCGGCGGCACAGAGCGGCCGCTACTTCGGAACCGCCATCGCCTCGGGCCGGCTCAACGACTCGGCGTACACGACGATCGCGGGCCGCGAGTTCAACTCGGTGACGCCCGAGAACGAGATGAAGATCGACGCCACCGAACCCCAGCAGGGCCGGTTCGACTTCACCGCCGGAGACCGCGTCTACAACTGGGCGGTGCAGAACGGCAAGCAGGTGCGCGGCCACACCCTGGCCTGGCACTCCCAGCAGCCCGGCTGGATGCAGAGCCTCAGCGGCAGCACGCTGCGCCAGGCGATGATCAACCACATCAACGGCGTGATGGCCCACTACAAGGGCAAGATCGCCCAGTGGGACGTCGTGAACGAGGCCTTCGCCGACGGCACCTCGGGAGCCCGGCGCGACTCGAACCTGCAGCGCTCCGGGAACGACTGGATCGAGGTCGCCTTCCGCACCGCGCGCGCCGCCGACCCGGCCGCCAAGCTCTGCTACAACGACTACAACGTGGAGAACTGGACCTGGGCCAAGACGCAGGCCGTGTACGCCATGGTCCGGGACTTCAAGCAGCGCGGCGTGCCGATCGACTGCGTCGGCTTCCAGTCGCACTTCAACAGCGACAGCGCCTACAACAGCAACTTCCGTACCACCCTGCAGAGTTTCGCCGCCCTCGGCGTCGATGTGGCCGTCACCGAACTCGACATCCAGGGCGCCTCGGCCACGACCTACGCCAACGTGACCAACGACTGCCTGGCCGTCCCGCGCTGCCTCGGCATCACCGTCTGGGGCGTGCGCGACACCGACTCCTGGCGAGCGGACCAGACGCCGCTGCTGTTCAACGGCGACGGCAGCAAGAAGCCCGCCTACACCTCCGTCCTCAACGCGCTCAACGCCGTCTCCCCCACCCCGACCCCCACGCCCGGCTCCGGGCAGATCAAGGGCGTCGCTTCGGGGCGCTGCCTGGACGTGCCCGGCGCCGCCACCACCGACGGCACCCAGCTCAACCTGTGGGACTGCAACAACCGCACCAACCAGCAGTGGACCTCCACCGCCGAAGGCGAGCTCAGGGTCTACGGGGACAAGTGCCTGGACGCCGCCGGCACCGGCAACGGCGCCAAGGTCCAGATCTACAGCTGCTGGGGTGGCGACAACCAGAAGTGGCGCCTCAACTCCGACGGCTCCATCGTCGGCGTCCAGTCCGGCCTCTGCCTCGACGCCGCGGCCAACGGCACCGCCAACGGCACCCTGATCCAGCTCTACTCCTGCTGGGGCGGCAGCAACCAGCGCTGGACCCGCACCTGACACGCCGCGCACCCCGAAGCCCCACTCGCCGCCGGGTACCGCGTTCGCGGCGATGGCCCTGGCGTACCAGCGGGCACTGGCCTTCGGGGTGCGCTGCCGGCGGGTGCAACGCGCCCGGCCGCGGCCTCGGCCCGCGCCCCACCGCCGACACCGCCGACACCGCCGACACGATCGACCCCGAGTACGGCATCGTCGACCCGCCCGCCGGCGCCTGGTGGCCCGACCAGGCGCACACGCCGGCCCGCGATGCGGCACCGCGGCTGCCCCTCAACCGCTGAGTTCCGCGAGGACCCTCGCTTCGCCGCCGGTCAGAGCTCCGGAGCGAGGCCGCGCTCACGCAGCCAGGCCAGTTGGACCGGCGGGTTGGAGCCGCAGCCGCCGCCGTGGTCCCCGAAGGGCCAGACGGTCATGGTGCGGTCCCGCCCCCGGTAGTGGTTGAAGGCGGCGTAGACCGTCGAGGGCGGGCAGACGGGGTCCATCAGACCGACGCTGAACAGCGCCGGTGCGGTCGCCCGTCGGGCGAAGTGGACGCCGTCGAAGTGGTCGAGGGTGGCGAAGGTCGACTCCACGCGGTCGCGGCTGTGCCACCGCAGGTACTCGACGATCTCCGGGTACGGACCCTCCCCGGTGATCTGCACGGCCCGGCGGAAGTGGCACAGGAACGGAACGTCCGGCAGCGCCGCCGCCACGCCGTCCCCCACGAGACCGGCGACGGCGAGGGCCAGACCGCCGCCCTGGCTGCCTCCGGCCACCACGATCCCGCGGGGGTCGAGGCCGGGCAGTTCCGCTACCGCGTCCACGGCGCGCACACAGTCGGCGATCAGCCGCCGGTAGTAGTAGTTCTCGGGCGAGTCGATGCCGCGGGTCATGAATCCGCCGGCCCACTGCGTGCCGCCGCCCGCCGTCCGGTCCGGGGTGTCGTGGCCCTGACCCCTGCTGTCGACGACGAGCTGGGCGTAGCCGGCGGCCGACCAGAACAGGTGGTCGGTGGGCAGACCGCGGCCGCCGCTGTAGCCGATGTACGTGACGACGACGGGCAGCGGTCCGTCCGCGCCGCGCGGGCGCAGCAGCCAGGCGGCCACCGGTTCGCCGTTCCAGCCCGGGAAGCGGACGTCGTCGACCTCCACGGTGTGCAGCAGGTGCGCGGAGGTGACGCGTTCGGATGTGACGGTCCCGTCGTAGGACCGGGCCTCGGCGAGGGTGTCCCCCCAGAACGTGTCGAAGTCCTTCGGTTCGGGCAACTCCGGGCGGTACCCGGTGAGTTCGGCCGACTCGAAGTCGGTGAGCGGCATGAGGTCTCCTGCGGACGAAGAGTTGACGGGAAGCCAGGGCGGTGGCCGCGAGGACTCCGGGGCGGCGCGGCTGAGAGTCCGGAGAAAGTTTCTTTCCGTAGATCCTATTGTTTCGTTCAGAACAAATCCACTGCCCCACCTTGCCAAGTCAGCGCCACCGAGGCCCAGTTGGAGCAGCAGCCCCGCTTCAAGAGCGGTAGGACCCCCTGGAGACGCCCCCGGATCCCCATCGCCGACTGCTGACCCGTCGAAACTTTCCTTGCCACAACGGCAACCTTTCTCCCGTTCGCGGCAACCAGAGGAGGCAAGCAGCTCGCACTTCCAGAACGGATGAGCAAGGAACAAGCAGCAGGCCCCGCGGCACCGCAGGCGCAGGCTCGGGCTCCTTCTTCGACCGCGGCAAGGGCCAGTGGAAGGACCCCGGTCTGTTCCGCCGGATCAAGTCGAGTGGGACGACCCACTCGACCACGGCCTCCACCGGCAACGTCTTCGTGCCGAAGTCCGGCCCCGTCAAGGACAGTTCGCTCGCGCCCAGGACCGCCAGAGGACGGCGCGCGCGTGCAGCTGAAGTTCCACTTCTGGAGCGCAAGCACCGTGACGCACTACGTGACCAAGTCGGGTGGCACGGTCACCGGAACGACCTCCTGAGCGAGGCCGGCGCCGGCCACCTCGCCCGGCCTGCGTCGACGCCGGGATCCGATGTCGTCGAAGCGCATCGACACTGGTCATCGGCCCTCAAGGCCGTTCATCACCTCGATGAAGAAACTTTCGCGCTGTCAGAACCCTTGTTTCGCATGAAACTTGTCCGTTACTTTCGCCTGCCAGTGAAGCGCTTCGACGCTTCCGGAAGAAGAGCGAAGGCGCCTTGTCGCCGCCCGACCACGACGTGGATCAACACCCGAACGGCCAAGAGGCCCGACCCCCACGAGAGGAACGATCCATGAAGGACATACGGCAACCCTCACCTCACCGCAGCCGGGGCCCAGGGCGCCTGGCCGCCCTCCTGCTGGCGCTGCTCGTCATGCTGGGGCTGTCCGGCGGAACCACGTTCGCCGCGGCCGACGACGCCAGGAAGCCGGCGCGGCCGGTGTCGGTCCCGGCCTCCGCCATGGACGCCGTGGCCGCCATGCAGCCCAGCTGGAACCTCGGCAACACCCTGGACGCCATCCCGAACGAGGGCTCCTGGGGCAACGGGCAGACCACCAAGGCGACCTTCGACACCATCGCCGCCTCCGGCTTCCGCAGCGTCCGCGTCCCGGTGACCTGGACCGACCACCAGTCCGCCACCGCGCCGTACACCATCGACGCCACGTACATGGCCCGGGTCAAGCAGATCGTCGACTGGGCCCTGGCCGACGGCCTGTACGTGGTGCTCAACGTGCACCACGACTCGTGGATGTGGGTCGAGAAGATCACGACCGACCACGACAACGTGATGGCCCGCTTCAACTCCACCTGGACCCAGATCTCCACGGCCTTCCGGGACGCGCCGCGCACCCTGGTATTCGAGGGCATCAACGAGCCGAGCTTCGCGGGCGCCACGGACGCGCAGAAGTCCCAGTACCTGCGGGAGCTGCAGACCTCGTTCCGCTCCGTGGTCCGCGCCTCGGGCGGCACGAACGCGAGCCGTCTGCTGAGCCTGACCACGCCGGCCGGCAGCCCCGACCAGGCCTACATGAACGATCTGTACACCACGATCACCGGGCTGAACGACAGTCAGCTCATCGCGCAGGTCCACTTCTACGGCTGGTACCCGTTCAGCGTCAACGCGGCGGGCGGCACCCACTACGACGCCACCGCGCAGAAGAACACGGACGACACCTTCGCCAACATGCGCAGCACGTTCGCCGCCAGGGGCATCCCGGTCTACGTCGGCGAGTACGGTCTGCTGAGCTACCCGGACCACTTCCACCCGTCCCGGATCGAGCGGGGCGAGGCGCTGAAGTACTACGAGCACGTCAACTACGCGGCGCGCACGGCCGGCGTCACCACCGCCCTGTGGGATCCGTTCGCCTACCTGAACCGCGACACCCTGCAGTGGCGCGACCCGGCCCTGATGGACTGGATCAGGTCGAGCTGGACCACCCGCTCGGGCACCGCCTCCTTCGACAAGGTCTACGTGCCGAAGTCCAGCCCGATCACCGCACATTCGCTGACCCTGAACCGGAACGGCACCAGCTTCCAGGGCCTGTGGCAGGGCAACACCGCACTGGTCTACGGCCGGGACTACACCCTCGCGGGCGCCCAGCTCACCTTCACCACCACGGGGCTCACCCGGCTGGTCGGCAACCGCGCCTACGGCGTCAACACGACGGTCCAGGCCCGGTTCTCCCGCGGCCTTCCCTGGAACATCGACATCGTCACCCAGGACACCCCGGTGGCGGCGAACGCCACCGGCACCAACGAGTCGTTCGCCATCCCCACCCAGTACCGGGGTGACGACCTGGCGGCCATGCACTCCACCTACGCCGACGGCACCACCGCCGGCCCGCTGACCTGGAACCCGTACCAGGAGTTCAACCGGCACTTCTCGCCGGACTACCCGAACGGCGCGATCGTCCTGACCCCCGAGTACCTGAACGCGCTCCGCGACGGTGAGACCGCGACGCTGGTCTTCCACTTCTACAGCGGCGCCACCGTCACGTACCGCGTCACGAAGTCCGGCACCACGGTCACCGGCACCGTCGGCTGACCGTCCCTCGTCCCGACCCGGCCGCCGCTCCCCCGGCGGCCGGGTCCTTCCCCTGAGGATCCCGCATGCCAGCGCTCCCCCCGCGCGTCCTCTTCGGCGCCGCGTACTACCACGAGTACCAGCCCCACGAGAGGCTCGAGGAAGACCTCGATCTGATGGCGGAGGCGCAGTTCACCGTCATCCGGGTCGGCGAGTCCGTCTGGTCCACGTGGGAGCCGGAGAACGGCCGGTTCGACCTCGACTGGCTGCGGCCGGTCCTGGACGCCGCCCACGACCGGGGCATCTCGGTCGTCCTCGGCACCCCCACGTACGCCGTGCCGCCGTGGCTGGCCCGCCAGTACCCGGAGATCGCCGCCGACCACGCCACCGGGCAGAGCGCCCGTTGGGGCGGCCGCCAGGAGGTCGACTTCACCCATCCCGCGTTCCGTTTCCACGCCGAACGTGTGATCCGGCGCATCCTCGGCCGCTACGCCGACCACCCGGCCGTGATCGGCTACCAGGTGGACAACGAGCCCGGCTGCCGGCTCCCGCACAACCGGGGCGTCTTCGAGCGGTTCGTCGACGACCTGCGCCGGAAGTACGGAGACGTGGAGACCCTCAACCGCGCATGGGGCCTGGTCTACTGGTCGCACCGGCTCTCCACCTGGGCCGACCTGTGGACCCCGGACGGCAACGCCCAGCCGCAGTACGACGTCGCCTGGCGGGCGTTCCTGGCCCGGCAGACCAGCGAGTTCATCGCCTGGCAGGCCGACATCGTGCGCGAGTACGCCGGCCCCGACCAGTTCGTCACCAGCTGCCTGCACTACGGCCACCCCGCCCTCGAGGACGACGAGCTCACCGACAGCCTCGACGTCACCGCGGGCAACCCGTACTACGACATGCAGGACGCCCTCGCCCTGCCCGACCCCACGCCCGACGACCACACGCAGGGCTGGAAGACCACGGGTGTCTGGGCCCTCTACCAGCAGGCCGACCGGATCTTCTCCTCCCGGCAGGAGCCGTTCCTGATCACCGAGACCAACGCCCAGGCCATCGGCGGCACCGAGGACAACCGACCGGCCTACGACGGCCAGTGGCGGCAGGCCGCCTGGGCGCTCGTCTCCCGTGGCGCGCGGATGATCGAGTACTGGCACTGGCACACCCTGCCCTTCGGCACCGAGACCTACTGGGGCGGGATCCTGCCGCACAGCGGCCGGCCGGGCCGGATCCACGCCGAACTCGCCGGGCTGGGAGCGGAGTTCGAGAAGGCCGGGGAACTGGTCGCCGGGATCGAGCCGGACGCCGACATCACCATGGTCTACTCGCTGCCCAGCAAGTGGCTGATGCAGAAGTACCCGCCGCTGGCCAGGGCGGACGGCGGCGCGGACTCCTCCGCGTACCACGGCCTCTTCGACCCCTTCTACCGCGGCGCCTTCGAGGCCGGCCGCCAGGTGCGCGTGCTGCACGCCCGGCAGCTGC
This sequence comes from Streptomyces sp. NPDC015661, assembly GCF_043077765.1. Lineage (NCBI taxonomy): Bacteria > Bacillati > Actinomycetota > Actinomycetes > Kitasatosporales > Streptomycetaceae > Streptomyces > Streptomyces sp. NPDC015661. Next base: position 3,247 of record NZ_JBIBST010000013.1, on the reverse strand, counting down.
ACGACGCCCGGGGCGAACGGGAGGGCCCGGCACCGGACGTCGCCGCGCGACGCCACCCCGTGCTCGTCGTCCCCGGGCTCTACCTCGCCGAGGACTCCCTGCTCGACTGGTTCGCGGCCTACGCCCACGCCGGCGGGCACCTCGTCCTCGGTCCTCGTACGGGCTACGCCGACCACGAGGCCCTGGCCCGCCACGAGCCGGGCCCGGGGCGTCTGGTGGCCGCGGCGGGGGTGTCGTACGACGAGTTCAGCAACCTGACGGCGGATCTCCCGCTGCTCACCGTGCCCGGCAGTCCGCTGGCACTCCCGGCCGGCGCGACCGCGACCCGCTGGGTGGACGGCCTCACCGTGGGCGACGCCACGGTGCTCGCCGCGTACGACCACCCGCACTTCGGCCGCTGGCCCGCCCTCACCACCCACCGGCACGGCGCCGGCCGGGTGACCTGCGTCGGCACCGTCCCGGGACGCGACCTGGCCCGGGAGCTGAGCGCCTGGCTGGCGCCGGAGCCCCGCAGCGGCTGGGAAGACCTCCCCGCGTCCGTCACGGCGACGACCGGAACCTCCCCGGACGGGCGCCGGGTCCATGTGGTGCACAACTGGAGCGGACAGCCCGTCGAGGTCCAGGCACCCGCGGATCTGGCCGACGCCCTGGACGGCAGCACGATCCCGGCCGACGGGCCGGTGAGCCTCGGAGCCTGGGACGTGCGGGTCTTCGCCGCGCGGTAGCGCCGAGGCGGATCTCCCGTACCCGGTTCAGGACGGGTACGGGAGATCCGCCTCCAGGGTGTCGGCGGGCAGGGCGTGGAGGGTGCCGTCCGGGCCGCCGGCCCGCAGGCACCACGGCGCCCGGCTGTCGGTGGTCACCAGGAGGCGGTCGCCCCGACGGCGCAGGTGGAAGCGGGCCGACTCGCCGGGGCCGTCGGTGCGCGGGACGACGACGGTGCGCTCGGCGCCGTCCGCGAAGGCGTGCACCCGCAGCTCGACCCCGTCCGCCCAGGCGGAGACGGGGTGCTGGTCGTCGGCACCGAGCGGGATGACGGAGTCGGGACGGGCCAGCAGCGGCAGGCTGTGGAAGTCGTGCTGCTCCCTGACCCAGCGGGGTCCTTCGATCCGGGCCCCGGTCAGGACGTTCGTCCACGGCCCCTCGGGCACGTAGTACTCGACCGTGCCGTCGTCCGTGAAGACCGGGGCGACGAGCAGGTCGTCGCCCAGCATGTACTGACGGTCGAGCGCACCGACGGCGGGATCGTCGGGGAACTCCAGGACCATGGCCCGCATGACCGGGACTCCGGTGCCGTGCGCCTGTTGGGCGGCGCGCTGGAGGTAGGGGGCGAGGCGGTGCTTGAGGAGGGTGAACTCGCGGGTGATCTCGACGGCCTCCTCCCCGTAGTCCCAGGGGACGCGGTACGACTTGCTGCCGTGCAGGCGGCTGTGCGAGGAGAGGAGACCGAACTGCACCCAGCGCTTGAAGACGGTGGGCGTCGGGGTGCCCTCGAAGCCGCCGATGTCGTGGCTCCAGAATCCGAAGCCGGAGAGGCCGAGGGAGAGACCGCCGCGCAGCGACTCCGCCATGGCGGTGAAGTGCGACTCGCAGTCGCCGCCCCAGTGCACCGGGTACTGCTGGCCGCCGGCGGTGGCGGAGCGGGCGAAGAGCAGTGCCTCGCCCTCCCCGCGTACCTCACGGAGCAGCTCGAAGACGGCCCGGTTGTAGAGGTGGGTGTAGTAGTTGTGCATCCGCTCCGGGTCGGAGCCGTCGTGCCAGACCACGTCGGTGGGGATGCGCTCGCCGAAGTCGGTCTTGAAGCAGTCCACCCCCTGGTCCAGGAGGGTGCGCAGTTTTCCGAGGAACCAGTCGCGGGCGGCGGGGTTGGTGAAGTCCACCAGCGCCATCCCGGGCTGCCACAGGTCCCACTGCCAGACGCTCCCCTCCGGGCGGCGCACCAGGTACCCCTGGCGCATGCCCTCCTCGAACATGGCCGATTTCTGGGCGATGTACGGGTTGAGCCAGGCGGAGATCCGCAGGCCCCGCTCCTTGAGCCGGGTCAGCATGCCGGCCGGGTCCGGGAAGGTGTCGGCGTCCCACGCGAAGTCGCACCACTGGTACGCGCGCATCCAGAAGCAGTCGAGGTGGAAGACGCTCAGGGGGATGCCGTGCTCGGCCATGCCGCCGACGAAGCGGTTGACGGTGGCCTCGTCGTAGTCGGTGGTGAAGGAGGTGGTCAGCCAGAGCCCGAGTGCCCAGGCCGGGGGCAGGGCGGGGCGGCCGGTGAGCGCGGTGTAGCGCTCCAGGATCTGCTTGGGTGTCGGGCCGTGGACGACGAAGTACTCCAGCGACTGGTCCTCGACGCTGAACTGCACCTGGCCCACCGCTTCGGAGCCGACCTCGTAGCTGACCTTGCCGGGGTGGTTGACGAAGACGCCGTAGCCCCGGTTGGTCAGATGGAAGGGGACGTTCTTGTAGGCCTGTTCGCTGCTGGTGCCGCCGTCGGCCTGCCAGATGTCCACCGTCTGGCCGTTCCTGACGAACGGCGTGAACCGCTCTCCGAGGCCGTAGACCAACTCGCCGACGCCCAGCGAGAGTTGTCCGAGCATGAAGTGCCTGCCGTCGGCATCGGTGACGAAGCCGGTGCCGCGTTCCCCCACGGAGGTCAGCACCTGCCCGCCGGCGCTGAACTCCAGGCGCCACGGCCCGGAGGTGTCCACCCGCAGGGTCAGGTCACCGGAGCTGAGCTCGACCACCTCGCCGTCCCGGTGCGCCTTTCCGGCGCCCTCCTCCGCACCGGGCAGCGCGAACTCCGGTCCCCGCCGCACCGAACCCGCGTGGTGGGTGACGCGCACGCCGATCACGCCCTCGGCCGGTGACCAGCAATCGACGGTGAGCAACGGGCTGTTGATCGTGTCACCGCGCCCGCGTACGTGCCGCACGGGCGCGTAGAGCGTGATCCGGTGTTCGTCGGAACGGACGTCCGCGACCTCGGCGGCGTAGCGCGCGGTGGCACCCGGACGCATCAGCCAGTAGCCGTCGGTGAACTTCATCGGGTGGATTCCTCCGTCCGCGCGGTGCGCGGTGATCGGGTCCGGGGGGTGGTGGCTGTCCCCGGGCGTGCGGTTCGGGGTGTCGTGGTGCACAGGGACGGGACCGGCGGCCGCGGCGGGGCGGAAGGCCACCAGCCCCCACCCGGCCCGTTGCTATAACACCGTGAAAGGGTAACCCCCCAGGCGGGAGGCGACCAGACGCCACTACCCGT
>NZ_JBIBST010000012.1:200877-259524 GCF_043077765.1 Streptomyces sp. NPDC015661 | reverse complement strand
TGCTCGCCCGCGGCACCGACGGTCACCTCTACTCCTACATGGGCAAGGGCGACGGCACCTTCACCGGACGCACCGACCTCGGCGGCGGCTGGAACCAGTACAACGCCATCACCGGCCCCGGCGACATCAACAACACCGGCGTCGCCGACATCATCGCCCGCAACGCCAACGGCGACCTCTATTCCCACATGGGCATCGGCGACGGCACCTTCACCGGCCCCACCAAGATCGGCTACGGCTACAACATCTACAGCTGAGGACTCGCCATGCGCATTCGTCGAACAGCGATCGCCTGCGCCCTCGCTGCGGTGGGTCTGATCGCCCCTCTCGCCCCCTCCGCCCAGGCGGACACCGTCAATACGGCCTCCGCACCCGTCCTGCGCTTCCTCAGCTACAACATCTGTGGCAGCTGGGAGGCATGCAGCTCCACCGCGGACGAGGTCACCAACCGTGTCCAGAAGGTGTACGACGAGACCGTGGCCTGGAAGACGGACGTCGTCCTCCTCCAGGAGGTGTGCCGAACGCAGTTCACCGGGCTGGAGCAGAAGCTGGGCTCACTTGGCTACACAGGTTCCTTCACGGTCACCCAGACCCCCGCCGGGGACGCCTCTCAGGACCTCTGCAAGGACAACGCCGTTCCGAATGCGGTGGAGGGCGACTACGGCCTCGCCGTGTTCACGAAGGGGACCGCCACCAACCCCCAAGTCATCGATCTGGCCACGGGTCTGGAGAAGGGCACGGAGCGCTGGACGGCCCTCTGCGTGGACGCCCCCCTTCAAGGGCGCACGACCCGGAGCTGCTCGGTCCATCTGTACTCCGACAGCACCTCTGTCGCGAAGCAGCAGGCCGAGACGCTGGGGGCAGCCGCGAACTCCTGGATCGACCGGGGCATCCCCGTCGTCCTGGGCGGCGACTTCAACCCCCGATACAGCGGCGGCCAGGCCAACGCGCCGCTCTCTCCGGTCCTCGACTCCTTCTACAGCCACTCGGGGGGCACCGGCCGCTTCACCGAGGTCGACGAGACGGACACGAGCCGGTTCACCGCCGCGTGCTCCTCGCTCACCCCACCCTCAGGGCACTGCCGTTCGGGCGCACCCACGCTGATGGCGAAGACCCCCGACCCGGAGGCCAAGCTCGACTACATCTTCCTCAGCAAGGACCATTTCAAGAACGTCGCCGGCGACGCCCTGCCGCAGAACTCCTCGGTCTCCGACCACTACGCCTACCGAGGCGCCGCGACCTGGTCGTTCTGCAACAACCCCGACGACGGCATGGCGGACATGCTCCGCCGCGACGCGGCGGGCGATCTCTGGCGCCACTTCGGACGTTCCAACGGCGTACTGGACCCCGTTTCCTGCAAGGTGGGCGCCGGCATGGGCGATCTGCGCCTGATAGGACGGGGCGTCGACCACGACGGCGGCGGCGAAGACCTGTACTCGATCAACAGCGCCGGAGACCTCTTCTTCCACCCCGGCCACACGAGCGAACTGTTCTTCTCCACGCCGCAGAAGGTCGGTTGGGGATGGCAGGCGTCGACGACGCTGAACTCCAGCCCCGACATGAACGGCGACGGCCTCGCCGACCTGCTCGTCGCCTTCGACAACGGCGACCTCTACCTCGTCCCGGGCAAGGGTGACGGCAAGGTCGACGCCAAGATCCGCATCGGGCAGGGCTGGGGCATCTACGACACCGTGCTCGCCCCGGGCGACGTCACCGGAGACGGCAAGGCCGACGTCATCGCACGCGACGCGGCCGGAGCGCTGTTCGTGTACCCCGGAACGGGCACGGGGACGCTGGGGACGCGGACGCAGATCGGCCACGGCTGGCAGATCTACAACACGGTGTTCGCTCCTGGAGACGTCAACGGCGACGGCAGACCGGACTTGCTCGCCCGGGACGGCGCCGGAACCCTCCAGTTCTACGCCGGAAGCGGGACACTGAACGGAAACGCCACCTTCGCCGCCATGGTCAAGGCCGGATCGGGACTCTCCAGCACCGACCTGCTGCGCTGAGCCGGAGTGCGGCGCCGGCGGCGGCGAGCGGGAGAGCCGCCGCGTCCGGTCATCGCGCCCGGTTCCACGCCGCCCGGAGGCGCGGGGCCGGGCTCGGGCTGCGCCCGCAGAATCGTGGGCGATGCGTGCGACACCCGCGACCGCGTGGACGGCCGCGGAGGCGGCCGGGGCGGCGACACCGAGGGCACACCAGCTGGTGGGGGCGATCCTTGTCAGAGGGGTCTTGGAGTTCTCACCGGTCACTCGAACAGCTCCGCACCGCCGTCGCACCGGCCCTGGATTCCTCGCATGGGTGCGTTGCCGCCGTTTGCGCCTGCCCGCTCGGCATGCTGAGGCCATGAATCACCGAAGTCCCGCATCAGCGAAGGCATCGAACCGGGATTACTCGGGTGCGGTGTACGGCTCCCTCCTGGCCGCGTCGGTCATCGCCGCGGCCGGGACGCTCGGCCCCTTTCCCCGGCTTCAGATGGTGGTCATGCTCCTCACCACCGGCCTGGTCTTCTGGATCACGCACGTCTACGCCCGTGTCGTGGGCGTGCGGCTGGCCGACCAGGCCCTGTCGTGGGCGACGGTCCGCCGTGAGGCACGCAGGGAGTGGCCGATCGTCCAGGCCGCCGTCCCGCCCGCCGTCGCCATCGCGGTGTGCCCCGCCCTGGGGTTGGGGCCCCAGGGCACCGCGTGGGCCGGGCTCGTCGTCGCCCTGGCGGAGCAGGTCCTCTGGGCCACCACCGGCCTCGCCCGACTCGGTGCCCCGCGCCGCCTGATCGTGGTGACCGCTGCGGTCAACCTCGTGCTGGGGCTGGTCATCGTGGGTGCGAAGGTCCTGCTCAAGCACTGAGCAGGCGGCGTTGCGGAACCCGCGGGGGGCCCGTGAGAGCGTGCCGCGTGCGGGACGCCGCCTCGGCCCCACCCGCTCACCGGCCCCCGGGCAGCAGTGACTCGGCGGCGACCGCCGCGACCGCCTCGGCCACCGCGGACAGGGCGGGCGAGTCCAGCTTCCACTGCTGCCAGTACAGCGGGACGTCCATGGGCCGACCGGCGGCGAGCTCCACCAGCCGGCCGGTCCGCAGCAGCGGCGCGGCCTGGGGTTCGGGCACCAGGCCCCAGCCGAGGCCCGCGGCCACCGCGTCCCGGAACCCGTCCGAGGCCGGCACCATGTGCCGGATCCGTCCGGCCCCCGACCGGCCACGGGTGAGGGACCGGACGAAGGTGTCCTGGAGTTCGTCGCGCCGGTCGAACACCACGGTGGGTGCCTCGCTCAGGTCCTCGGCCAGGGTGCCGGTCAGGTGCCGGGCCGCGAACTCCGGAGTGGCCACGGCCAGGTAGCGGGCGAGGCCGAGGAGACGTACGGTGCAGCCGGCCACCGGGTCGGGCGAGGAGGTGACGGCCGCCATCACCCGCCCCTCGCGCAGCAGGGCGGTGGTGTGGGACTCGTCCTCCCGGTAGAGCTCGAAGCAGACCGGACGCTCCTGCGGCACGCGGGTGAGCGCGGGCAGGAACCAGGTGGCGAGGGAGTCCGCGTTGACCGCCACCGGGACCCGCGCCGGGCCCTGCTCCGCCGCAAGACCCAGTTCGGCGCGGGCGTCCCGCTCCATCCGGGCCAGCTGCCGGGCGAACCGGACCACGACCTCGCCGGACTCGGTGGCCCGTACCGGCTTGGTACGCATCAGCAGGACCCGCCCGGTGCGCTGCTCCAGGGCCTTGACGCGCTGGCTGACGGCGGACGGGGTCACATGCAGGGCGGCGGCCGCCGCGTCGAAGGTGCCCTCGTCGACCACCGCGAGCAGGGTCCTGACCTGGTCCAGGGGAAGCTCGTCCATAAGTAGGGCTAAGGATACGTAAGAATCTTTAGCTGTACTGGTTCCCGGGCGCTTCGTACGGTCGGAGGCATGACCAGCAGCATCGTCGCCGCCGTACTCGCCGGGTTCGGTACGGGCCTCTCCCTCATCGTGGCCATCGGGGCCCAGAACGCCTTCGTCCTGCGCCAGGGCGTCCGCCGCCACGCCGTCCTCGCGGTCGTCGCCATCTGCGCCGTCTCCGACGCGGTGCTGATCGCGCTCGGCGTCGCCGGGGTGGGCGCGGTGGTCACGGCCTGGCCGGCGGCGCTGACCGCGGTCGGTCTCGCGGGCGGGGCGTTCCTGCTCTGCTACGGATTCCTCGCCGCCCGGCGGGTGCTGCGGCCGGACCCGGCGGCCTCGCTCACGGCCGGCGGCGCGGACGCGGGATCCGCCCGGCGGGCGGTCCTGACCTGCCTGGCCATGACGTGGCTGAACCCGCACGTGTACCTGGACACCGTCCTCCTGGTGGGCTCGCTCGCCTCCGACCGCGGCGATCTGCGCTGGGCCTTCGGCGCGGGCGCGGCGCTGGCCAGCCTGGGCTGGTTCTTCGCGCTGGGCTTCGGCGCCCGCCTGCTGTCCGGCGTACTGTCCCGTCCCAGGGCCTGGCGGGTACTGGACGGCCTGGTCGCCACGACCATGCTGGCGATGGGCGCGATGCTGGTCGCGGGGGCGTAGACCGCTTCCGGCACGGGCGCGCCCGGTGCGGGGCCAGGCGCCGCAGCTTCAGGCCCCCACGGCGACGCCGTACCACGGGAGCGGATGCGGCAGGCGACGGAACCGGCGCCGCGCCCCTCGTGGGGAGGCGGGCGGTGTGCGCCTTCGGCGTCGTCCCGGCCGGAGCGCAGGCGGGATGGGCCCATCGGCCCTCCGCTCTGCCCCTTCCGGCCCCTGGCGGCCCGTTCGCATCGATTCGAGGATCAGGGGTGACGGTGAGGTCACCTCACCGGCGAGGAGGCGAGAACGATGGACGAGATCGGACGAGCGGAATGGTTCGCCATCGGTGCCCTCGGCATGGCCCTTGCCGGAGCCGCCCATGCAGCGGTCGGCGCCGCCCATGTCGCCAGGGACATGGTGCGGGCGCCCGTCGGGAACCCCGGGACGAGCGGTTCGGACCTCCAGGTGGACAGCGGTCCTGGTGGCTGGATCCTGTTCGGCGCCCTGATCCTGGCCACCGGATCCATTTTCCACTTCGTGTCCGGTGTCGGAACGATCGTCAAGGAGATCGTGCGCGTGGCGGATCGCTGACGAAGCCCGGATCCGCGCAGGGCCGACGCGTCCGGCCCTGCGGGGTGTGGCGGGCCCGCCGGTCTCACGGCGGCGGTGTCACGGGAGCGGAGGCCCCCACCAGGTCGCGGGCGCCGCGACGGTGTAGCCCAGCGACTCGTACAGCGGCCTGCCCAGTTTCGAGGCGGTGAGGGTGACCGGCAGGTCCGCCAGGTGGGCGAGGGAGCCGAGCATGACGGCCCGCCCCACCCCACGCGACCGGAACGCCGACGACGTGCCGACCCAGTAGTGGCTGCCGATGCCGCCGTCCACGACCGTGACGCCCGCTCCCGCGGGCACCCCGTCGATCGAGGCGACGAACACGTCCACGCCCGGCTGCTCGATGAACGCCGTCGGGAACAGCTCGCCGGGCCGGTAGGGCGTGAATCCGTCCAGCTCGAAGCCCTCGATCGAGATCCGCTCGGCCGCCTGGAGGTCCTCGGGCCGCCGCACCCTGATCACGTCGAGCGCCGGTTCGCCGACGGGCCCGGGCCGGCGCAGCATGACCGGCATCTGCCAGCTGCGCATGCCCAGGTGGCTCAGGTCGGTCGAGCTGAACGGATCCTCGGCGTTCACCGGGCCCGCGGCTCGGCGCGCCAGCTCGCTCAGCTCGGCCAGCTCGTCCGGGTCGAGGTCGGGCTCCTGGATCAGGATCCGCGTGCCGGCACGCTCGTCGCCGTCGACCGCGACGAATCCGCGGCGTCGGACGACCTCGTGCCCCCGGGACAGTCCGGTCGCGATCCAAAGAGCGGCGGAGTTGCGTGCCTGACGCATCGGCGCCTCGGCCAAGGTCACGGACAGGGGCTGTCCGGCCGAAGTGGATCTTGTTGTCATGGTGCCTACGCTAGTGCGCAACTGCCTTCCCACACAGGCCAATTCGACACCGGCCGACTGGGCCACCTGGAGGCCGGCCCCGGAGCGGCGCAGAGGTGGAGGCCGCGGCCGCACCCGGGGATGGGGCCCCGAACGCGAACGACGCACCCTCGCCCTGCCGCGGGCGATCCCCCTCAGCAGAGCCCGAACGGCGGTGTGAGGTAGTCGGGTCGGCCGGATCCGGGGCCTGTCGTCCGGGGTTCCCTTCGGGGGGCGAAGAGCTCCGGGGGAAGGGGGAAGTCCCACGCCTCGCCCAGGACGACCGTCGCGGCGAGCCGGCCGATCTCGTCGGAGCCGCGTGCGCCGTGACCGTTCCCGCCGACGACGACGCTCAGGCCCTCGTCCCCGTCGAGCGCGCCGATGTACGGGGAGCGGGTGGGTGTCTTGTCGACCACGCAGCAGGCCGAGCGGACGGAGACCGGTTCCAGCGAGGGGACCAGTGTGCGCGTCATGTTCCTGAGGAACAGGGCCTGTTCCCGTGTGACGGTCTGCGCCGAGCACCAGGACAGCGACTCCGCGGCGGTGCGCAGTTCCCGTACGAGGGGCTGCATTCCGCGGCCGATCCGCAGGTACCACGTGCCGTCGGGGTAGCGGACCGGCGGCAGGAGGTACGCCGAGAGGTTGTCGTTGCCCGCGTCCTCGGGGTCGACGACCACGACCGTGGGAAGGCTCCGCAGCCGTTCCAGCTGCCCCTCGTCGACTTCGAGGAGCAGGTTGGGTTCGGTGTACGCCTGGACGTCGAGCTCTCGACCGGCCGGCAGCGCACCGGTGCGGTTGACGAGGGCCCCGGACGCGACCAGGACCTTCTCCGCCTCGACCGTGAACTCCGTGCCGTCCGACTCCGCATGGAGGATCCACGCCCCGGACGGGCCGGCCTCGCGCACCGCCGTCACCGCTCCGCGCACCAGCCGCGCGCCCGCCCTTGCGGCCAGGGCCAGTTGGGCCCGCACCATGCGCCGCGGATTGAGGTACCCGGCGCTGCGGCGTTCCAGGAGGCCGTCCGTCCCTCCCACGACCGGGGGAAGTCCGAGATCGGGGAACTCCCGCCGCAGAGCCGCTTCCGAGACCTCCTCCACCGCGACGTCGGCGGCGTCGCACAGCCGGAGCATCTCCCGTGTGCGGTCCCGGACGCCCTTGCCCATCAGCGCCAGGGCTCCGCACTCGGTGAAGAAGTCGATGCCCGACTCGGCTTCCAGTGCGGGCAGGCGGTCGGCCGAGCGGGCGTCCAGAGTGCCCCAGAGCCGGTCCCAGCCGAGACGCCGCACGATCCGGGCCTCGTCGGAGTGGGCACCGTACGCCGCCAGCGGCGCCGCCGCGTCACGGCCGGGCGACTCCGGGCCGATCACCAGGACGTCCGCGCCGGCCCGGGCGAGGTACTTGGCGGCGGCCGAGCCGAACATCCCGGCTCCGACGACCACTACGTCGGCACGCATTCTGTGCCTCCTTCGCAGGCGAGTTCAGGTACTGACAGGAGCGTCGGTCTCCGGAGGGAAAGCAACGATCGGACGCCGGAGGACGAAAAGGTGCACCCGTACGCGGATCCGGCGTTCGACCGGGACGCTAGCGGCTCGGAGGGAGTGGTTCCGCTTCCTTGGCGGGAGTGCCGACGAGGCGACCGGCGAAGAACAGAACGTTCCTGCTCAGGCATGACAAGGGGGCTGCCGGCACCCCTGCCCGGCAGCGAGGCGCCGGCAAGATCACTTCAATGGCCGCGCCCGGAACCCGCCCGCCGGGCGTCACGCGTCCCCGCTCAGCCCTCGTCGATCGCGCAGGCCAGGTAGAGGTCGACCCGGTCGCGGGCGGTGGAGAGGTCGCGGCCGGTCAGCTGCTGGATGCGGCCGACGCGGTAGTGGAGGGTGCTGACATGGATGTGGAGGGCGGCCGCGGCGGTGCGCCGGGCGCCGTTGTGTTCCAGGAAGACGGTCAGGGTGCGGACCATGTCGGCGCCGTGCTCGACGTCGTACTCCTGGAGGGGGCCGAGGAGGCGTCGCCGGTAGGAGGCGCGGATGTCGGCGGGGACGCCGGCGAGGAGCAGCAGGTGTGAGTCGAGCGCGCGTGCCGTGACCAGGGCCAGGCGGGCGGGGCGGAGGGCCGCGAGGCGGGCGGCGTGGCGGGACTCCTCCAGGGCGCGGGCGAGTCCGGCGGCGTCGGCGGCGGGGGCGCCGCGGCCCGCGAGATCCACACCGGCTTCTGGAACTGACCCGCCTGAAGCCCCTTCGAGCACCCCTCCCGAGGGCTGTCAGGGACCCTCGGGAGGGGCACGGTCTACGCTGACCCGCGGCCTCGGCGGGATCGCCGGCGGCCGCACCCGGCCCCCGGCGAAGGAGGACACATGCACCGCGGTGAGGTCTGGTGGGTCGACTCCGACGAGCGACGCCCGTACGTGCTGCTGTCGGACGAGGAACCGTCCGGGTTCCGGGCGATGCAGGTGGTCGCGCCGGCGGGCGTCGACATCGGCGGCCTCGGCGTCGAGGTGGCCGTCGGCCCCCCGGAAGGGCTGCCCTTCGACGGCGTGCTGCGGTTCGCGTTCCCGCAGCCCGGCTTCACCCCCTGCACCTGGCTGACCACCGTGACCCGGGACGACCTGACCGAGCGGGCGGGCGTGCTGTCCTCCGCGAAGCTCGGCGAGGTCGAAGAAGCCGTCCGTGCCGCCGGACAGCGCAGGGAGGGGACCCCGACGACCACCGCCGCGCTCCACGGGATCAGGGACGCGCTCCGTCGCGGAGGACTCGGCGCCTAGCGGGCACCTCCCGTCCCGACCGGTCAGCCCAGGGCGAGCCGGCGGATGCCGAGTCGCTCGATCTGCGCGGCCTCCGCCTCGTCCAGCGGCTCCCGGCCGGTGGCCTTGCGCAGAAAGCGGGGGCGGCTCCACCCCAGCTCGTCGACAGCCGTGGTCTGCTCCGCACCCAGGAGCAGCTCCGTCACGACGTCACCGGCCGCCGGGGTGAGCCAGGCCTCGCGGCCGAGCGCGTCGGCCAGATCGAGGCCGTGGACGGCGACTTCCACGACGCGGGTGAGAAGGAACTCCGACAGGAGCATGGCGTCGCCATGGCGTGTCCGCACGGTTCGACCGCCCGCCTGGGCCCGGCACGACCGGGCGGCCCGCCGCCAGGTCGCGGCGAAGTCTCCGGCGAAGCCGGCGCCGCCGGCGCCGTCGGCCGAGCCCGCCGCACGCTCCTGGGCCAGGGCGATCCGCTTGCCGTTGGTCCGGGGCGAGAAGCGGTCGTCCGGGCGGTAGTACTCCGTCGCGGAGATCTCCGCCTCGTCGGGTGCGGGCGCGTCCAGCATGGCCGGAAGCCAGTCGATCACCACGCAGACGTGCCCGAGCAGGTCGCGTACGGTCCAGGGAGTGCAGCGCGTCGGCAGGTTCCACTCGGCCTCGGACAGCCCGGCCACCGCGTCACCGAGGGCCCCGCATTCCCGCTCGAACGCTTCGAGCACCCGGAATCCGGACCGCTGGCGGTCGCCCCCGCCCTCCGGCCCGCCGAACTCCCGCTCGTACCGGCCGAGATCGTCGGCGGTGACGGGACGAAGGATGATCTGATCCGGGATCTCATCCGGCATGGAACGGCTCCTGATCCTCGCGACCGAGGGGCCGAACCCCGTGACGGCCGTGGCGGACAACGGCTTCTCGCTTCGCACTTCTCAGATGATCGACACGCGCGCCGGGCGGTCCCGGTTGCGGACCGCCGCAAAAGATCGTCCGGATGCCGCGCCGGCGGGCCCGTTCCCGCTCCCCGCGCCGCGCGTGCACGGACCACGGATGCCGACGGGACCCCCGCGGCGACCCGGACCGTCGCCCCGTCCGGCCACGGCGGCCCTTCGCCCCCTGACCCTTCGGGCGTCCGAAGGGCGGTCACCGCGATCGCGGCGGCGGCGGGGTCGGCTACGCTCCCCGGCGTTTCGACGCGAGAGGGCGGTGCGGGGGTTTGACGGTGGAGTACCAGGGCTGGGCCGGTACGGGGCAGGTGCCCCCGGAGCACGGACCCGAGGCCGTCGACGCCGATCGGACCGAGGTCCTTCCGCGCCCGGCGGCGGCCGTCCCGATGCCGCTGCCCGCTCCTCCCCCGTCCGAGGCGGCGCCGTCGACCAGGCCCCTGCCCCGGATCGACACCCCCTCCCCCACCCCGCCCCGGCGCCGGCGGCCGCCCGCCGGGGTGCTGCTGACGGGCGCCGTGGTGATCGTCTGCGCGGGTGCCGGTCTGGCCGCCGGCGCTCTGCTCTCCTCCCGCGAGGGCCCGGACGCACGCCCCCTCGGCGCACCGGCCCCGACGACGACCCCGCGCCCGGAAACCGCCGCCGCCTCGGCCGCGGGCATCCGGAAGTACGCGATCACCATCAAGACCTCGCCCGTGTCCGGGGCCGGCACGGACAGCGAGATACAGGGACGCCTGACGGACACCGAGGGACGGACCTCGCCGTGGACCGTCCTCGACACGGCCGGCCACGACGACTTCGAGGCCGGGGGCACCGGCACGTACACCATCGACGTCCCCCGGGACTTCGGCTCGCCGGCCACGTTCCAGCTGTGGAAGGGGGACGGCGACGACTGGGCGCCCTACTCCCTCGTCGGCATCACCGGACCCGACGGCTCCGTGGGCATGTGGGGCGCCGACAGCGACTCCGCCCGCTACTGGATCACGGACGGCCCCCCGCCCGCGAGCGAGACCGGGGGCGAGGACATTCCGCACTACGGCCACTACAGCCCGGCGTGGCCGGTGACCTGACGGCCGGCTCCCCGGCCGTCAGCCCGCCGCCTGCGCGAGGAGGGACGCGATGCGCTTCTCCGTCGCCGGGGTCAGGGACGTCAGGGCGTACGAGGTGGGCCACATGGTGTCCTCGTCGAGGGCGGCCTGGTCGCTGAAGCCGAGGGTGGCGTAACGGGACTTGAACTTCTGGGCGCTCTGGAAGAAGCAGACGACCTTGCCGTCCCGGGCGTAGGCGGGCATGCCGTACCAGAGCTTGGCGGTGAGGTTCGGGGCGTTCTCCTTGACGAGGGCGTGGACGCGCTCGGCGAGGACGCGGTCCGCCTCGTCCATCTCGGCGATCTTCGCGAGCACCTCGGGCTCGACGTCCGCCTTCGCGCCGCGCCGCTTCGTCGCCTTCATCTCCTTGGCGTGCTCCTTCATCGCGGCCCGCTCGTCCTCCGTGAAGCCGTCGTAGGACTTGTCGTTCGCGGTCATGATGGGTTCCCCTCGTCGAAGTTCGGTGGTTCAGGACCCGGCGCCGTGCAGCCGCAGCGTCCTCGCGCGCTCGGCGCGGCGGCTCAGGAGGTAGTCGTACGGCGCGCTTCCGTACGCCAGCCGGAACTGGCGGGTCAGGAGGGCGGGCGGCAGGTCCGCGTCGCGGGCCAGCTCCAGGACGTCCAGCGGGCGCGCGTACTCGCGGTCGATGCGGTCGCGGACGCGGCGCAGGCGGGTGAAGTCACGCAGGCGCAGATCCGTGACGCGCGCCTCCGCCCACCCCGGGCGGCACATCTAGCGGACTTCCTGGATGCGGATGAGGTTGCCCGCCGGGTCCCGGAAGGCGCAGTCCCGGATGCCGTACGGCTGCTCCGTGGGCTCCTGGACCACCTCGGCGTCCGTCGCCCGGACCTTCGCGAAGGTGGCGTCGAGGTCCTTGGTGGCCAGGAGGATCCAGCCGTACGTGCCCTTGGCCATCATCTCGGCGATGGTGCGGCGCTCGTCCTCGGTGATGCCGGGGTCGACGGCCGGCGGCGCGAGCAGGATGGAGGTGTCCGGCTGGCCCGCCGGGCCGACCGTGATCCACCGCATCCTGCCCTGGCCGACGTCGCTGCGGACCTCGAAGCCGAGGGCGTCCCGGTAGAAGGCGAGGGAGGCGTCCGGGTCGTCGTGCGGAAGGGCGCTGGTGTGAATCGTGATGTCCATGCCCTTCACGCTAGTTGGGGGCCCCGGGTCCGCGCTTCTCGAATCCTGACCGGTGTCGGGAGAGGACCTTTCTCAGTGGTGGAAGCCGGCGCGCTCGGCGTCCGACGGCACGCCCTTCGCCAGGCGTTCCAGGGAGTGGCGCATGTCCTGGACGAGGAGGTCCATCTCGTCGCGGCCGATGCCGTGACGGATCATGACGCGCTGGATGACGGTCTCCTCGCGGTCGGGGGGCAGCGGGTAGGACGGCACCTGCCAGCCGCGCATCCGGAGCTGGTCGGAGAGGTCGTACAGGCTGAAGCCCGCGCCCGCCGGGTCGGTGAGCGTGTACGAGACGGCCGGCAGCCCGCCCTGCCCGTTGTAGAGCAGCGTGAACGG
The DNA here is from genome assembly GCF_043077765.1 of Streptomyces sp. NPDC015661. Taxonomy (NCBI): domain Bacteria; kingdom Bacillati; phylum Actinomycetota; class Actinomycetes; order Kitasatosporales; family Streptomycetaceae; genus Streptomyces; species Streptomyces sp. NPDC015661. The sequence continues at coordinate 247,275 of NZ_JBIBST010000012.1, read as the reverse complement.
GCCCATCGCCTCGATCTTGTCGGCGAGGTACTGGGCGGTCAGCGCGCAGGCCTCCTGGACGCGCCGGTAGCCGGCCCGCCCCAGGCGCAGGAAGTTGTAGTACTGCGCGACGATCTCGCCGCCGGGGCGGGAGAAGTTCAGGGCGAAGGTCGGCATGTCGCCGCCCAGGTAGCTCACCCGGAAGACGAGGTCCTCGGGCAGGTGCTCGGCGGTGCGCCAGACCGCCCAGCCCACGCCGAGGGGCGCGAGGCCGAACTTGTGGCCGGAGGCGTTGATGGAGGACACCCTCGGCAGCCGGAAGTCCCAGACGAGGTCACGGTGCAGGAACGGCGCGATGAAACCTCCGCTCGCCGCGTCGACGTGGATCGGGATGTCGAGCCCCGACTCCTGCTGGATCCGGTCGAGTTCGGCGGCGAGCTCGGCGACCGGCTCGTAGTCGCAGGTGTAGGTGACGCCGAGGATCGCGACGACACCGATCGTGTTCTCGTCGACGTACTCCTTCAGCTGGTGCGGGCGCAGGCCGGTGGCGCCCGGCTCCACCGGGACCTGGCGCAGCTCGACGTCGAAGTAGCGGGCGAACTTGTCCCAGCAGATCTGCACGGGCCCGGTGACGATGTTCGGCCGGTCGGTCGCCTTGCCCTCGGCCTGGCGCCGCTTCCGCCACCGCCACTTGAGGGCGAGTCCGCCGAGCATGGCGGCCTCGCTGGAGCCGGTGGTGGAGCAGCCGATCGCGGTGCCCTCGCCGGTCGCGCTGCCGGGGGCGTTCCACAGGTCGGCCAGGATGTTCACGCACCGCGACTCGATCTCGGCGGTCTGCGGGTACTCGTCCTTGTCGATCATGTTCTTGTCGAGGCACTCGTCCATCAGCCGGCGGACCTCGTCGTCCGTCCACGTCGTGCAGAAGGTCGCCAGGTTCTGCGCGGAGTTGCCGTCGAGGAGCAGCTCGTTGTGGAGCATCGCGTAGACGACGGCGGGGAGGTTCGGCTCCTCGGGCATCCGGTGCTTCGGCAGGACGCGCTCGCTCAGGGCGGAGGCGAACACGTCGGTTGCCGCATCGGCACTCTTCGGGGCCTTCATCTCATGGAGCGCCACAGTTTCCCCTTCGATCAGCGGACTCGTCGACAGTCCTCTCATCAACCCATGGGTCCGGGCGGGTCGCCCGGCAGCGGCCGCACCCGTTGACCCACCCGGGTGAGGGGGCTGCCGAGGCCCTGTCCTGCGGCTTCCCCGACCAGTACGTTCCGGACGAAGTGGATCATCACCGGAAGGCCCCCACCCCATGACCCCTCACGCCATCGACCGCCTCGACCAGCGGGACGCCGACACCTCCGCCGACACTTCCGCCGACTTCCCCGCCGACATCCCCGCCGACACCTCCGCCGACTCCTCCGCCAACATCCCCGCCGACTCCTCCGCCAACATCCCCGCCGACGCCTCCGCCGACGCCTTCGAGTCCTACGACGACCTCCCCGAGCGCCTCATCGGCTACCCGGCCGTCTTCCACGCCCTCGGCATCGGCTCCTCCGCCGTCCGTACGGTCCTGGACTACGGCTGCGGAACCGGCAAGGTCGCCACCCGCGTCGTCGAGGCCTCCGACGCGCGCGTGGTGGCCGTCGACATCGCGCCCCGCATGCTGGAGATCGCCCGCACCAGGCGCCCGCACCCGCGGATCGACTACCGGCAGAGCGACGACGGCGGTCTCGGCTTCCTCGCCGACGGCTCCGTGGACGCCGCGATGGCCTGCTTCGTCTTCACCACCGCGGGAGACTTCGCCGTCCTGCACGACATCGCCGCCGAGGCGCACCGGGTACTGCGCCACGGCGGCCGGTTCGCCGTCCTGGACGCCAACCCGCGCACCGCGGGCATCCGGTTCTCCACGTTCCGCAGCGGCGAGCCCGGCCGCGTCTACACCAAGGGCGAGCGGCGGCGGTCGCGCCGGGAGCTGCCCGGCGGCGGCGCGCCGCTGGAGCTGGTCGACCACCACTGGCCGTGCCAGACATACCTCGACGTGCTCGGCAAGGCCGGGTTCACGGACCTGGACGTCCACGAGCCGGTCCTCACCCACCGGTCGGCACAGCTGGGGAGCGATCCGGCGGAGGCCGGACACCCGCCGTTCCTCGTGGTCTCCGGCGTCAGGTGACGGGCGGGGCCGTCAGCTGTCCGAATAGCTGAAGTCCCCGATGGTCCAGGCGCTGACGTCCGCGATCGCGACGCGGTACATCCCGCCGGTCTCGGGCATGCCCACCGTCCCCTGGAGGATGCGGGCGAGGTGGAAGTGGAGGTGGGTGGGGGGCTCCACGGTCTTCGTCTCCTCCGGTGCGTGGGAGAAGACGCCGGAGAACTCGCCGAGCCGGGCCGAGTCCGTGAGGACCTCCGACACGCGCTGTCTCCACAGGGCTTCCGGTGCGAGCCGCCCGGTGATGACCACTCCCCCCGCGACCACGGTGAGGGACATCTGGTTGCTCCGCCCGGATTCCACGGTGGCGGCGACGTCGACGAGCAGCTCGTCAGGGATCGACATGGAAGCCGATTCTAAGACTTGTTCCGCGATTCACCAGAGAGTGAGCTGCGGGTCGCAGCCGGGGCGGCGTCCGGGCTTTCCGGCGTGGTCACGCACAGAGCGTGTCTCATCCGGGATCGCTCGGGGCCGCCTTGCGGCGGTTCGGTGAGCAGAGGTCTCCCGTTGCCGGGGGACTGCCACGCGGTCCGATGTGCGCACGGGAAGCAGCCACGGCCGCACCACGGCCGACCGGGCTGCCAGGCACCTTCTCATCACCGGAGTCGGCGTGAGGCGGGCCCTCAGCGCGGCGCGGTGTCGTCCGCGGGGAAGGCGGGGCCGTGGCCCGGGACGATGATGTCGGCCGCGGCGAGCACGCGGAGGCGCGAGGAGCGCAGCAGCGCCTGGTCCGGGGCGACCGGGTCCGCGACGGGGCCGTTCGGCCGCCACCAGAGGTCGCCCACGAAGGCGACGACGCCCTCGGCGGTGCCCGCGAGGAGGGTGATGTCCTCGGCGCTGTGCCCGGGGGTGCGGATCAGCCGTAGGGACGGGGCGAGTTCGTACCCTTCGGCGTCGCGGTCGGTCCACTGGTCGTTCTCGTAGACCGCCTTGTGGTCGTGGACGCGGGCCCGGCCGAAGAGGCCGACGTTCATGGTGTTGTCGGGGTGGTGGTGGCTCAGCACGACGTCGGTGATGTCGTCGGGGCCGAGCCCCAGCTCGGCGAGCGGCCCCAGGATCCGGTCGCGGCCGGCCACCATCCCGGGGTCGACGATCACGTGCCGGTCGCCGTCGCGGACGTACGAGACGGTGGCGGCGACCCCGGGTCCGGTGGAGAGGGTGTAGCCGGTGGTCAGGATCGTGTGGGCGGCGGTGCGGGTGAGGGGGGCGTCGCCGTGGATGTCCTTCGTCGTCGTCATGCCCCAAGTCTTCTGTGGGGCACGGCCCTTCACGAGTGGCCGTGCTGCCACTGATCGCGGGAATCGTGCCACCCCTTGTGGCACACTCCCCGCATGCCGCCGTTCCTGACCGTCGCCGCCTACGCCCCGCCGGGTGTCGGCATGCTCGGCGCCGGGATCGTCTCCGAGGTCTTCGACGCGCGCGGACAGGGCCTGCCCGCCTTCGACTTCGCGCTCTGCACCGACCGGCCCGGCCGGGTCCGTACCGATGTCGGGCTCCCGCTGGTGGTCGACCACGGCCTGGACCGGCTGGCCGGCGCCGATCTGGTGATCGCCCTGCCGTGGGCGGAGTTCCGTACGCCTCCGGGGCCGGCCGTGCGCGAGGCCCTGACCGCCGCGCACGCGCGCGGGGCGCTGGTCGCGGCCCACTGCGTCGGGGCCTTCGCGCTCGCCGCGGCGGGGCTGCTCGACGGGCGGCGGGCCACCACCCACTGGCGGTTCGCCGGGCTCCTGGCGGAACGGCACCCGGAGGTCACCGTCGAACCCGACGCCCTCTACGTCGACGAGGGCACGGTCGTCACCGGCGCGGGCGCCGCCGCCGGCTTCGACCTGTGCCTGCACCTGCTGCGGCGGGAGTACGGCGCGACCACGGCCAACGCCATCGCCCGGGACCTGGTGCTGCCGTCCCACCGCGACGGCGGCCAGGCCCAGTACCTGGCGACGCCGGTGCCCGAGGACAGCCGGGACGAGCGGCTCGGCGACGTCCTCGCCTGGGCCCGGGAGAACCTCCACGAGCCGTTGCCCGTCGCCGAGCTGGCCCGCAGGGCCCTGATGAGCCGGCGTTCCTTCGCCCGCCGTTTCGCGGCCTCGACCGGCACGACCCCGCACGCCTGGCTGCTCGGGCTGCGCCTCGGCCGCGCCGAGGAGCTCCTGGAGACGACGGAGCTCCCGGTCGAGGAGATCGCCCGCGCGGTCGGCTTCGGCAGCGCGGCGGTGCTCCGCGCCCAGTTCGTCCGCCGCCGTGGGGTGCCCCCGCGCGCGTACCGCCGCGCCTTCAGCCGTACGCCCTGACGCACGGGCGGCCCCTACCCGCGTGCGGCCCTGACGCACGGGCGGCCCTGACGCACGGGCGGCCCCTACCCGCGTACGCCCTGACCCGCGCGCCCCCGCCCCGCGTACGCCCTGACGGCCCGAGGAGGCCGTCCCCGGGCCGTCCCCCGTACGGCCGATCCCGCTTGCCGGGCCCACCGGGCCGTTCAAGGCTGAACCGACGTCCTACGCACGGGAGGGCCCCCTTGAGCAGCATCGACACCCCGGCCGAAGTCCCCAGACCGCGAGCCGCGGCGCAGGCCGCCGCGCCCAGCACCATGACCTGGGTGACGCTCGCCCTGATGACGACCGCGTCGGTCGCGAGCCTGCGGGCCGCGCCCACGATGGCCATCTACGGTCTGGCCTGCGTGTTCCTCTACCTCGTCCCGGCGATCGTGTTCCTGTTGCCGACCGCCCTGGTCTCCGCGGAGCTGGCCTCCGGCTGGAACGGCGGCGTCTACCGCTGGGTCGCCGAGGGGCTTTCGAAGCCGCTCGGTTTCCTCGCGGTCTGGTGCCAGTTCGCGATGACGATCTTCTACTATCCGAGCCTGCTGGCCTTCGTGGCCTCGACCATCGCGTACGTCATCGACCCGGCCCTCGCGTCGAACGGCGTCTACACGGCGATCGTCATCATGGTCCTGTACTGGACCGGCGTCTGGGTCTCCTCGCGCGGCACCAAGGCCCTGGCCGGCCTGTCCAGTTGGGGCCTCATCATCGGCACGCTCGTACCGGGCACGATCCTCGTCGTCCTCGGCATGGTCTTCCTCGGCCAGGGCAACCCGTCCGCCGCCCCGATGGACGCCAGTCACCTGCTGCCGGAGTGGACCGGACTCGCCAGCCTCGTGCTGATCGTCAACAACTTCCTGTCGTACTCCGGCATGGAGATGAACGCGGTCCACGTCTCCTCGCTGAAGGACCCGGCGAAGGAGTACCCGAAGTCGATGTTCCTGGCGATGGGCCTCGTCCTGCTGATCTTCATCCTGCCCGCCCTGGCCATCAGCTGGGTCGTGCCGGCCGATCAGCTCAGTCTCACCGCCGGTGTGATGCAGGCCTTCGACGCCTTCTTCTCGTACTTCGACGTCGGCTGGATGACCCCGATCGCCGCCGTCATGCTGATCTCCGCCTCGCTGGCCGGCATGCTGACCTGGCTCGCCGGGCCGTCCAAGGGCCTCCTGGAGATCTCCCGCCAGGAGGGCTACCTGCCGCCGTTCCTGCAGAAGCTCAACAAGTTCGGCATCCAGCAGAACATCCTGGTCACCCAGGGCGTCGTGACCTCGGTCATCGCCCTGATGTACGCGCTCATCCCGAACGTGTCGAGCGTGTACTGGATCTTCTCCACGATCACCACGCAGGTGTACCTCATCGTGTACCTGCTGATGTTCGCCGCCGCGATGCGCCTGCGGAAGACACAGCCCGACCATCCCCGCGGCTACCGGGTGCCCGCCCTGGGCCTGGTGTGCACGGTGGGCCTGCTCGCCTCGCTCGCGGCGCTCGGCATCGGATTCGTACCGCCCTCCCAGTTCGGCGGCGGGAGCGTCTGGTCGTACGTCCTCTTCATCGGCTGCGGCCTGCTCGTCCTCGGCTTCCTGATCCCGTGGCTCTTCCTGAGGTTCCGCAAGCCGAACTGGCGCAGCGCCGCCGCCGGCACCCCGAGCGAGGGAGACCGGGCATGAGTCCCACGCGCTTCGCCTCCGAGCACAAGTGGATCTACTGGGGCGCGATCGTGCTCCTCGTCGGCCTCGCCGTCACCGGAGTCATCCGCTACGCGAGCGTGAAGAGGAGCAACGAGACGCTCGCCAAGGCCGAGCAGCTCCAGGCGGAGCTGGTGAAGGCCGGATACCCCTCCCCCGACACCGACACCGTGCAGCAGCTGCTCGGCACCGACGGCGGCCCGGTCTGCGAGGACCCGGGCAGCGCCCTCAACACGGCGCTGTGGAAGATCCAGCAGGCCAACGGCGCCACGGGCCCCGGCATGCGGCCGGTCATCGCCGACACCAAGGCCGTCCAGGTCGAGCGGATCGTCCTCCAGGTCTACTGCCCGGACAAGGTCGACGACTTCGACGACACGGTGAAGGAGCTCAAGACCGACGACACCGTCCGCCGGTGAGGCGCGGCGCCCCCACGCACGACCCCGACGCCCTCCACGACTTCCTCCGCGAACTGACCCGGTTCATGCTGACGTTCAGCGGAGAAGGCGCGGAGGGCGTCGACCGGGTCGTCCGCGGCATCGCCCGGACCTACGGCGGGCGCGCCGAGACGGTGCTCGTCGCGGACGGCGCCGTCCTCTCCGTGACCGCCGGGGGCCGCACCCTCACCTCGACCGTCACCGTCTTCCCCGACGTCGCCCGGCTCGACCGGGCCGTCGCCCTCAAGGAGTTCGTCGAGCGCGTACGGGACACCCGGCCGCCCCTGGACGAGGCGGCGGCCGGCCTGCGGCAGGTCGAGAACCTGCCGGGCGGCGTGCCGCGCTGGGCGCGGGGCGTCGGCATCGTGCTGTTCTCCGTGGGGTTCGCGCCCGCCGTCCAGCCGACCTGGTACGAGATCGGCACCACCGCGCTCCTCGCGACCCTGGTCGCGACGGCCACCGTCCTCGCGGACCGGCGGCCGCGCCTCGCGCGCGTGCTGCCGCTGCTCGCCGCCGTCCTGGTCTCCCTGGTGACGCTGGGCCTGCTCCAGCCGGGCCACAGCCACGGCGGCCCCGTACTGATCATGCTTCCGGCACTGTTCTTCTTCGTGCCCGGCGACCTGCTCAGCGCGGCCGCCGCCGAACTCGTCGGCGGCTTCCTGTCGACCGGCGCCGTCCGCCTCGTCTACGCCTTCGTGCTGCTGCTCCAGCTGTACGTGGGGGTGCTGATCGGCGTGGCCGTCACGGGCACGCCGACGAGCGCGCTCTTCGACACCGCGCAGGACGCCGACCTGTCCCGGTGGGTGATGGTCGGGAGCTGGGCGGTGTTCACGCTGGGCCTGATCCTCGCCTTCTCGGTGCCGTGGCGGGCCGCCGGCTGGGTGACGGGCCTGGTCTACCTGGCGCTCGGCGTCCAGGCGGCGGGCACGGCGCTGATCGGGGAGGTCGCCGGTACCTTCGTCGCCGCCATGGTCCTCGCCGCGGTCGCCGACCTGCTGTCCCGGCCGGCCGGCCGGCCGCCGCGGCTCGTCCTCTTCCTGGGCGGCTTCTTCACCCTGACCGCCGGCTCCCTCGGCCTGCGGGCGCTCACCTCCCTCGCGGGCGGCCACGTCCTGCACGGCTTCCGCGACCTCATGGACTTCGTCACGATCGTCACGACGATCGCGGTCGGGCTCCTGGCGGGCGTGGCGCTCGTCCCGCGGCGGGGCCATCAGGCCTGACGGCCCCGCTCGTACTGCGGCGGGGGTTCAGGCCTCACGGCCCCGCCCGTACCGCGCCGGTACGGCTCAGGCCTCACAGCCCCGCCCGTACCGCGCCGGTACGGCTCAGGCCTCACAGCCCCGCCCGTGCCGGCGCGGGCGGTCAGGCCTGGGCCGCGCCTCCTGTCGCCTGGGGTGTCTTCGCCTCGGCGGGTTCCTCCGCCAGGAAGGCCACCACCGCGAGCGCGAAGACCAGGGCGAGCGTGAGGCCGACGATGACCCAGGCGGTGGGGTGGGACCAGAAGATGACGCCGGCGGCCGCCGCGGCGACGAGGATCCAGGTGATCCAGGTGCGGTAGCGCCGGACGAAGGGGCCCACCGGGCCGAGGCGCATGCCCGCGTGGTCGGCGGTGGCACGGGTGGCGGTGATGCCGGAGTGCCACAGGCCCCGGACGAGGACGGCGGGGCGGCTCGGGCCGGAGAGCCAGGCGGCGAGGGCGATCAGGATGCCGAGGACCGCGTAGGACCGCACCGAGGTGCGGAGGAAGCGGATCAGGGTGTCGTAGACGGAGCTCGCCGCGCCCGGGGAGACGTTGGCGGGCAGGGCGTTCAGGTAGACCGTGCGGAAGACGGTGAGGGCCACTCCGAGGACGATCGCGGCGAAGGCGACGCCGAGGGCCGCGGCCACCAGGGTGCGGCGGCGGTGCACGGCGAGCAGCACTCCGCCGACGACGAGCAGGATCGCGATCACCGGCAGCCACACGCCCATCGCCTGGAGCAGGGCGAAGCCGGTCTTCACCTTGCCGATGTCCTCGGACTTGACCACCGTGAAGTTGGTGTGGATCTCGGGGATCTTGGCCGCGACGTCCATCCCGGACGCGACGAGCCGTTCCTTCACGCGGTCGATCACGGGCGCCAGGTCGATGGTGACCGTGTCCGTCTCGATCTTCACGGCCCCCTCGTCGTTGCCGGTGAGGGCGCGGTCGAGGGAGGTGTGGATCGCCCGGTTGGCGTCGGTCCAGATCGTCTCGAACGCCGGGGAGGCGACGACGTCCTGGGCCCGCTCGTGGACGAAGCTGCCGACCGCGCTCTCCAGGGAGCCGCCCAGCTTGCCCAGGGCCTTGGCCGCCAGGGGCCGCTGGTCGGGGGCGACGCCCTCCAGGAGGGAGGCCAGGTCGATGTGCTCCATGACGGCGTTCGTCACCCGGGTCGCTACGGCCGCCTGGATGTCCGGGTCCGAGGCGAGCGGCTTGACCGTCTGCACGTACCGGTCGGTGTCGCCGACGAGGTCGGAGGTCCAGGTGGCGACGATGCCGAGCGGGACGAGGACGCAGCCGATGACGATCAGCAGGGCGGCGAAGAAGGAGCGGACGCGGTGGTGGCGCGGCGGGGCGGCCGCCTTCTCCGCTTCGAGGGCGGCCACCCGGGCCCGGAGTACGGCGAGTTCGTCACCACTGCCACCGGCCGCTTCGCTCATGACACCCACTCCTCATCACGGGACAATTCAGGGCAATTCTGCGAGAGGGTGGTGGTTCTGTCGCTCTGGGCAGCGCACTGGGGTGTACGCGATCATGCGGTCATGAAGCTGCGCTGCGCCGTACTCGACGACTACCAGGGGGCCGCCCTCGCCTCCGCCGACTGGAGCCCGCTCGCGGACCGCGTGGACGTCCGCGTGCTGCGCGAGCACCTGACGGACCGGGACGCGCTCGTCGCCGCCGTCGAGGACTGCGAGGTCCTCGTGGTGATGCGGGAGCGGACCCCGGTCGACACGGAGCTCCTCGCCCGGCTCCCCCGGCTCCGGCTGCTGATCACCTCCGGCATGCGCAACGCCTCGATCGACCTCGCCGCGTGCCGGGAGCGCGGCATCACCGTCTGCGGCACGGCCAGCAGCCCCGCACCGCCCACCGAACTGACCTGGGCCCTCCTCCTGGGCCTGGCCCGCCACGTAACGGCGGAGGCGCGGGCCGTACGGGAGGGCGGGCCGTGGCAGTCGACGGTCGGCGCCGACCTGGCGGGCCGGACCCTCGGCCTCGTCGGCCTCGGCAAGATCGGCGCCCGGGTGGCCCGGATCGGCCTGGCCTTCGGCATGGACGTGACCGCGTGGAGCCCGAACCTGACGGAGGAGCGGGCCGCGGAGCACGGCGTACGGCTCGCGAAGGACCGGCGGGACCTGCTCGCGGGCAGCGACTTCGTCTCGCTGCACCTGGTGCTCTCCGACCGCACCCGGGGCCTGATCGGGGAGCCCGAACTGCGGGCGATGCGCCCTGCCGCGTACCTCGTCAACACCTCCCGGGCCGGTCTCGTCGACGGCGCGGCACTGGTGCGGGCGCTGCGCGAGGGGTGGATCGCGGGGGCGGGCCTCGACGTGTACGAGACGGAGCCGCTGCCCGCGGACGACCCCCTGCGGACGCTGCCGAACGTCCTGGCCCTCCCCCACCTGGGCTATGTGACGGAGGGCAACTACGGGCGGTACTTCGGCGAGGCGGTGGAGGACATCGAGGCGTTCCTGGCGGGGGCGCCGGTCCGGGAGCTGGGCTGAGCGACTGCCCGGGGCCCGTCCGACACTTCACGTCGGACGGACCCCGGGCGCTACCCCAGGCTCGTACGGGCCAGGTCCAGGAACTCCGTTTCCGTCAGGCCCAGTTCGCGGGCCTCTGCCGCCGCCTCCCTGAGGCGGGCGATCAGGCGCGCCCGGTCGGGGGCCGTGGCGCCGGGGACGATCAGGGCGCCGCGGCCGCGCCGGAGTTCGATGAGGCCCTCCTCGCGGAGCCGCTGGTAGCCGCGGAGGACGGTGTGGACGTTGACGCCGAGCGAGTCGGCGAGTTCCCGGGCGGCCGGGAGGCGTTCGCCGGGGGCGGCGGAACCGTCGGCGAGGGCCCCGCGGACGCAGGCGGCGATCTGGTCGCCGAGGGGGACGGCGGAGGCCGGGTCGACACGGAAGAGCACGGTCAGACCTTCCCATGCCGTTCGGCCAGGGTGTTGAGGAGGGCCGCGGCGGTCCGCGCGTCCGGCACGGTGACGGCGAACTCGCGGCCGCCCGGCCGCCGTACGACGAGGGCCTCGCCGGACCGCAGCACCACGCCCGTCCGGTGCGCCCTGACGCGGTAGCCCCAGCCGCCGAAGTCGGTGAGGGCGTCGACGTCCCGGACGTCGGCTCCCGCGACCTCCGCGAGCGGCACCCGGATCCGGGGCCGGGGGGCGAGGGACGGCCGGACCGTGAGACCGCGCCGGTCGACCGTGACCCTGACCCGCGCCAGGGCGAGACCCGGCACGCCGACGACCACACCGAGGAGGCCGAGCAGCGCGGCCGGCCAGGGCGCGAGGAGCAGGACGGCCGGCGTGGCGGCGAGGGCGAGCACCGCGAGGGCGGTGAGCGGCCGGGAGGCGGTGGCGCGGGTCCAGCCGGCGACCTCGCTCGCGCCGAGCGGGAGGCGCGGGCCCTCCGTCGTACCGGCTTCGGCCTCCACCTCGGGGACGAGCCGGGTCAGGGCCCGTCCCACGGCCGCGAAGAGGGCCGCGACGGCCGCCGCGACGGTGAGGTTGGCGAGGGGCGAGGCGACCCCGGCCGCGTCGGCGGCGTCCAGGTTGTCCCGTACGAGAAGGACGAGGAGCGCGCCGGTGAAGCCGGCCGTCGCCCAGGCTCCCCACAGCGCGTTGCGGCGGACGAGGAGCGTCCAGCCGGCACCGAGGCCGAGGAGCAGGGCCGAGCCGACGGCGGTGAACGCGGTGCGGCCGGTGAAGCCGTCGGCTTCGCCCGCGGCGCCGAAGTGGGTGGCCATGGGGTCGGGGAGCCGGTCGTACCCGAGGGCGAGCACCAGCAGGTGGGCGGCGAGCGCGAGGACGAAGGGCAGCGCGGCGAGCGCGCGGAGACGAGGCGTGGCACGGTTCATGAAAACCTCCCTTGTTCGCACTCTACTAGAACAATGGAGCTTTTGGTCGGACGATCTTCGAGATGCGGGCTCCCCGAACGGGTTGTTCACTGGTCCAAACGCAGACGAATGGGGAGATCTTCATGCGCCGCCGGCCCACCACCCTCGCCGCCTTCACCGCGTTCGCCGCCCTCACCGCCGGGCTCGTCACCGGCTGCGGCGACGACAGCGAGCCGGACCCGCTGCGCGGTGAGCAGTGGGGCCTGGACTCGATGAAGCTGTCGGACGCCTGGCAGACCTCCAAGGGCGAGGACACCGTCATCGCGGTCGTCGACACCGGCGTCGACCTCGACCACCCCGACCTCAAGGGCCGGCTCGTCGACGGCTACGACTTCGTCGACAACGACGCCGAGCCCAAGGACCTCAACGGCCACGGCACCCACGTCTCCGGCATCGCCGCCGCCCACACCGACAACGGCATCGGGGTCGCGGGCGGCGCGCCCGGCGCCGAGATCATGCCGGTCCGGGTCCTCGGCGCGGACGGCAGCGGCAGCGACGCGAACATCACCAAGGGCATCGTCTGGGCCGCCGACCACGGCGCCGACGTCATCAACCTCTCCCTCGGCGAGTCCGGCCTGATGGCCCGCCTCCTCAAGGGCGGCATCCTCAACCAGGCCATCACACACGCCAACGGCAAGGGAGCGGTCGTCGTCGCCGCCGCGGGCAACGACTCCACCGCCCTCCAGCCGTACCGGGTCGACACCCCGGTCCTCGTGGTCAACGCCGCCGACGCGCACGGGAACCCCGCCTCCTTCACCAACTTCGGCGCGCAGAACGCCGTGTCGGCCCCGGGCGTCGACATCCTCTCGACCCTCCCGACGTACACGACGAAGGAGACCCTGACGAACACCTCGAAGTACGGGAAGCTGTCCGGCACCTCGATGGCCTCGCCGTACGTCGCCGCCGTGGCCGCGCTCCTGCACCAGGAGGGCCTGGACGCGGCCTCGATCATGCAGACGATCCGCGACACGGCCGCCAACCCGGGCCAGGCCCTCAAGCTGGGCCTCGGAAACGTCGACGCGGCGGCCGCCGTGCAGGCCGCCGCGTCGAAGGCCGCCGCCGCGAAGAACTAGGCGGTGTTGTGCGGGGTCTCCGCAGCGCCCTCCAGCGCCGCTCGTCAGCCCCGGTCGTCCGTGAGCGCCGCCCGCAGCGCCTCGGCGAACTCCGCCGGTGCGCCGTGCTGCCCGAACTCGCCGCCCAGGAAGCCGCCGTGGTGGCTCGGGAACACGGTGACCGGGATGCCGAGCCCCTCGGCGACACCGACCGCCGCCCGCGCGGCGAACGTGCCCTCGGACTCCTTGCCCGCGGCGACGACGATCCGGGTCGGCGCGGCGCGCAGGGCGGTGAAGTCGGGACGGTAGGAGGTGCAGCCGCGCATGTTCTGCCCGAGCAGCGGGTCGCCGCGCGAACCGTCGTCCTCGGCCGGCAGGCCGAACGCGGCCGGGTCGGGGGCGGGCTCCTCCGCCCAGTCCGCCGGGAACTCGCCCTGCCGGCTCGTCAGCGCGAGGAACTTGGCCATCGCGGGACCCCAGCCCTCCCGCAGATAGGTCGCGTGGACGTCCGCGCAGACCCCGAGGGCCGCCTCCCGGTCCGGGACGACCTGGGCCGTCGGCGGCTCGTGCGCGACGAGGGTGTGCACCAGGTCGCCGCGGCGGGCCACCAGCGCGAGGGCGTTGACCGCGCCGCCGCTGCTCGCGAAGACGTCGACGGGCCCGGCGCCGAGCGTCTCGATCAGCCGGGCCAGGTCGTCGGCGTGCTCCTCGGGCAGCGTCTCGGCAGCGCCGTCGGTGCGCTCGCTGCGGGCCACCCCGCGCGGGTCGTACGTCACGACGGTCCGGTCGGCGAAGTGGGAGGCGAGCGTGGTGAAGCCGCTCGCGTCCATGGGGGAACCGATCAGCAGCAGGGGACGCTCGTCGGTCCCGGTGCCGGGACGCACGTCGTAGCGCAGGGTCGCGCCGGTGGTGTCCAGGATCCGGGTGTCGGTCTCGGCCATGGTGATCTCCTCGGTGGTGGGCCTTTCAGGGGGTAGACCCCCGGCCCCACCGGAACTCATCGGTCCCGGGACCTCCGTGTCCGAGAAGTTCCTACGCTCCGCACTCGTGGTCGGCCGGGTCCACCACGACCCGGTCCAACAGGCCGCGCAGCACCGCCTGTTCGGCCTCGGTCAGGTCGCCGAAGAGCTCGCGCTCCGCCTCGCCCACGGCCGCGTCGACCCGCCCCAGGGCCGCCGCGCCGGCCGGGGTGATCTCCACGATGTGACGGCGCCGGTCGGCCGGATCGCGCCGCCGCTCGGCCAGCCCGTCGGCCTCCAACTCGTTCAGGATCGCGACCAGTTGGCTGGGGTCGACCTCCATCGCGGCGGCCAGGTCCCGCTGGCTCATCGCCCCGGGCGCGAGCTGCATCAGCGTCATCGCGTTCCTCGGGTGCAGTCCGGCGACGCCCAGGGCGGCGCGGATGCGCGCACCGGTGAGCTCGCCACGGAAGGAGAGGAGAAAGCCGAGGCGGTCGGACGGGAGAGCTGCCATGCACCCACCGTAACAGCGGCTCCATTGTGGAGCGCGGACAATCGTTGATAGCGTTCAACGATTGAATCACCCGGACCATTGGAGCCCCACCATGTTCATCGGCTATGCCGTCGTCGCCGCGCTGCTCGCCTTCGCGCTCTCCGCCTCCGCCTTCCTGACCTTCACCCGGAACCCGCAGATCGTCGGCAACATGACCAAGCTGGACGTGCCGGAAACCTGGCTGCCCTGGCTCGCGACGGCGAAGGCGGCGGGCGCGGTCGGACTGCTCGCGGGCCTCGTCGTGCCGGCGCTCGGCGGGGCGGCGGCCGTCGGCGTGATCCTCTACTTCGCCGGGGCCGTGATCTGGCACCTGCGCGCCAAGGACTACGCGATGGCGCCGGCCGTGGTCCTCACGGTGCTGCCCGTGGCCGCCCTGCTCCTGCGCGTCGCCTCGGCCTGAGCCCCACCGCTCCGAGCGCGCGAGACGGAACGTCTTGCGAAGGGCTCGACAATGGCATACCTTCGACGAAACGAGACGAGACGTCTCGTTTCTGTTCGGTGAGTGGCTGCGGCCACTCGGTCCTTGTCCCCGAGGTCAGGAGGTCGCCCTTGTTCCGTGCCCGATTCATCGACGTCACCAAGCGCTACGACGACCGGTACGTGCACAACCGGACCGTGCTCGACCGGGTCTCCCTCACCGTCCGCCCCGGCGAACGCCTCGGCGTCGTCGGCGACAACGGCTCCGGGAAATCCACCCTCCTCCGGCTCCTCGCCGGCCTGGAGACCCCCGACAACGGCACCGTGACCGTCGACGCCCCCGGCGGCCTCGGCCACCTCGCCCAGACCCTCGACCTCCCCGCGGCCGCGACCGTCGGCGACGCCGTCGACCACGCGCTCACGGAGATCCGGGAGCTGGAACGAGCCATCCGTACCGCCGAGACGGAGCTCGCCGCCACCGGCGACCTCGCCGGATACGCCGAGCTGCTCGCCGCGTACGAGGCCCGGGGCGGCGCCGGGGCCGACCGGCGCGTCGAGACCACCCTGCGGCGGCTCGGCGAGCCCGGCCCGCTCGACCGCGACCGGCCGCTCGGGACCCTCTCCGGCGGACAGCGCTCACGGCTCGCCCTCGCCGCCGTCCTCGCCGCCGAACCCGAACTCCTGCTGCTCGACGAACCGACCAACGACCTCGACGACGAGGCCGTCACCTGGCTGGAGGAACGGCTGCGCGCCCACCGGGGCACCGTCGTGACCGTCTCCCACGACCGGCTCTTCCTCGACCGCGTCACCACCGCCGTCCTGGAGGCCGACGAGGACCGCCACACCGTGCGGCGGTACGGCGACGGCTACACCGGCTACCTCACGGGCCGCGCCGCCGAACGGGCCCGCAGGCAGCGGAAGTACGAGGAGTGGAAGGCCGAACTCGCCCGCCACCGGGCCCTCGCCGACACGAACATCGACCGCTTCTCCGCGATCCCCCGCAAGGCCCCGGCCGCGTTCAGCGGCGCGGGCGCCTTCCGGGCCCGGTCACGGGCGCACGGCGCGATGAGCCGCATCCGCTCCGCCCGCGAGAAGCTCGCCCGGCTCACCACCCACCCCGTCCCCGCACCGCCGGAACCGCTCCGGTTCCGTACGGACCTGGCGGGCGAAGGCACGCCCGTCGACCTGACCGGCGTACGGGTCGACGGCCGGCTCCACCTCGACGCCCTCCACCTCGACCCGGGCGAACGCCTCCTGCTCACCGGGCCCAACGGCGCGGGAAAAACCACCCTTCTCCGGGTCCTGGCGGGCGAACTCGACCCGGACGCGGGCACGGTGACCGTGCCCGGCCGGGTCGGGCTGCTCCGCCAGGACACGGCCCCACCCCTCGACCCCCGTACGGTGGGCGAGGCCTTCGGAGAAGGCCGCGAGGACGAACTGCTCGCCCTCGGGCTCTTCGCGGCCCGGGATCTGACGACCCCGGTCCGCCTGCTTTCGACGGGCCAGCGCCGCAAGCTGGAACTGGCCCGACTGGTGTCGGCGCCGGTGGATCTGCTGCTCCTCGACGAGCCGACGAACCACCTGGCCCCTGGCCTGGTGGAGGAGATCGAGGCGGCGCTGGCGTCGTACCGGGGCACGCTGATCGTGGTCACCCACGACCGCCGCCTGAAACAGACCTTCCAGGGCCGCCACCTCGCCGTTGTGGGCATGCGTTCCGCCGGGGCGGAACGGGCGGGCACAACGGACCCGCGCCCTGCCGGCGCCAGAGGCTTCCGCGCCTGAACCCGCACCCGCAGGTACGGCGCCCCAGTGGTGCGGGTCCAGGCCCGGAACGCGGAGCCGCCGCTGAGCGCGCCGTCCCGTGTGCCCACCCGTCCCGCCCTGCGGGACAATTGCCCCCACGGGCGGGGCGCAGGCCCACACGGCGGGTGGCTTGAGGCCGGGGCTAGTCGTCGCCCTCCAGGTCGCCCTCCGTTTCCAGGAACACCTGCCGCAGCGCGGCCAGCGTCTCCGGGTCCGGCTTCTCCCACATGCCCCGCGACTCCGCCTCCAGGAGGCGTTCCGCGATGCCGTGCAGGGCCCAGGGGTTGGCCTCCTTGAGGAAGGCCTGGTTCGTCTCGTCGAGGACGTACTCCTGCGTGAGCTTGTCGTACATCCAGTCGGCGACGACCCCCGTCGTCGCGTCGTACCCGAAGAGGTAGTCGACGGTCGCCGCCAGCTCGAACGCGCCCTTGTAGCCGTGGCGGCGCATCGCCTCGATCCAGCGCGGGTTCACGACACGGGCGCGGAAGACCCGGCTGGTCTCCTCCACCAGCGTGCGGGTGCGCACGGTCTCCGGGCGGGTCGAGTCGCCGATGTACGCCTCGGGGGCCGTGCCCGTGAGCGCGCGGACGGTCGCGACCATGCCGCCGTGGTACTGGAAGTAGTCGTCGGAGTCGGCGATGTCGTGCTCGCGGGTGTCCGTGTTCTTCGCGGCGACGGCGATCCGCTTGTACGCGGTCTCCATCTCGGCGCGCGCCGGCCGGCCTTCGAGGCCCCGGCCGTAGGCGTAACCGCCCCAGACGGTGTAGACCTCGGCGAGGTCGGCATCGGTGCGCCAGTCGCGCGAGTCGATCAGCTGGAGGATGCCCGCGCCGTACGTTCCCGGCCGGGAGCCGAAGATACGGGTGGTGGCGCGCCGCTCGTCGCCGTGCTCGGCGAGGTCGGCCTGCGCGTGCGCCCGTACGTAGTTGTCCTCGGCGGACTCGCCCTCCAGGCCCGCGACGAGCCGCACGGCGTCGTCGAGGAGCCCGATGACGTGCGGGAACGCGTCGCGGAAGAAGCCCGAGATGCGCAGCGTCACGTCGACGCGGGGGCGGCCGAGCTCGGCGAGCGGGATCGGCTCCAGGCCGTTCACGCGGCGCGAGGCCTCGTCCCACAGCGGGCGGACGCCGAGCAGGGCGAGCGCCTCGGCGACGTCGTCGCCGGCGGTGCGCATCGCGCTCGTACCCCAGAGGGAGAGGCCGACGGAGGTGGGCCACTCGCCGTTGTCGTCGCGGTAGCGCGTGAGCAGCGAGTCGGCGAGCGCCTGGCCCGTCTCCCAGGCCAGCCGGGACGGCACGGCCTTCGGGTCGACGGAGTAGAAGTTCCGGCCGGTCGGCAGGACGTTGACGAGGCCGCGCAGCGGGGAGCCGGACGGGCCGGCCGGGACGAAGCCGCCGTTCAGGGCGTGCACGGCGTGGGCGAGCTCGTCGGTGGTGGCGGCGAGCCTCGGCACGACCTGGAGAGCGGCGAAGGACAGCACCTCGCGGACCTCGGGTCCGTACGCGGCGGCGACCGTGTCGATCGCGTCCACGGACCAGTCCGCGGCCTCCATCGCCTCGACCAGCTCGCGGGCCTTCGCCTCCGCCTCGTCGGCGGTGGTGCGGGTCGCGGCCGACTCGTCCAGGCCCAGCGCCTCGCGCAGGCCCGGCAGTGCCTGCGTACCGCCCCAGATCTGGCGGGCGCGCAGGATGGAGAGGACCAGGTTGACCCGGGCCTCGCCCTCCGGTGCGCCGCCCAGGACGTGCAGGCCGTCGCGGATCTGGGCGTCCTTGACCTCGCACAGCCAGCCGTCGACGTGCAGCAGGAAGTCGTCGAAGCCGTCGTCCTCGGGGCGTTCCTCCAGGCCGAGGTCGTGGTCGAGCTTGGCGGCCTGGATGAGGGTCCAGATCTGGGCGCGGATCGCGGGCAGCTTCGCCGGGTCCATGGAGGAGATCTGCGCGTACTCGTCGAGCAGCTGCTCCAGGCGCGCGATGTCGCCGTACGAGTCGGCGCGGGCCATCGGCGGGACCAGGTGGTCGACGAGGGTCGCGTGGACGCGGCGCTTGGCCTGGGTGCCCTCGCCCGGGTCGTTGACGAGGAACGGGTAGATCAGCGGCAGGTCGCCGAGGGCCGCGTCGGGGCCGCAGGCGGCGGAGAGGCCGGCGTTCTTGCCGGGCAGCCACTCCAGGTTGCCGTGCTTGCCCAGGTGGACCATGGCGTCGGCGCCGAAACCGCCGTCCTCGGCGCGGGCGGCGATCCAGCGGTAGGCGGCCAGGTAGTGGTGGGACGGCGGGAGATCGGGGTCGTGGTAGATCGCGATCGGGTTCTCGCCGAAGCCGCGCGGCGGCTGGATGAGGACGAGGAGGTTCCCGCGCCGCAGTGCGGCGAGGACGATGTCGCCCTCCGGGTTGCGGGAGCGGTCGAGGAACATCTCGCCGGGCGCCGGGCCCCAGTGCTCCTCGACCTGCTCGCGGAGCTCGGCGGGCAGGGTCGCGTACCAGCGCTTGTAGTCGGCGGCCGGGATGCGGACCGGGTTCTTCGCGAGCTGTTCCTCGGTCAGCCAGTCCTGGTCGTGGCCGCCGGCCTCGATGAGGGCGTAGATCAGCTCGTCGCCGTCGCCGGAGACCAGGCCGGGGAGCTCGGCCTCGGGCCCGAAGTCGTAGCCCTCGGCGATCAGGCGGCGGAGCAGGGAGACGGCGGAGGCCGGGGTGTCCAGACCGACGGCGTTGCCGATGCGGGAGTGCTTCGTCGGGTACGCGGAGAGGACGAGCGCCAGCCGCTTCTCGGCGTTCGGGATGTGGCGGAGCCGGGCGTGCCGGACGGCGATCCCGGCGACGCGGGCCGCGCGCTCGGCGTCGGCGACGTACGCGGGCAGACCGTCGGCGTCGATCTCCTTGAAGGAGAACGGGACGGTGATGAGCCGGCCGTCGAACTCGGGCACGGCGACCTGGCTGGCGGCGTCGAGGGGGGAGAGGCCCTCGTCGTTCTCCTCCCAGTTCGCGCGCGAGCCGGTCAGGCACAGGGCCTGGAGGATCGGCACGTCGAGCGCGGCGAGCGCGCCCGCGTCCCAGGCCTCCTCGTCGCCGCCGGCCTGCGCCTCGGCGGGCTTCGTACCACCGGCGGCGAGGACGGTCGTGACGATCGCGTCGGCTCCCCGCAGCGTCTCGACGAGCTCCGCCTCGGGGGCGCGCAGGGACGCCACGTACAGCGGGAGGGCCCGCGCGCCGGCGTCCTCGATCGCGCCGCACAGGGCGTCGACGAAGGCGGTGTTCCCGCTCATGTGGTGGGCGCGGTAGTAGAGCACGGCGACGGTCGGCCCGTCGGTGTCCTTCGCGACCCGGTCCAGCGGGCCCCAGGTGGGGGCGGCCGCCGGGGCCTCGAAGCCGTTGCCGGTGAGCAGGACGGTGTCGGAGAGGAAGCGGGCCAGCTGCTCCAGGTTGGTCGGACCGCCGTGCGCCAGATAGGCGTGCGCCTCGGTGGCGACGCCGACGGGGACGGTGGAGGCCTCCATCAGCTGGGCGTCGGGGGCCTGTTCGCCGCTGAGCACGACGACCGGCTTTCCGGCGGCGAGGACCGTGTCGAGCCCCTCCTGCCAGGAACGGAGCCCGCCGAGGAGCCGGACGACGACCAGGTCGACGCCGTCGAGCAGGGCCGGGAGGTCGGCGAGGGGGAGACGGGAGGGGTTGGCGAAGCGGTACGCGACCGCTCCCTCGGCCTGGGCGGCGTTGGCCGCGCGGGCGCTGAGCAGGTCGGTGTCGGAGTGCGACAGCAGCAGGAGCATGGCGAGCTCAGGCCCTTCCTCGGGGTTGTCCGCGCCCCGGGTGGTCGTATGGACGGCGGGAGTTCCTGACTCACCCGTCCCCTCACGGGTACGGGCTCACAGTGGCGGGACCGCGCCGGATTCTCACCGGGCTTCCTCCCCGGGGTCCTGGGACCCCATGCCGATCTGCATCCTAGATCGTGGCGTAGGCGGGCCCCAGGGAGCGGCGGGGTCGACCGGATCACACTCGGTGGCCGGCCGGTTCCCCGTGGGTATGCTCGCCGCCATGCCGCCCACCCCACCCCCGACGCCCGAGCCGGGCGAAGTTCGCATACGGGACCGTGGCGACGCCTGCCCCGGGGCGCTGCGCCTGCACCCCGCCGACGACGGACGCCTGGCCCGACTGCGCCTGCCCGCAGGGCGACTGACGGCCCGTCAGGCCGAGGTGCTGGCCCGCGCCGCCGAGACCCTCGGCGACGGACGGATCAGCATCACCTCGCGCGGCAACGCCGAGCTGCGCGGCCTCGCCGAGGACTGCGGGGCGGAGCTCGCGGCCCTCCTGGCCGGGGCGGGCCTGCTGCCCTCCCCCACCCACGAGCGCGTCCGCAACATCCTGGCCTCGCCCGGGGCGGGACTCGACGGACTCGGCTCCGCGGACGTGCAGTTGTGGGCCCGGGCGCTGGACGGCGCCCTGTGCGCCGAACCCCGGGCGGCGTCCCTTTCGGGACGGTTCCTGTTCGTCCTGGACGACGGGCGCGGGGACGTCGCCGGACTCGGCGGCGATGTGAGCTTGATCGCAGGACCGGACGGGTCCGTCCTGTTGTGGCTCGGCTCCCGGGTCTTCCGGCTCGCCGCCGCCGACGCCGTCCGGGCCGCCCTCACCGCCGCCCTCGCTTTCCTCGACGCCGCCGAGGCCGCCGGGAACGGGGCCTGGCGGCCGCACGAGCTGCCCGAGGAGCACGTGCCCGACTGGGCCGGGGCCCTCGCGCGGGCCGGGATCGCGGCGGAGCCCGTACCCGTACCGCCGCTTCCGGTGTCCCCGCCGCCCGCGCCCGGGCCGCTCGGCGACCGCGCCCTGCACGTCCTCGCCCCGCTCGGCCGGCTCACCGCCGCCCAGCTGCGGGCCCTGGCCGAGGGTGCCGACGAACTGCGGCTCACGCCGTGGCGGGGCGCGGTCGCCACCGCGGACCCCGCGCGACTCCCCGCCCTCGCGTCGTACGGGCTGATCACCCGCCCCGACGCCCCCGGCGCCGGCGTCACCGCCTGCACCGGACGCCCCGGCTGCGGCAAGTCCCTCGCCGACGTCCGGACGGACGCGCTGGCCGCGCCCCCGGGGCCGCTGCCCGTGCACTTCTCCGGGTGCGCGCGCCGCTGCGGGCACCCGCACGGCGCCTGGATCGAGGTCCTCGCCACCGGCGACGACACCTACCTGGTGGACGACGTCCCCACCCCCCGCACCTCCCTGACCGCAGCAGTCGCGGCGGCCCGCAGCCTGCCCCACACGAGATGAGCGAGAGCACCAGGATGTTCGACTACGAGAAGGACGGGACGGAGATCTACCGCCGGTCCTTTGCCACCATCCGCGCCGAGGCGGACCTCGCGGGCCTGCCCGCCGACGTCGCCCAGGTGGCGGTCCGGATGATCCACGCCTGCGGCATGACCGACCTCGTGCAGGACATCGCCCACTCGCCGCAGGTCGTCGCGAACGCCCGCGCCGCCCTCCGGGCCGGCGCCCCCATCCTCTGCGACGCCCAGATGGTCGCCAGCGGCGTCACCCGCAAGCGGCTGCCCGCCGACAACGAGGTGCTCTGCGCCCTCTCCGACCCGGCCGTCCCCGGCCTCGCCGCCGAGCTCGGCACCACCCGCTCGGCCGCCGCCCTCGAACTGTGGCGGGACCGCCTCGAAGGCTCCGTCGTCGCCATCGGCAACGCGCCGACCGCCCTCTTCCACCTCCTGGAGATGGTCGCGAAGGGCGCGGGGAAGCCCGCCGCCGTCCTCGGCATCCCGGTCGGCTTCATCGGCGCCGCCGAGTCCAAGGACGCGCTGGCCGAGAACACCCTCGGCCTCGACTACCTGGTCGTACGGGGCCGGCGCGGCGGCAGCGCGATGACGGCCGCCGCGATCAACGCCCTCGCCCACGAAGCGGAGATCCAGGCATGACCACCGTGACCGGAAAGCTGTACGGGG
Source organism: Streptomyces sp. NPDC015661 (assembly GCF_043077765.1). NCBI lineage: Bacteria > Bacillati > Actinomycetota > Actinomycetes > Kitasatosporales > Streptomycetaceae > Streptomyces > Streptomyces sp. NPDC015661. The sequence continues at coordinate 224,830 of NZ_JBIBST010000012.1, read as the reverse complement.
TCGGCCTCGGCCCCGGCGACCCGAACCTGATGACGGTCGCCGCCGTGAAGGCCATCGCCTCCGCCGACGTGATCGCCTACCACTCGGCCCGCCACGGCCGCTCGATAGCGCGTTCCATCGCCGCCGAGCACATCCGCGAGGACCACATCGAGGAGCGGCTGATGTACCCGCTCACGGTGGAGACCACGGACCACCCGGGCGGCTACCGGGGCGCCCTGAACGACTTCTACGAGGAGGCCTCGGCCCGGCTCGCCGCCCACCTCGACGCCGGCCGCACCGTCGCCGTCCTCGCCGAGGGCGACCCGCTGTTCTACGGCTCGTACCAGCACATGCACAAGCGGCTCGCCGACCGCTACGACACGACCGTCATCCCCGGCGTGACCTCCGTCAGCGCCGCCGCCGCCCGGCTCGGCGAGCCGCTGTGCGAGGCGGAGGAAGTCCTCACGATCATCCCCGGCACCCTGCCGGAGGACGAGCTGACGGCCCGCCTCGCGGGCACCGACTCGGCGGTCGTGATGAAGCTCGGCCGCACGTTCCCGACGGTGAAGCGGGCGCTTGAGCGGGCGGGCCGGCTGGACGACGCCCGGTATGTGGAGCGGGCGTTCATGCAGGGCGAGCGCACGGAGCAGCTGACGGACGTGGACCCCTCCTCGGTCCCGTACTTCTCCGTCGCGGTCCTCCCCTCCCGTGTCGACCAGGAGCCTCCCGTACGGGAGACGGGCGAGGTCACCGTCGTCGGCACCGGCCCGGCCGGGGCACCCTGGCTCACCCCCGAGTCGCGCGGCGCGCTCGTCAACGCCGACGTCCTCGTCGGCTACACGACGTACCTCGACCGGGTCCCCGTCCTCCGCCCCGGCCAGATCCGGCACGGCTCCGACAACAAGGTCGAGTCCGAGCGCGCCGAGTTCGCCCTCGACCTGGCCCGGCGCGGCCGGAAGGTCGCGGTCGTCTCCGGCGGCGACCCGGGCGTCTTCGCCATGGCGACGGCGGTCCTGGAGGTGGCCTGCGAACCGGAGTACGCGGACGTTCCCGTACGGGTCCTCCCGGGGGTCACCGCCGCCAACGCGGCGGCAGCCGCGGCCGGCGCCCCGCTGGGCCACGACTACGCCACCATCTCCCTCTCCGACCGCCTCAAGCCCTGGGACGTCATCGAGGCCCGCCTCCGCGCGGCGGCCGGCGCCGACCTCGTCATCGCCCTCTACAACCCGGGCTCCAAGTCCCGCACCCACCAGGTGGCCGCCGCCCGCGACCTCCTCCTCGAACTCCGCGCCCCGGAGACCCCGGTGGTCGTCGCACGCGACGTCGGCGGCCCCGAGCAGTCCGTCCGGGTGCTGACCCTGAAGACCCTGGACCCCTCCGAGGTCGACATGCGCACCCTCCTCCTGATCGGCTCCTCGCAGACACGCGCGGTCGAACGGGGCGACGGCCGCACGATCACGTGGACGCCGCGGCGGTACGGCTGAGATCCGATGCATGAGATCCGAGGTGGGGGCGGGACAACCTTGCCCCCACCTCGTGAGTCACACAGGTGTTCACCTGTTGCACCTGCTTCACGTAGGTCCGGAAAGGGCCCTCTCCCTGTGATGACGCGTACCCGGCTGAGCGCCCTGGCCGTCACGGCCGCGCTCGCCGCCTCCGGCGGTCTCCTGACCGCCACCCCGGCCACCGCGGCCGTCAGTTGCGCGGCGCCCGCGTGGAAGGCGGAGTACTTCCCCAACCCCACCTTCACCGGCACGCCCAAGCTGACCACCTGCGACAGTGCGATCGCCGAGAACTACGGCTACGGCGACCCGGCCGGCGTCACCCTGCCCGTGGACAACTTCTCCGTCCGCTGGTCGGTGACCCGCGACTTCGGCTCCGGCGGCCCCTTCACCCTCACGGCCGAGGCCCAGGACGGCATCCGCGTCAACGTCGACGGCGTGCGCAGGATCGACCTGTGGAGGAACGTCTCCACCACCCAGAAGAAGACGGTCGACCTCACGATCCCGTCCGGACGCCACACCATCACGGTGTACTACGCGGCCTGGACGGGCGCCGCGAACGTCAAGTTCGGCTATGCGCCCCGCACTTCGGCGACCGTGGACAAGGTGCGCCCGCTCGCGCCGACCGGCGTCACCGTCGCGTACGACAAGGCCCTCAACCAGGTCACCCTGCGCTGGGCCCCCAACAAGGAGATGGACCTCGGCGGTTACCGCGTCTACCGGCGGCCGAACACCTCCACCACCTGGGCGCGAAGCAGCACGACGACCCTGATCACCGGCACGTCCTTCGTGAACCACCCGCCCGCCACCGGGCAGAGCTTCCTCTACGAGATCCGGGCCGTCGACAAGGCCGGCAACGAGTCCCCGGGCTCCGCCGACCTCCCCGTCACCTCGGTCGACAAGACGCCGCCCCTCGCCCCCTCCGTCATGCTGGACGCCTGCCCGGACAACCTGCCCTACGCGGCCCCCGAACTCGTCACCACCGCGGCGAACGGGGCCGACATCGCCTGGTACGAGGCCCAGCGCCAGAACCCGCTGACCGGCGCCTGGACCACGGTCCACTCCGGCGCCAAGGGCGCCTTCTGCGACACCGGCCAGCCCGCCGACGGCAGCAAGGTCACCTACCGGGGCCGGGCCCGCGACGCCGCCGGGAACTGGTCCGCGTACTCGCCCGCCACCACCGTCACGACCTCGGATCTGACGCCCCCGGCGCCCGTCACCGGCGCCCGCGTCGACCACCGGTCGGGCGTCCCCCACCTGACGTGGGCCCCCGTGGCCGGGGCCGCCTCCTACCAGGTCTTCCAGTACGACCCGGCGACCGGCGGCCAGCTGAACGCCCTGCCCACGGGAGACACCACGACGGCGACCGACGTCGTGCCGCGCCAGTCGGTCGCGGTCGCCGACAGCTACCGGTACGCGGTGCGGGCCCTCGACGCGAAGGGCAACGCCGCCGCCCCGGTGGAGATCACGCTGTCGATGGCCGAACGGGCCGAGTCCATCCCGCCGTTCCGTACGACGGCGACCAGGACGGACGGCGGTGTGTACATCTGGTGGCTCGGCGCCGACCCGTGGACCGTCGACCAGGCCCCCCTTCCCACCTACCGGATCATCCGCACCGACACCGCGACCGGCGAGACCGGCGTCGTCGCCGGATGCAAGCCCTTCACCTCGGACGACCAGCCGCTCACGGACCCCGAGGTGAGCTGGACGTGGGCCGACGACACCGTTCCCGCGTACGCCGGCCGGAAGATGATCGACGGCCGCTGCCGGGACGTCCAGGGCAAGTCCGAGACGACCTACGAGTACCGGGTCGTGACGATCGACCGGTACGGACACGCGTCGCAGCCGGGACCCGCCGCCACGGCGACCACCCCGGACACCGAGCGCCCGGCCCCCGTCCTGAACCTGGCCGCCGAACGGATCCCGCTCGGCGTCCACCTCACCTGGACCCCGCCCGCCGACGACGACGTCCAGGGCTACGCGGTGTGGCAGAGCACCACCGACCCCGCCACCGGTGAGACGTCCTGGAAGAGGAACTGCTGGTGGGGCAGCTCCATGACCAAGACCGAGATCCTCTGCCCGACGATCCCCGACGGCCGTGAGCACGCCTACCGGGTCGCCGCCATGGACGCCTACGACCCGGACCCCCAGCTGGAGGGCCTCCACCCGGCGGAGATCACCGTCACCCTGCCGGACACCCGGCCGCCGGGCTGGACGAGCACCGAGATCGGTGAGTCCAACTACCCCGGCATCGACCGGTGGTGCTCCGACGGATCCGCCGTCCCCTGCGGGACCGCCACCCAGTACCGCGTGGAGCGCTGGGACCCGGCCACAAGCACCTACACCATCCTCACCACCGGCGCCGTGAGCAGTGCACCGGGCACCTACTACGACACGTCGGTGCACGAGGACCTGCGGGGCCTCTACTACTACCGGGTGGTCTTCACCGACCCCTCGGGCGCCGACGTCTCCGTCCGGGAACAGGCGTACGGAATCTGGGCCTCCTGGCTCTGACGGACCTCTACCGCAGCACCCAGGCGGCGGCCTCCTCCGGGGTCGCCGCCGTCCGTACCCCCTCCGGGACCGGGGGGCGGCGGACGACCACGACCGGGAGGCCCGCCTCGCGGGCCGCGGTCAGTTTCGGGGACGTCGCCGCGCCGCCGCTGTCCTTCGTCACCACGACGTCGATCCGGTGCCGGGCGAGGAGCTCCCGCTCTCCGTCCAGGGTGAACGGCCCCCGGTCGAGGAGGAGCTCGGTGCGGGCCGGCATCGGGGCGTCCGGGGCGTCCACCGAGCGGACCAGGAACCACTGCGGGCAGTCGGCGAAGGCCGCGAGGCCCATGCGGCCCGTCGTCAGGAAGACCCGGTCGCCGAGGCCGTCCAGGGCCCGCGCCGCCTCCTCCAGGGACCTCACCGAGCGCCAGTCGTCGCCCTCGACCGGGCCCCAGCCGGGGCGGCGCAGGGCCAGCAGGGGAACATGGGCGGTGGCGGCCGCCCCGGCCGCGTTGAAGCTGATCCGCTCGGCGAAGGGATGGGTGGCGTCGATGACCGCGTCCACGGCGTGCTCCCGCAGCCACGCGGCGAGCCCCTCCGGCCCGCCGAAGCCGCCGATCCGGACCTCCCCGGCCGGCAGCCGCGGGCTCGCCACCCGCCCCGCGAGGGAGCTGGTGACCCGGACCCGGCCGTGCAGCAGTCCGGCGAGGGCGCGGGCTTCGGTGGTCCCGCCGAGAATGAGTACGTGCACAGGAGCCTCTTCGTGAGTACAGGCGGCGGGCGTGAGGCCCAACTCAAGCACACCGGCCTGCGCCCGGGCTGGACGACCGGTGCCTGCGCGACGGCGGCCACCACCGCCGCGTACACCGCCCTGCTCACCGGCGACTTCCCCGACCCGGTGACGATCACCCTGCCGAAGGGCCAGACGCCGTCCTTCGCGCTGACCGCCGAGTCCCTGTCGGGCGGCTCCGCCATGGCCGCCGTCGTCAAGGACGCGGGCGACGACCCCGACGTCACGCACGGGGCCGTGATCCGCTCGACGGTACGGCTCCTGCCGGCCGGCTCCGGCGTCGTCTTCCGCGCGGGCGAGGGCGTCGGCACGGTGACCCTCCCGGGCCTCCCCCTGGATGTCGGCGAACCCGCCATCAACCCCGTCCCCCGGCAGCTGATGCGCGAGCACGTGGCGGAGGTCGCCGCCCGGCACGGAGGAAGCGGCGACGTCGAGATCACCGTCTCCGTCGACAACGGCGCCGAGATCGCCCGCTCCACCTGGAACCCCCGCATCGGCATCCTCGGCGGCCTGTCGATCCTCGGCACGACCGGCGTCGTCGTCCCGTACTCCTGCTCCGCCTGGATCGACTCGATCCGCCGGGGCGTCGACGTGGCCCGCGCGGGCGGCCTCACCCACGTGGCGGGCTGCACGGGCTCGACGTCGGAGCGCACGGTCACGGAGATCTACGACCTCCCCGAGATCGCCCTCCTCGACATGGGCGACTTCGCGGGCGCCGTCCTCAAGTACATCCGCCGCCACCCCGTCGACCGGCTCACGATCTGCGGCGGCTTCGCCAAGCTCTCCAAACTGGCCGCGGGCCACCTGGACCTGCACTCGGCCCGCTCCCAGGTCGACAAGGCCTTCCTCGCGGACCTGGCCCGCACGGGCGGCGCGTCGGAGTCCCTGACCGCCGAGATCGCCGAGGCCAACACCGGCCTCGCCGCCCTCCGCCTCTGCGAGGCCGCCGCCGTCCCCCTGGGCGACCTGGTCGCCGCCCGGGCCCGCGACGAGGCCCTGGCCGTCCTGCGCGGCGCGCCGGTCGCAGTGGACGTGATCTGCATCGACCGCGCGGGGACGGTCGTGGGACGTTCGTCGGTGGCGGGGCCGTAAACCGCACGACAGCGCGGCGACCGCGCATCGAGAATCCGGGGATGACCGACTTCTCGTACAAGCCCACCCTCACCGGTGACCTGGTGGTGCTCCGTCCCGTCACCGAGGCGGACGTGCCCGCGCTGCTGCCCCTGTTCGAGGACCCCGAAGTCACCCGGCTGACCGGGAGCCACACACGCTTCGACGAGGCGACGCTGCTGAAGTGGTACGGCTCGCGGGCCGCGCAGGGCGACCGGCTCGACCTGGCCGTGGTCGAGCGGGCGACCGGGCGGGTCGTCGGCGAGGCCGTCCTCAACGAGTGGGACCCCTCCAACGAGAGCTGCGCCTTCCGGATCGCCTTCGTCCCGGACGCCGTCGGCCGGGGCCTCGGCACGGAGGCGACCCGGCTGATCGTCGGCCACGGCTTCGAGACGCTCGGCCTGTACCGGATCTGGCTGGAGGTGTACGCCTTCAACCCCCGCGCCCGCCGCGCGTACGAGAAGGCCGGCTTCCGCGCGGAGGGCGTGCTGCGGGGCGCACTGCTGTGGGAGGGGGAGCGGGTGGACGCGACGGTGATGTCGGTGCTCGCCCCGGAGTGGGCCGGGGCCCGTCAGGCCGTCGGGTAGCCGATCTCCGCGATGTCCTCGGCCAGGTCGGCGAGGGGCGCCTCCGGGTTGAGGGCCGCCACCAGCTCCGGCGTCAGCGGGCGCAGGGCCAGGACGTGGCGTACGGCCTCGATGTCGACCGGCTGCTCGTAGTAGTCGGACGCCCATGCGGCGTACGCCTCCGCCGAGCGGTCCATGAGCAGGTGGAGGAGGCGACCGGAGCCGTCCGGGTCCTCGTGGCCGTCCAGGTCCGGGAAGGCGACCGGCCCGGTCCGCCAGGCCGTGTCCGTGGCCTCGCGCCACAGGCAGGCGGTGGTCACGTGCACCCCGTCCTCGTCCGTGAACGCCGGCTCCGTCAGGTACTCCCGGAAGGCCTCCGGGACCCCGTCGAGCACCCCGGGCCAGGTCTGCCCGTCCGCGAGCGGCCCGTACGGGCTGATCGGCGACTCGTGGTCGAAGACGCGCGCGTACGCCCCGGCCGGCGACAGGACGATCGTGTACTCGCTCCCGGAGCCGTCGCGCATCGACGCCAGCTGCTCCGTCTCCGACCAGTGCGCGTCGAAGGAGTAGTACCGGCCCTCCCACTCCGGGCTCAGCACGGCGTCCAGCATCGCGAGCCCCCGGGAGTGGTCGCGCAGTTCCTCGATGCCCGGCAGCGCCCGGGCCACGTCGTCAACAGTCACGTGTCCATGAGACAGCACGGCACCGACAGCCGACATGCGGCCCCCTGGTCACGAACCTAGGCTTACGAGCACCAGCCCCCCGAGCGAGAGGGAGTCCGTCCCATGGCGAAGCGCGGCAACAAGAAGCGGGCCCGCAAGAAGAAGAAGGCGAACCACGGCAAGCGGCCCAACGCCTGAGGCGTCGGGCCGGGGTCGGGACCGTCAGCAGGTGTGGCGGTCCCTCGCCGGGTCGTACAGGTGGCTGTCGCGGAACTCCGAGGCCGCGAGCGTACGGCCGACGATGATCACCGCCGTCTTCGTGATGCCCGCCGTCCGCACCTGCTCCGCGATGTCGTCGAGGGTGCCGCGCAGGATCACCTCGTCCGGCCGGCTGGCCATCGCGACGACGGCCGTCGGGCAGTCGGCACCGTAGTGGGGGACCAGCTCGGAGACGATCCGGTCGATGTAGCGGGCGCCCAGGTGCAGGACGAGCAGGGCGCCGCTGCGGCCGAGGGTCGCGAGGTCCTCGCCCTCCGGCATCGGGGTGGCCTGCTGGGCGATGCGGGTGAGGATGACCGTCTGGCCGACGGTCGGGACCGTCAGCTCCCGCTTCAGCGCCGCCGCGGCCGCCGCGAACGCCGGGACGCCCGGCACGACCTCGTACGGAATCCCGGCCGCGTCCAGGCGGCGCATCTGCTCCGCGACCGCGCTGAAGACCGAGGGGTCGCCGGAGTGCAGCCGGGCCACGTCCTGGCCGGCCTCGTGCGCGGCGGTGATCTCCGCGACGATCTGGTCGAGGTCCAGCTTCGCCGTGTCGACGAGCTTCGCGTCCGGCGGGCACTCCGCGAGGAGCTCCGTGGGGACGAGCGAGCCCGCGTACAGGCAGACCCCGCACGTAGCGAGGGTCCGCGCGCCGCGCAGGGTGATGAGGTCGGCCGCGCCGGGCCCCGCGCCGATGAAGTAGACGGTCATGAGTCGGTAGAACCCTTCGTTACGGACCACTGCGTGACGGGCATGGCCTGGCGCCAGCCGGTGAAGCCGCCCACGGGCACGGCGGTGGAGACGGCGAGCCGGACCAGTTCGCCGCCGTGCCGGCGGTAGCGGTCGGCGAGCAGCGCCTCGGATTCCAGCGTCACGGTGTTCGCGACGAGCCGGCCGCCGGGCGGCAGGGCCTCCCAGCAGGTGTCGAGCAGACCGGGGGCGGTGAGGCCGCCGCCGATGAAGATCGCGTCGGGGGTCTCCAGGCCCGCCAGGCCCGCCGGTGCGGCGGCCGTGACGACCCTGAGGCCCGGGACGCCCAGCGTGTCGGCGTTGCGGGCGATGCGGGCGGCCCGTTCCGGGGACCTCTCGACCGCGATCGCCCGGCAGGAGCGGTGGGTCCGCATCCATTCGACGCCGATGGAGCCGGAGCCGCCGCCGACGTCCCAGAGGAGTTCGCCGGGGGCCGGGGCGAGGGCGGCGAGGGTGGCCGCGCGCACGTACCGCTTGGTGAGCTGGCCGTCGTGCTCGTACGCCTCGTCGGGGAGTCCGGGCACGGCGCCGAGCCGCAGGGCGTCCGGGTCGCGCACGCAGTCGAGGGCGAGGACGTTGAGGGCGTCGGTCCGCTCGTGGGGCCAGTCGGCGGCGGTTCCGTCGAGGAGCCGCTCGGCGGGGCCGCCGAGCTGTTCGAGGACACGGATCCGGGTGCCGCCCCAGCCGGTCGTGCGCAGCAGCTCCGCGACGCGTGCGGCCGTGCCGGCGCCTTCGCTGAGGACGAGCAGGCGGCGGCCGTCGTGGAGGGCGCCGGAGAGCGCGGCGAGGGGCCGGGCGACGAGCGAGACCGTCTCGGTGGCCTCCAGCGGCCAGCCGAGGCGGGCGCAGGCGTACGAGACGGAGGACGGGTGCGGGTGGATGTCCAGGTCCCGGGCGCCCCCCGCCTCGGTGAGGGTGCGGGCGATGCCGTGGAAGCTCGGGTCTCCGCTGGCGAGGACGGCGGTCGCGCGGCCCTCGTGGGCGGCGAGCAGTCCGGGGACGGCGGGGCGGAGGGGGGAGGGCCAGGTGATCCGCTCGCCGGGGCAGTCGGCGGCGGGGAGGAGGTCCAGCTGGCGGGGGGCGCCGATGAGGACCTCGGCGGCGCGCAGGACCCGGCGGGAGCTCTCGGGGAGCCCGTCCCAGCCGTCCGCGCCGATCCCGACGACCGACACCACCGATATCGCAGCGTTCACGTCGGGGACTCTACGTGAGGGTCGCAGGTGGGCGGCACGTGGCGGCCCTCACTTCTGGGCGTTCTGCCCGACGTAGAAGAGCAGCCAGACGAAGCCGGCGAAGGCGTGTGTGGCGAAGACGTACACGAAGACGCGGAGCATCACGCCCCGCTCTTTCCAGCGTTCGTTGTCGTGCGCCTTCTCGGTCATGGGGTCCAGGGTACGGGCGTCCGGGCGGGCCGGGCGCGGGCCGGAAGGGGGGTGCCGGGCGCGGGTCGGAAGGGGGGTGCCGGGCGCGGGCCGGAATAGGGGAGGGGGTCGCACCGTTGGACGTGATGGTTTAAGATTCAACCAACAGGCCGCAAGGCAGACACCGCGAGAGGTGAGCACGATGCAGTTCGGGATCTTCACCGTCGGCGACGTGACGACCGACCCCACCACCGGCCGCACCCCCAGCGAGCACGAGCGCATCAAGAACACCGTCGCGATCGCGCTCAAGGCCGAGGAGGTCGGGCTCGACGTCTTCGCGACCGGCGAGCACCACAACCCGCCGTTCGTCCCGTCCTCCCCGACGACCCTCCTGGGGCACATAGCCGCCCGCACGGAGAACCTGATCCTCTCCACCTCGACCACCCTCATCACCACCAACGACCCGGTGAAGATCGCCGAGGACTACGCGACCCTCCAGCACCTCGCCGACGGCCGCGTGGACCTGATGATGGGCCGCGGCAACACCGGCCCGGTCTACCCGTGGTTCGGCCAGGACATCCGCCAGGGCATCCCGCTCGCCATCGAGAACTACGCGCTCCTCCACAAGCTGTGGAGGGAGGACGTCGTCGACTGGGAGGGCAAGTTCCGCAGCGCCCTCCAGGGCTTCACGTCCACCCCGCGCCCCCTCGACGGCGTCCCCCCGTTCGTCTGGCACGGCTCCATCCGCTCCCCCGAGATCGCCGAACAGGCCGCCTACTACGGCGACGGCTTCTTCGCGAACCACATCTTCTGGCCCAAGCAGCACACCGAGAAGATGGTCCGCCTCTACCGGCAGCGGTACGCGCACTACGGCCACGGCACCCCCGAGCAGGCCATCGTCGGCCTCGGCGGCCAGGTCTTCCTGCGGAAGAACTCGCAGGACGCGGTACGGGAGTTCCGCCCGTACTTCGACAACGCCCCGGTCTACGGCCACGGTCCCAGCCTGGAGGAGTTCAGCCGCGAGACCCCGCTGACCGTCGGCTCCCCGCAGGAGGTCATCGAACGCACCCTGTCCTTCCGCGAGTACGTCGGCGACTACCAGCGCCAGCTGTTCCTCGTCGACCACGCCGGACTGCCCCTCAAGACGGTCCTGGAGCAGCTCGACATCCTCGGCGAGGAGGTCGTCCCGGTGCTGCGCAAGGAGTTCGCGAACCTGCGGCCCGCCGGCGTACCGGAGACCGCCCCGCTCCACCCCGCCGTCACCCGCACCACCGAGGAGGTCTGAAACCCATGCAGACGTTGAAGCTGGTCGCCGTGTCGGCCGGACTGAGCTCCCCCTCCTCCACCCGGCTGCTCGCCGACCGGCTGCTCCAGGCGGCCCGGTACCGGCTGGCCGAGCAGGAGTACGCCGTCGACGTCCAGGTCGTCGAACTGCGCGACCTGGCCGTCGACATCGCGAAGAACTTCGTGACGGGCTTCCCGTCGGGCGCGCTCCAGGAGGCGATCGACACGGTCACGTCCGCGGACGGCGTCATCGCGGTGACCCCGGTCTTCACCGCCTCGTACAGCGGCCTGTTCAAGTCCTTCTTCGACCTGATCGACCCGACCGCGCTGAGCGGCACCCCGGTCCTCATCGGCGCGACCGGCGGCACGGCCCGCCACTCCCTGGTCCTGGACCACGCCCTGCGCCCCCTCTTCGCCTACCTCCGCGCCTCCGTCTCCCCCACCGCCGTCTACGCGGCCTCGGAGGACTGGGGCTCGGGCGGCGACGAGTACACGGAGGGGCTGCCGGCGCGGATCACCCGGGCGGGCAACGAGTTCGCGGACACCGTCGCGGCGCGGCCGGCCCGGCGGACCGACGAGGAGGAGATCATCCCGTTCGAGAAGCAATTGGCGGATCTGCGCCTGGACTGACCGCTTTTGTTACGTTGGCCCCCACTGGCAGCGACGAAACGGAGGTCGGCGATGGCCGGCGGCAGGATCGTGGTGGGCGTGGACGGATCGGAGCCTTCCCTGAAGGCGCTGAAGTGGGCGGCCGCACAGGCCGCCCTCACCGGGGACCCGCTCCAGGCGGTGATCAGCTGGGACTACCCGGCGGTCTGGGCGTCGGTGATGCCGGGCGTTCCGCTCCAGTACGACCCCGAGGAGCTCTCCCAGCGGATCCTCGACCAAGCGGTGGACGCCACCCTCACACCCGAGGAGGCCGCCGCCGTCACCCGTACGGTGGTCGGCGCCAACGCCACTCAGGCCCTCATCGACGCGGCGGCCGGCGCGAGCCTCCTCGTCGTCGGCGACCGCGGCTACAGCGGGTTCAAGGCGGCCGCCCTCGGCTCGGTCTCCTCCCACGTCACCCAGCACGCGCCGTGCCCGGTCGTGGTCGTACGGGGCGAGGTGCGGTCCTGACCATGGACATCAAACTGGAGCTGATCGGCGTCCCCGTCACCGACATCGACCGGGCCAAGGCCTTCTACGAACAGGTCGGCTTCCACGCCGACCACGACGTCACGGTCAGCGAGGACATCCGCTTCGTCCAGCTCACCCCGCCCGGCTCCGCCTGCTCGATCGCCCTGGGCAAGGGCATCACCGCGATGGCCCCCGGCTCGCTGGACAACATGCAGGTCGTCGTCACCGACATCGAGGAGGCCCACGCGGACCTGACGGCGCGGGGGATCGAGGTGAGCGACATCTCCGACCAGCCGTGGGGCTCCTTCGTCCACTTCCAGGACCCGGACGGCAACCGGTGGGCGGTGCAGCAGACGACGCCTCGGGGGGCGGCGTAGGCAAAGGCCGGGGCCCCGCTCGGGGCCCCGACCGATACGACGGCGTCAGTACGGCGCCGGGTGACCCGTCGCGTCCTCGTGCGTGTAGAAGAGGTAGAACGCCGAGCCGCCCGCGATCGCCCCCACGATCAGCCCCAGCAGCACCGACGAGTAGATGCTCGCGCCCGAGAGGCTGAACAGGAAGCCGATCGCGATGCCGGCGTAGGCGCCCCAGGCGGCGCCCCGCAGTTCGCGGGCCAGGTGGTGGCCGTAGCGCCGGAGGGCGTACATCCCGACGGCGACGACGACGGCGGAGATCAGGCCCAGCCAGAACTGTCCCCAGCTGAGCGCGCCTCCGTCTCGGACGATCACCGGCGCGTACAGGCCGTACAGGATGCCGGTCGTCGCCGGGAGGGCCCAGCCGTGCGTGCTGAATGAGCGCCGGACGGGCACCGCTGCGTGTGCGGCCATGGCAGGAGCTCCTTCGTGTCCGACCCCCCTGGTTCCGGGTTCCCGCACCCTCCAGGGCACACCCGCGCCCCGCGCCCCGCAAGTGGATCACGGACCTTCGGCGGCCACCTCGGCCAGCCGGACCAGGGCCTCGTCCAGGACCGCGACCGGCGGTGACGCGAGGCCGAGCCGGACGGCGTCGGGCGCGGCGGCGCGGCCGACCGCGAAGGCGCTGCCGGGGGTGACGGCCACGCCCGCGCGTGCGGCGGCCGCCGCCGTGAAGGTCTCCGCGCGCCAGGGCGCGGGCAGCTCCCACCAGCAGTAGTAGGCGTGCGGGGAGGTGCGGAGGGTCCCGCCCGCGAGGCGGCGCCGCACCAGGGCGTGCCGCGCCTCGGTGTCCGCCCGCTTGAGCGCCACCGCCTCGGCGACCGTCCCGTCACCGGTCCAGCGTGTGGCGGCGGCGAGCGCGAGCCCGCCGGCCGTCCAGGCGCCGGAGCGGAGGGCGTCGGCGACGGCCGTACGGAGCCGCGAGGGCACCACGAGGTAGCCGACGGTCAGTCCGGGGGCGAGCCGCTTGGAGAGGCTGTCGACGAGGAGGACCCGCTCGGGGGCGTGGGCGGCGAGCGGCGCGGGCGCGCCGGGGAGGAGGAAGGCCCAGGTGGTGTCCTCGACGGCCGTCAGGTCCAGGCGCCGGAGCAGTTCGGCGAGTACGGCCCGCCGCCCTTCCCCGGTGGTCGTGGAGAGCGGGTTGTGGAGGGTGGGCTGGAGGTAGACCGCGGAGAGGGGAGCGGCCCGGTGGGCGGCCTCCAGGGCCTCCGGCCGTACCCCTTCTCCGTCCAGGGCGAGCGGCACCAGCCGGATCCCGAGGCGTTCCGCGACCGCTTTGACCAGGGGGTACGTGAGTGCTTCGACGCCGAGGCGGCCGCCGGGCGGTACGAGGGCGGAGAGCGCGGCGGCGATGGCCTGGCGGCCGTTCCCGGCGAAGAGGACGCCGTCGGGGTCCGGGGCCCAGCCGGGCCGGGCGAGCACGGTCACGGCCGCCTCCCGGGCTCCGGCCGTACCGCTCGCGGCGGCCGGCCGGGACACCGCCTCGGCGAGCACGTCGGGCCGGGCGAGCGCCGCGAGCGCGCGGGCCATCAGCTCCGACTGGCCTTCGGCCGCCGGGTAGTTGAGCTGGAGGTCGACGGGCGCGGCGCCGGTCGCCTCGGCGAGCGCGGGCCCGGGCAGCGGGGGCGCGGCCCGGACGAAGGTGCCGCGGCCGACCTCGCCGACGACCAGGCCGCGGCGGGCCAGCTCCCCGTACACGCGGATCGCCGTCGAGTTCGCGATCCCGTGGCGGCGGGCGAAGACCCGCTGCGGCGGCAGCCGGTCGCCGGGGCGCAGCCGCCCGTCCCGTACGGCCGCCTCGACGCGGTCCGCGATCCTGCGGTACTCGTCCACAGCGGGCCCCCTCCCTCATTGCACCGAGAGCAAAGATCTTATTGCACCGAGGAGTTGCGGCTGCCTAGCCTGCCGTCATGCCCACCTTCCACGAGGACCGGGGCACCGGCCCCGCTCTCCTCCTCGTCCACGGCCACCCCTTCGACCACACGATGTGGCAGCCGCAGATCGACCGCTTCTCCCGCACCCACCGCGTCGTCGCCCCCGACCTGCGGGGTTACGGCGCCACCCCGCTCGGCCCGACCACCGGTGCCACCGGACTCGGCGACTTCGCCGAGGACCTCACCGCGCTCCTCGACGAACTCCGCATCGAGGAGTGCGTCGTCGCCGGACTCTCCATGGGCGGCCAGATCGCCATGGAACTCGTCCGCCGCCACCCCGAGCGGGTCCGGGGCCTCGTCCTCGCCGACACCTTCCCCGCCGCCGAGACCGAGGACGGCAAGAAGGCCCGGAACGCCATGGCCGACCGGCTCCTGCGGGAGGGCATGCGCGGATACGCCGACGAGGTGCTGGACCGGATGGTCGCCCCGTACAACACGCACGCCGCACCGCACGTCCACCGCATGATGTGCGCCACCGACCCGGCCGCCGCGGCCGCCGCCCTGCGCGGCCGCGCCGAACGCCCCGACTACCGCGAGACGCTCACCACGGTCGCGGTCCCCGCGCTCGTCGTCGTCGGCCGGGACGACACGTACACCCCGGTGGCGGACGCGGAGGAGATGCACGCCCTGCTCCCCCACTCCACGCTCACCGTGATCGAACGGGCCGCGCACCTGCCGAACCTGGAGCGGCCCGAGGAGTTCGACGCGGCCCTCGACACCTTCCTCCGCTCACTCGTTCGGCCCAGTTGAAAGTTCGGAATCGTACGAACGCTCCCACGATGGGGCCATGAGCCAGAACACCGCACCCCGCCCGTCGGGCACCCAGCAGAGCACCTCCGGCGCCTGGGCCGCCGGCGGCACCCTCTTCGCCGGCGTCCTCATGCTGGTCACCGGCTTCATGGACATCTTCCAGGGCATCGCAGGCATCGCCGAGGACGACATCTACACCCGCGTCGGCGACTACGTCTTCAAGTTCAACCTCACCACCTGGGGCTGGATCCACCTGATCCTCGGCATCATCGTCGCCATCGCCGGCTTCGGGATCCTCAAGGGCGCCGAGTGGGGCCGGATCGCCGGTATCTCCCTGGCCTCCCTCAACATCCTCTTCCAGTTCCTCTTCCTGCCCTACCAGCCGTGGTGGGCGCTCTTCTCCATGGCCGTCTCGATCTTCGTGATCTGGGCACTCGCCACGGACGACGCGTACGGCCGCGGCGAGACGTTCTGAGGGGCGGGCAGATGCGACGCACCACCGGAGCCGCACTCGCCACCGCCGCCCTCCTCATCCCCCTGACCGGCTGCGACGCCGCCTCGGACAAGGCCGGCGAGATCGTCTCCTCCGCCACCGCGGCCGTCGCCTCGGCCGCCCAGGAGAAGATGAACGAGGTCAAGGACGGCGTGAACGCCGGCGGCGACGTCAAGGCAGGACCGACGAGCACCGACGGGGACCGCACGGTCGCGGAGATCACCGCGACCAACCCCAAGGACAAGACGGCCGACTACACGATCATGGTCAACTTCCGTGACGGAGACGGCAATCTGCTCGACGCCGTCGTCCTGAACATCGACGGCGTCGAAGCCGGCACGTCCAAGACCGGCACGGCACGCAGCAACCGGACGCTCTCCGGCGCGACCAAGGCGGAGATCGCGCAGGCCCTGCGCCACTGAGGCGCCCGAACCCACCGCGGCCCCTCCGGCCCGGGCGCAGCCCCACCGCCCGGACCGGAGGGGCCGCGGGGCTGCCCGGCGACGACCTCAGCCGTCCTCGCCGGTCTCGACCTGCGGGGCGGGCGCTGATCCGCCACGCTGGAAGGCATGGAAAACGAGGAGATCCTGGACGACATCGGCGCCCTCGTCGAGGAGGAACGCGCCCTTCGGGAGCGCGCGGGCACCGGCGGCCTCGCCCCCGGGGAACGCGCCCGCCTCGCCGACCTGGAGGTACGGCTCGACCAGTGCTGGGACCTGCTGCGGCAGCGGCGGGCGAAGGCCGAGTTCGGCGAGGACCCGGACGAGGCGGCCCTCCGCCCGGCGGCAGAGGTCGAGTCCTACCGCAACTGACGCGGCGCGCGGGCAACCCGCCCGCCCCCGCGCGGCCATGCGTCCCGCACCCCGCCGTGCGGGCGACCGCCCCGCACCCCACCCACCCCCCGTGTGGGCAACCGCCCCGCACCCCACCCACCGCCCGTGTGGGCACCGCCCCGGCGGGACCAGCGCCCACAACGGGGGCGGGTGGGCCCGGCCCAGCGGAACGTAGGCCCGCAACGGGTCGTACGTTGGTCGCATGGCACGTCCCGCAGGGCCCGTACGGATCACCCCGCCCCCCTGGCTGACCGCAGGTCTCCGGCCCGCGCCCACCCCCATCCCCTGGGCCGCCGCCGTCCGCGCCTCCGTCGCGCTGTCGGCGCCGCTCGCCGTCGGCCTCGCGACGGACCATGCCGCGTACGGCGCGCTCGTCTCCATGGGCGCCCTCTCCGGCGTCATCGGCGACACCGCGGACGCCTACCGCATGCGGGTCTACAACATCGCCGTGCCGCAGCTGTTCGGCGCCCTCGGGGTGACCCTCGGGACCCTCGTCTTCGGCGAGGGATGGGTCGCCGTCGCCGTCCTCACCCTCGTCGCCCTGATCTCCGGGATGATCTCCTCGATCGGCGCCGTCGCCTCCGTCTCCGGCCTCCTCCTGCTCCTCAACGCCGTCGTCGG
Source organism: Streptomyces sp. NPDC015661 (assembly GCF_043077765.1). Lineage (NCBI taxonomy): Bacteria > Bacillati > Actinomycetota > Actinomycetes > Kitasatosporales > Streptomycetaceae > Streptomyces > Streptomyces sp. NPDC015661. The sequence continues at coordinate 207,909 of NZ_JBIBST010000012.1, read as the reverse complement.
CGCCGGCCTCCCCATGCCCGACCCCTGGTGGAAGGCGCCGCTCCTCCTCACCCTCGGCGGGGTCGAGGTCCTCGCCCTCACCCTCCTCGGCTGGCCCATGCGCCGCGCCGCGCCCGAGCGGGAGGCCGTCGCCGCCACCTACCGCGCCGTCGCCGAGCTGTACGAGGCCACCGGCACCGGCTCGTACGACGAGAAACGGCAGGCCGTCACCGCCTCCCTCAACCAGTCCTACGACCTGCTCCTCGCCCGCCGCGCCCGCCAGCACGGCCGCGCCCCCGCCCAGGTGCGGATCCTCGCCCAGCTCAACGTCCTCATCCCGCTCGTCGAGGCCGCCCCCGCCGCCCAGCTGCGGGCCCAGCTCTTCGGGCCGCTGTCCCCCGCGATCCCGGCGGCGGTGCGGGAGCTCGCCGACTCCGTGGAGGAGGGCCGCACCGGGGCGCCCGTACTCGATCTGCCGACCCCCGAGCGGCCCGCCGAGAAGGCCGTGGACCACGCCCTGCGGCACGCGGCGGCCGTCGTCCACCAGGCCGACCCCGACCCGTACAACGTCGACGACCGCCTCGGGCGCCCCGCCGCGCTCCGGGTCCGCGCCCGCCGGGCCGTCCGCGCCGTCCTGCTCTCCGAGGCGTCCTGGCGGTACGGCCTGCGGCTCGCGCTCTGCATCGGCATCGCGCAGGCCTTCGTCTCCCTGATCCCGGTGCCCCGCTCGTACTGGGTCGCGCTCACCGTCACCTTCGTCATGAAGCCCGACTTCGGCTCGGTGTTCTCCCGGGCCGTGCTCCGCGCCGCCGGCACCGCCGCCGGACTCGTCCTCGCCGCGCTCGTGCTCTCCGAGGTGCCGCGCGGCTGGTGGGACGTGCCGGTCATGATCGTGCTCGCGGCGCTGATCCCCGCCTCCTCCGCGAAGGGGTACGTCTTCCAGACCGCGGCCATCACCCCGGTCATCCTGCTCCTCTCCGACGTCCTCAACCACCAGGGCTTCGACCTCGTCATGCCGCGCCTGTACGACTCGCTCATCGGCTGCGGGATCGCACTGGTCGCCGGCTATCTGCTCTGGCCGGAGTCCTGGCACGCCCGGATCGGGGACCGGCTCGCGGACGCGGTCGCCGACACCGCCGCGTACGTGGCGCGGGCCTTCGCCGGCGACACCGACCAGGGCGGCCGGCTGCGGGCCCGGCGGAAGCTCTACCGCGATCTGTCCACCGTCCGCTCCGAGTTCCAGCGGGCCCTGACCGAACCGCCTCCCACCGGCACCCGCGCCGCCGCCTGGTGGCCGCTCGTCGTGGCCGTGGAGCGGATCGTGGACGCGACGACCGCCGCCCGGATCCGGGTCAACCACGGCGCCCCCGCACCCGACCCGGCGGAGGTCGCCGCCGTGGAGCGGGAGTTGCGGGAGCTCGCGGACGGACTGCGCGGCACCGACACCCTCGTGGAGGTCCGCACGGAGCTCCCCGGCGACGAGAACGGAGTCCTCGCACCCCTCCGCCAGGAGGTCGGCGCGGCCCGCGCCATCGCCGGTCCCGACCTGCGATAAACCTCCCTCCGGGGGCGTACGGCAGGACTTACCGGCGGTCACGGAACGGAACCCTCCCCACCGCCGTTACCGGAAGCCACTCGGGCGACTACGATGCGCTCGATTCACCGTGATCCGCGCCCGCCGCCGTCGGCAACCGGCCCGGCGGACCGGCCACTTCGCCCTGCCACCGCCCTGCCACGTCCTGCCTCAGCTCCCGCGCCCCCGAGGACCCGCCCATGCGCACCACCACGAACAGAGGGCTCCAGCCCAACGTCCTCGGCACCTTCGACACGATCGTGATGGCGGTCGCCGGCAGCGCCCCCGCCTATTCGCTGGCCGCGACCACCGCCGTGCTCTTCGGCGCGGTCGGCCTCGCCGGACCCGCCTCCCTGCTGTACTGCGCGATACCGATGCTCGGCATCGTCCTCGCGTACGCCCGCCTCGGCCGCATCGACGTCAACGCCGGCGCCGGCTACTCCTGGGTGGGCCGCACCCTCCACCCCTTCCTCGGCTTCCTCTCCGGCTGGGCGCTCGTCTTCGCCGCCACCGTGTTCATGGTGGCGGGTTCGCTGCCCGCCGGATCCCTCACGCTCTCCCTGTTCGACCCGGACCTCGCCGAGAACACCCCGCTCGCGGCGGCCGTCGGCGCCGGCTGGTTCCTGATGATGCTGCTCGTCGTCCTCGGCGGCGCCCGGCTCACCGTACGGGCGCAGCTCGTGATGTCCGGCCTGGAGATGCTGATCCTGCTCGTCTTCGTGCTCGCCGCCGTCGCGCACCGGGGCCGGGCCACCGCCTTCGACTGGTCCTGGTTCGCCCTCGACCACTTCGACGGGGCCGGCACCTTCGCCGCCGGGGCGCTGATCGCCGCGTTCTACTACTGGGGCTGGGACGTCACCAGCAACCTCAGCGAGGAGACCCGGAACAGCCGCCGCACCGCCGGACTCGCCGCGCTCGTCGGCGTCGGCTTCGTCTTCCTCCTCTTCGAGGCCTTCACCGTCGCCGTCAACGTCCTGCTGAGCGCCGAGGAGATCCGCGCCGCCGGACCCAACGTGCTCGCCGTCCTCGGCCAGGAGATCTGGCCCGGCGTCGGCGGCAAACTGCTCGTCGTCGCCGTCCTCCTGTCGACCGTCGCCACCCTGGAGACCACCCTCCTCCAGGTCACCCGCTCCCTCTTCGCGATGGGCCGCGACCGGACCCTGCCCGCCTCCCTCGGCCTCGTCCACCGCCGCTGGAACACCCCGTGGGTCGCGATCGCCACCGTCGGCGGCGCCGCCCTCCTGATGTTCTGCGCGGCCGCGGCCGCCGGATCCGTCCAGCGCATCCTCAGCGACGCCGTCGCCGCGATCGGCCTCCAGATCGCCTTCTACTACGGCCTCGCGGGCATCGCCGCCGTCGTCGCGTACAAGTCGGTCCTGTTCCGCTCCGTACGGAACCTGCTCCTCGGCGGCCTGTGGCCGCTGCTCGGCTCGGCGTTCATGCTGTGGGCCTTCGTCGAGTCGATCAGCGTCCTCTCCACGACCGCCGTCACGATCGGCCTCGGCGGACTGTTCCTCGGCGTCGTCCCGCTGCTCGTGTACTGGCGCAAGGGCAGCGACTACTACAGCCCGGCCCGCCTGGACGCCGTCCGCGCCCTGGAGGCGGCGGAGGGCTCGGCCCCGGCCACGCGCCCCCGTACCGGAACCCGAGACAAGAGCTACGCGACGGACTTCTGACCGCACCCGCGGGTGCAGCGATTCTGACGGCAGCCGAACCCGAAGGAGGCCCACGATGGCCGTACGCCGCCGCAACGCGCGCGCGGGGCGCCCGGAGCGCTTCGTACCCGACTTCGACCCGGACTTCGGGGACCGGGCGCTGACCGAGGCGCGCCACGACATCGTCATCGGCCGCTGGCAGGGCGTACGGGACCTGCTCGCCGCGACCGGTACGGACTGGGCCCGCCGCACGCACCGGCTGCGGCTGCTGTCGCACGCCGCCGCCGGCAGCTCCACCGTCGAGACCTGGCGGGCCGCCGAACCGGGCAACCCCGACGCGGCCGTGCTGCGGGCGGCGACCGAGGTGGTACGGGTCTTCGACGCGGCCATCGCCGCCGGGCGGGGCGCCACCATGGAACGGGGCCGGATCGACGCCGCCGTCGACGCCTGCCGGGGCGCCGCCGAGGCCGCACCGGCCGACCCGATGCCGTGGGTGTCCCTGCTGTCGGTGGCACGCCTCTACGAGGGCGGGGTGCCGCGCCGCGAACTGCGGCACTGGTTCGACGAGTTGCGGCGCCGGGACCCGTACAACACCGAGGGCCACATCCAGGTGCTGCGCTACTGGTCGGCGCGGTGGCACGGCACGCACGGCAGCATGTACGACTTCGCCCGTGACGCGGCGGGCGTGGCACCGCCCGGCTCCCCGCTGCCGGTGCTGGTCCAGGTGGCCCGGGTCGAGGAGTACCGGTACATCGCGGACGGGGCGCTGGGCCGGGGCCCGGTCCGCGGCTTCGACCAGCACTGGAAGCACGAGCTGGCGGTGACGGAGCTGCGCCGCACGCACGCGCGCTGGATCGGCGGGCGCGAACCGGGGCAACCAGTGGCACCGGAGGAGGTCGCCGACCTCAACTTCCTGGCACACGCGGCCTGTTACGCGGGACAGGTGGAGATAGCGCGAGAGCTCCTCGGGATGCTCGGGACGCGCGCGGCATGGGTGCCGTGGGCGTACACCGGGGATCCCGAGGAGCAGTTCGTCCGCTTCAGGGACGGCCTCGACGTGAGCTGATCAGCTCAGGCCTCAGACGCCGATGTCGCGCCCGTCCGTGCGCCACACGGAGACGACGGCCGGGCGGACGATCTTGCCGGGCCCGTCGGGCCAGACGGAGGCGGGCTTCTCGACGGAGGCGCCGTCGATCTCGCCCGGGTGCTGCACGGCGACCAGGACGCGGCGGTCCTGGACGAGCGGGCCGCAGGTCTCGGCGCCGGTCGGCACGGTCAGGAACTGCTTGAGCTCGCCGCGCCGCTCGCCGCGCGTCGCGACGCCGAACAGGCCGTCGTGCGAGCCGAGCTGGTTGCCGTCCGTGGAGATCCACAGGTTGCCGTGCGGGTCGAAGGCGACGTTGTCGGGGCAGGAGATCGGGGAGACCTTCTCCTTGGGGAAGCCGGCGAAGTAGGTGGCCGGGTCCGTGGGGTCGCCCGCGACGAGGAACAGCCGCCAGGCGAAGCCGTCGGAGGACGGGTCGTCCCAGTGCTCGGAGAGCTCCAGGACGTGGCCGTGCTTGTTGACGTTGCGCGGGTTGGCCTCGTCGGCGGGGGCGTTGCCCGTGGTGCCGCGCTTGGAGTTGTTGGTGAGCGCGACGTAGACGCGGCCGCTGCGCGGCGAGGGCTCGACGTCCTCGGGACGGTCCATCTTGGTGGCGCCGACCTTGTCACCGGCGAGGCGGGAGAAGACGTACACCTCCTCGGCGGTCATGCCGGGCACGTGCGAGACGGCACCGTCGGGACCGGCCGTGGCCAGCGGGATCCAGACGCCGGAGCCGTCGAACTCGCCGTCGTTCGGGAGCTTGCCGGTGCCGTCGATCTCCGCGGCGGGCGAGTCGCCGGTGAACCTGGCGACGTAGAGGGTGCCCTCGTCGAGGAGGGTGAGGTTGTGCTCGTGGGCGGCGCGGGAGCTGCCCTTCTTCATCCGCTTCGAGGAGACGAACTTGTAGAGGTAGTCGAACCGCTCGTCGTCACCCATGTAGACGACCGGACGGCCGTCCTCGGTGAGCCGGGGCTGCGCGGCCTCGTGCTTGAAGCGGCCGAGGGCGGTGCGCTTGCGGGGGGTGGACTCGGGGTCGTACGGGTCGAGCTCGACGACCCAGCCGAAGCGGTGCGACTCGTTCGGCTCCTGCTTGAGGTCGAAGCGCTTGTCGAACCGCTCCCACTTGCGCTCGGTGGCGCCGGTGCCGATGCCGTACCGCTTGTCCGTGGCGGAGGAGCCGTTGGCGAAGTACTGGTTGAAGTTCTCCTCGCCGTGGAGCGTGGTGCCCCAGGGGGTGGTGCCGCCGGAGCAGTTGTTGAGCGTGCCGAGGACGGTGCGGCCGTCCGGGTCGGCGGACGTCCTGACGAGGTCGCTGCCGGCGACCGGCCCGGTGAGCTCGAACTCGCTGGTGGCGGTCAGACGGCGGTTGAGCCGGTGCCGGGTGACGGCCGTCAGCTTGCCGGTGCGGTGCTCCTCCTGGACCACGACGACACCGAGGCCGTGCGCGGCCCAGGCGATCTCGACCTGCTCGCGGGTCGGGTTCTCGGGGTCGTACCCCCGGAACATCAGCACCTCGTCGGTGTACTCGTGGTTGGCGACGAGGACCTGGCGGTGCGGCTCGTGGCGCAGCGGCAGGAGGGAGAGGAAGTCGTTGTTGTAGCCGAACTGACCGGCCTGGGCGGCGGCGGTCTGGTTCTCGGAGTCGAAGGCGGGCGCGCCGCGGAGGATGGGCTCGCCCCAGCGGATGACCACGTTCTGCTCGTACCCGGCGGGGACGGTGACCCGGTCGTCGGTGTTGGGCGCGACGGGCGCGAAGCGCAGGCCGCGGGCGCCGTCGGTGGACTGCGCGCCCTGCGGGCTCAGCGGGCTCGCCTCGGCCGCGGGGGCGTTCCCGAGGGTGACGGCCCCGCCGACGGCGGAGGCGACGGTCACGACGGCGGCGGCGCGGAGGGCGGAACGGCGGGAGAGGGCGCCGGCTATGACGTCGCCGACGTACTCGTTGTCGCTGGTGTTGGGCACCTCGTGGAAGCAGGCGTCACCACAGCGGAACCGGCAGGTGAGAGCGGAACGGCCGCCTCCGTGGGGGTTCGTGCTCAGCAGCGGCAGCAGTTTGCGCACTTCGTCCTCCTCCGGCGCACGACTGCGCCGACATGGTGTCGGATCACTTCGGCGGCGACGCTATGTGCGTAGATCTGCACGGGGACGGCAGCGGAGTGAACGCCGAATGAATGCACGGCATCCGGGGGCGACCGGGTCACCGGAGGGGGAGGGGGTGGCCGCTAACCTTACGTGTCCGCCCTGGCCAGGGATGAACGTCCCGAAACGCCCAGTACGGACATTCACACTGCACCCCACTCATGCGAAAGGGTTCGCTCATGGGTATTCGGAGCATGCTGCGCAAGGTCTTCGGCCGGGACCGTGAGGAATCCCCGGCAACCTCCGTCCCGCCCCAGACGCGTGAGACCCCGGAGGCCCCCGCGACCCCGGAAGCGGCGGCGCGCCGCGCGGCGGACGACCTGGTGGCGGCGGCGTTCGACAACCCGCAGATCCCGAAGGCGAGGACGGCGGACGCGGACGCGGGCGCGGGGGAGCCGGCGGAGGGTGCGGCTCCGGCCACCGAACCGCCCGCCGTCGCGGCGGAGCCGGAGCCGGTTGCGGCGGAGGCCGCCGTCGCGGTGGACACGGACGCGCCCGAAGCCGCTCCGGAGGAGCAGGAGACGGCGGAGCCCACCGCCGAAACGGCCGCCGAGCCGGCGAAGCCGGAGGCGGACGCCGCGGACGAGCCGCAGGCCGAGGCCACG